>NZ_JAGGOW010000180.1 GCF_018614135.1 Streptomyces sp. ISL-66
GAACTCCAAACAGGACCTAGACCGGTGTACTGGAAGGGGCTCCGCGGAGTCTCGTCCGCGAGGGGCGAGGCCGTCGTAGCGGCAACGGCGCACCACGATGTCGGTGGCGTAGACGGCCATGGGGGCGTCGGCTGGAACTCCCCGACTGCCACGGTGAGTTCGCGCACGCCTTCTGGCCGGGCCTCGAGGTCTACACCCGGATCATCGGCGAGAGCTCCACCAGGTCGGCGGATCTCACCGTCCTCGCCGACAACCCGCTCACCACCGCCGCCACCGTACTGCCGGACCTGCCCGTGCTGCTCAAGGTCCTCGACGGCCTCCCCACCCACCGCCACCCGAGCCTGTGACGCGCCCCGTCAGGTGACGTGCAGGCACCCAGTGGTCCTGACCTGCCCTCCTTCTCACCGCAGTTGCTCGGCCAGTCCGACGATGATGCCCTCCGGGCCGCGGACGTAGCAGAGCAGATAGCTGTCCTCGAACCGGGCGATCTCGCCGACGAGTTCGGCGCCGTGAGGGCGCAGGCGGGCAACGGTGTCCTCGAGGTCGTCGACGGCGAACATGACGCGGTGCGTGCCCAGAATGTTGTGCGGCCGGTTGCGCGGCCCGGCGCTGATCACCGCGGGGCTACGGTACTTCGCCAGCTCGAGCCGGCTGTGACCGTCCGGGGTCCGGAGCATCGCGATGTCACAGCGGACGCCGTCGAGTCCGGTGCACTGGTCCGCGACGAGGCCCTCGACCTCCGCCTTGCCCTCCAGCTCCATACCGAGTTCCTCGAAGAACGCGATGGCGGCATCCATGTCCTCGACGACGATGCCGACATTGTCCATCCGTTGAATCGCCATGATCGTCTCCCCTCTTCCTCGTGCGGCCGTGGGTGGCCGCTGATGTCCCGGGGACGGAGCCGGTGGCACGTTCTCGACATCTTCCAGACCGCCGAACTCGACCTCACCCCTGGCGGCATCGCGGCGGGGCCCTATCTCATGGTGCTTCAGGAAGACTGGAGAACCAGGGCTGACGCCGGGCTCCGCTGCGACGGCACCGCCATGTCACCCTGTACCGGGCCGACCGGTTCTCGACCGGCCTCTCCATCGAATCCTGCCGGGGCATCGGCGGCGTTTTGATCCCGGCCCTGGCGTGCGCGCCGCTGAATGCGCGACGCCCGGAGCCGGCGTCCACGCCGCGCGCCTGGGCTTCGCCGAGACCGGCCCCTTCACCGGTGCGCACGCACTGGACGCCAGCTCGCGGCCCGCCACCGACTGGGCGGTCACCCATCCGGCAGCCATGGCCTGGCAGGCCGCGAAGGCCGGCGAGCCCGTCACCGTACTCTCTGAGTCCGGCGGCGTACGAAGGGACCGGCGTCTACCCGCTTAACCCCACCTGACGACCAGCAGCAAGCGTCGGCTTCGTCTTCGTCGGTCCGAGGGCGGTCAGAGGGAAGCTCGGTGGGTGACTTGCACCCGTCGGGGCCCGCCGGTACAGCAGGTCGTGTTGCGCCGTACTGCTCCTCGTGGCAAAGGGGGCAAGGCCCTGCTGCTCGCCGATCGCGCAGTATTCGCACGGACCCGGCGGCACACGGGGACTGCTCGTGTAGCAGGCTGGTGCAGCCGTCTCGGGCTGCGAGCAGCAGATCGGCGTTGCAGTGCCGTTCGGCTGGGCCCGTGCTGCTACGACCGGACGGCGGCGTGGCCTACCGCCGCCGTCCGTGCTCCTCCGAGGCATGCCTCCTGTCTCAGCTGGGGGAGCGGGACTGACCCGGCTTTCCCAAGCGCGTTGCGAGACTGAGGGAGCGGCGCAGTAAGGCCGTCTCAGTTGCCGATGCCGGAGCTACCGATGCCCGAGTTCCCGATGCCGTGGCTGCCGATGCCCGTATTGCCGAGGCCCGCGTTGCCCACTCCCGAGTTGTCAACGCCGGCGTTGCCGATGCCCGAATTCCAGATGCCGGCGTTGCCCACTCCCGAGTTCCCGATGCCGGCGTTGCCCACGCCGTCGGCGCTGGCGGCGCCGGCACCGCAGAGAGCCAGAGCTGCCGCGGCACCCAGCGCCGCTACACGGAGAAGAGTTGAACGCATCGTCGCATACCTCCTAGTTTGGGATTGCTTGTCCCATCTTTAGCATGCCGCCATATCGGATACCGGAACCGATGTCCGAAAGTTCCGTGTCGCACCAGCCCTTGTCGGATGGCGGCAAAGCGGAGATCCGAGGCACCAAGCGCTTGGCGAGAGATTCCCCGTTGAGCCGGTAGAGCGCAGTCACGGCCGCGTCTGAGCGGGGAGCGGGTGGGCCCAGCGTCCGGGGACAAGGTGGCGGACGAGCACGCCTCAGCACGCTCGTCCGTCGATCTCGCGCTGGCCTGTGCCCGGATGGCCCACGCTCTGGTGGCACCAGTCCGCCGCAACGCCCTCCTGCGGCTGATCACCTCGCTACGGGACCCTTGAGACGGCAGCGGCACCCCGCGTCGGCGGCCGCCTATGCAGACCAGAGCGTCATCCGGCACGGCCGCACACACCACACCGGGGGAGAACTTCCAGTGTCCGCGACACTTCTGCGGCCTCCAGTCGAACCTCGTTGTGGAGGTACGCGCTGTCAGCGACCTAACTCGCGCTCTGCGGTGCCGACTTGGTGGTGACCGCTTGCGCCCTGCCCGCCCGCCGCCCAGACTGTGATCGGTCACCAATGGGGTGGTCACAGTGAGCCTGGTGGTGCGCCCGGCGAGCGGGACCACTTCGTCTTCGTATGCACTGACCCGAGTCCGGGAGACTGCGGCTTCACCAGGGTGGGACACGTGTCCACACTGACGGGGTTTAGCCACGCCGTCTTCGTCATGGACGGTCGCCGTCGCCAGCAGGCGGTATCGCTCTCGATGATCCGGGCCGATTTCGCGACTTGGGAAGATGGGATCACGGCTGTACTCGCCGCGTTCGACCAGTGGTCTTGAGAGGACCGGGTTGCCTCTGCCTGGCGGTGGTGAGTACCCATTTCCGGTGCGCCTGGAGCCCGCTCAGCGGTCCCTGCGAGTCCTGACGGTCATCCACTGGTACGACGGGTCGGTCGGGCGGCCCGTCTCTCGTCCCGGGTTGGTCCGATCGGTCGGATCTACCGGTGGGTCGGTCCGGGACGCTCCGGGCGGAGGCAGAGTCGAGGTTATGAATGCGTGGTCGGACCATCCGTGAGCATCAACCTCAGGAGCCACACGATGCGCCCCATCAGAGCAGCCTGTCTCGGCACGGCCACTGCCCTGGTCACCCTTCTCGCCTGCGTCCCCGTCGCGACCGCCGCGACGGACACCGATTCCGCCGACCCCAAGGGCCGAGACCGGGTCATCACACTCACCGGCCGACTCGCGGAACAGACGCGCTTCCCCGTCAACCCCGGCGGCGCCCCCGCCCAGGGTGATCGGACCGTCTTCCGCTCGATTCTCTTCGACGAGGACGGCAAGCAGGTCGGCGACACCGGCGGCACCTGCACCACCACCCGGGCCGACAACGGCGGAGCGGAGGAGTGCGTCGTGACCTACAACCTCCCGGGCGGCCAGCTCTCCGTGCAGGGAATGGTCTTCGGCATTCTCAACCCGGGCCCTCCCCCTTCGTTCGACAACGGGATCACGGGCGGCACCGGGGAATTCGACCGGGCCCGTGGCTCGGTCCACGCCGACACGATCGCTCCGGGCACCAGGCGCTTCACGATCGACCTCCACCGCTGACCGACGGTCGATACGGCACCTGCTTCACCGATCGGCGTCACCTCAGTCACCCTGGCCTTCACCAGTAAACCCGCAGCTCCTTAGAGGTGTGAGGGGGAGTCAGGGACTCAACACTCAGGCCGGGTCCGCCTTCGTCACGCACGCGGGCGGACCCTGTCGTGTCACTGAAGGGGAGGGCAGTGGGCGTGGTGAACCCACCCCGCGAACGGCCCGGCCCGTGATCGTCCGGCTCGCTGCCCACGCCGCCGGGCGGTTTCTTCTGCCCGGCCCCGTCCCGGGCGGGCACCGGCCGCCGCGTGCCGGGTGGCCCGGCCGACCGTGGAGCCGCAAACCAGCTGTGGCGGCGGCTCCTGACGACTGCTCAGGCAAGTACGACGCAGGCAGCGGCCGGGACGTCCAGCCGGCCGGCCAGGTGCAGGCTCCCGCTCTCGGGGTCGGTATCGAACCAGGTGACATCACCCGTCCATTCGTTGGCCACGTACAACTGTCGATCCGAGGGACCGGCTGCCAGGTGCCGAGGCCATTGACCTCCGCAGTCCGCCGCATCGCTGATGCGAGGCTTGTCGGGGCCGTCGGACAGTGACAGGGTGCTGATGAGGTTGCTGCCCCGGATCGCCGCCCAGAGGAAGCGGCCGTTGCCCGAGACCAGCGCGACCGACGGGTACTCCGTGGTGCCCGGGCTGGCGTCGCCCGAGCCCAGGGACACTTCACCGGTCAGGTGCAGACGCCCGGCATCGGCGTCCCATCGGCAAACCGTCAACTGCGGTTCCAGCTCGTGAATCACGTACGCCACGTCTCCGCGCGGGTGGAAGGCCACCTCCCGGGGACCGCTCCCGGGCCGAAGCGGAGTCTCGGTATGCACCCGGAGGGGCCCACCCGCCGAGTCGGCCACGCATACGCGTACCGAGTCGGTGCCCAGGTCCACGCTGAGCACCCAGCGGCCGCTCGGATCAGGTGCAACGTGGTGCGCATGCGGGCCGGTCTGCCGTTCGGGGTCTGGCCCGCGGCCCTGGTGGTCGAGGACAGAGGCGTACCCCACCGGTCTGCCGTCATCCGCGATCCGCAGGCTGCTCACACTGCCGGACATGTAATTGGCGATCAGTAGCCGGTCACCGGCGAGACTCAGGTGGACGGGACCGAGGCCGTCGACGGCGACCGGTTGCCCAAGCGGAACAAGACCGTCGGACGTGATCCGGAAGGCGCTCGCCAGCGCTTCGCCGGTCCCGCCAACGGCATAGAGAACCTGCCGGTCGTCGGAGAGGGCCAGGCACGAGGTGTCCCCGAAGCCGTCGACGACCTGCAGTACGGTGAGTCCCCCCGTGACGGGGTCCACGGCCGCCGTGGTGATCCCACGGCCCCCTCCGGAGGCGAACGAACCGACATACGCGCGCAGTCCGATGTCCTGCGCCTTGCTTTCCGCGCCGTCCACTGAGTGGTCCTTCTGCCGTCCCAATCCGCTGCTACCGGGCGAAGTTAACAGCTTGCTGCCGCTAACCGGCGTGCAACAAGCCGTTCCGCCACCGCATGCTCAGCCACTCGGAGGGCAACCAAGGGCGAACTCCTTCATGTCCCGCACTCGGCTCGTCGGACAACATGAAGTTCGGTGCCGTCCCGGTGGCGTCTGGAACGTCGAAGAGCCTGACAGCGATCTCCGACTCATCCACGGGCTCATAAGGGCGACATGGGTGAGGACGTCAGAATCTCGGTGCTCACGGCGGACATCGTGCCGCACAGCACCACCGACACCGGGGGCGGCGATCGACCGAGGCCGCGGCGCATGCGCGACTCCATGGTGCCTGCCCCGCGCGGGAGTTGGATCGGTCGGGCGCGGTGGTGGCCGTTTCAACATTCACCGTCGGACACCTTGACGCTCCGGCACGTCGGCCGCATATTACGTGCCAGTACAACTCATCAGTAACTGCGCGCAGTGCCCTTCGCGGGTGCCGAGGGCGAGGCGGACGGGCCCGCCTTGCCGTCGGTCCCGTGCGCTCCCGGCCGTCCCGCCAACGGCCCGTGGGCGCCTCCAGACCCCACCCGAGAGGCACAGCCATGCGTTCAGTCAATCCGAGCCGCCGCACGCGTACCGTTCTCTCCCTCACCGCCACCACGGTTGCCCTGGCCACCGCTACGGCGCTCGGCAGCAACCCCGCCCTGGCCGCCGGAACCGCCGGAACCGCCGGAACCGCCGGAACCGCCGGAACCGCCGGAACCGCCGGAACCGCCGTCAGCCGCTATGCCGCGCTGGGTGATTCCTACGCCTCGGCGGCCGGTGTGCCCGACCAGGTCGACACGGCTTGTACGCGGTCCAGCGTCAACTACCCCTCGTTGCTGAACACCGCGCTCAACCCCGCGGCCCACCAGGACGTCACCTGTGGGGGAGCGACCACCGTGCACATGAGCTCGGCGCAGAGCGCTTCCGCGCCCCCGCAGTTCGACGCTCTGAACGCTGATACCGACCTGGTCACCCTGACCATCGGGGGCAACGACATAGGCTTCGCCGACATCATCGGCCGCTGCGTGGTACTCGGCCTGTTCAACCCGTCGGGCTCACCCTGTAAGAGCAGCTACACCTGGACCGGCACCGACCGGCTCGCCGCCACCATCAACGCCACCGCTCCCAAGATCGCCGCCACTCTCGACGGCATCCGGCAGCGGGCTCCCCACGCACGGATCCTGGTGACCGGCTACCCCGCGATCCTGCCGGACGACGGAACCAACTGCCCGTCCGTCGTCTCCATCGCCAAGGGCGACGCCCCTTGGTTGCGTGACACGCACAAGCGCCTCAACGGCATGATCTCCGCTCAGGCCGCCGCCCACGGCGCCGTTTACGTGGACACCTACACCAAGTCCATCGGCCACGACGCCTGCAAGCCGGTCGGCACCCGCTGGATGGAGCCGCTCTCCAGCAGCGCCGCAGCGCCGTTCCACCCCAACGCGGCCGGCGAACGGGCCATGGCGGACGCCGTCCTCAACGCGCTCGGCTGACGGCTCCTGACCTGCCCCCGGTGCGGGCGCACCACACTGGGGGCAGCTCACCACGTCCGCCGCCTGGCGCGCGATGCAGGGCGCCGATGTGACCGGCGGCTACGGGGCCGCTGGAGGCCCTCGCGCGCAACGAGGTGAACGTAAAACAGCTACTCACCGCCTGGCCGGACACGGTAGCTCCCCTTGACCCGCTCCGAGCCCGCGGAGTCTTCCTCGAAGTCACGTTTCTGCGGTGAAACACCGCCCCCAGGTGGGTGAGGTGCAGACCAGGTCCTGTGGGTGCTATCACCGGGCACGCTACAAACCTCTCATGATCAGGAACCTGTTGCGGAGCGTGCCCGCGCTCCTCTTGGCGGTCACGCCTCTCCTTCCCACTCCCGCGTCCGCGGTGGGCGACCAGCCAGAGGCTGTCCGTCCCGATCCCATCGTCTTCGTCCACGGCTGGAACTCCGACGGCTCCACCTGGGAGACCATGGCCGGCCGCTTCCGGGCCGACGGCTGGCCGACCGGCCACCTCGATCAGTGGACCTACAACGCCACACAGTCCAACGCCACGACCGCCGCCCAGCTCGCCGACGAGATCGACCGCGTCCTGGCCCTCACTCACGCCTCGAAGGTCGATGTCATCACCCACTCGATGGGCGCCCTGTCTTCCCGCTACTACACCAAGAACCTCGGCGGCGCTTCCAAAGTCGATGCGTGGGTCTCCCTCGCAGGACCCAACCACGGAACCAACACCGCAAACTGGTGCGGCGGCGCCCCTTGTTTCGAGATGCGACCGGGATCCGACTTCCTGAGCGACCTCAACTCCGGTGACGAGACCCCAGGCTCCCCCCGCTACGCCACGTGGGGCTCACCCTGCGACAGCGTCATCAACCCTCAAAGCAGTGTTGCCCTCTCTGGTGCCGTCAACAGCACCACCGCCTGCCTCAACCATAGTGAGCTGCGGAGTGACCAGGAGGTCTATAGCCAGGTCAAGGCGCACGTGCGCTAGGGCCCGTCTTCCGGCCCAGGCCCTAGCGCACCACGGCGGCGGGGCCGCGCTCGCCGCCCCGCCGCCGTTTTCCGTGCCCCGGCTCTCCCCGGGCGCCCGACGCGGGAACGGCGTTCAATGGACGTATGCGACGCAACAGCAAGCGCAGGGGGCTGACCGTGGTCGCCGGGCTCGCCCTGGCGGCCGGGACCGTCGCCGCCGCACCGTCGCCGAGCCCCGGTGGCTTCGACGTGGCGAGGGCCCTGGACACGCTGGACTCGCAGGTGCAGGACGGCATGCGGCGCACCGGGGTGCCCGGCGTCTCCGTAGCCGTGGTCCACGACGACAAGGTCGTCTACCTCAAGGGCTTCGGTGTCCGCAGCACCGATGCCCCGGGCGACAAGGTCGGCCCGGACACCGTCTTCCAGCTCGCCTCGGTCTCCAAAGCGGTGGCCTCCACAGTGCTGGCACAGGCCCTCGGCGCCGCCGGCTTCGACGACCCGCTCAAGGGCGTCACCCTCAAGGACCCCTGGGTCAGCTCGCACGTCACCGCGGCCGACCTGCTCTCGCACCGCTCGGGCCTGCCGGATCACTCGGGCGACCTCCTTGAGGACCTGGGCTACGACCAGGCGTACATCCTGTCGCACCTGCGCTACGAGCCCCTCAGCCCGTTCCGCACCAGCTACGCGTACACCAACTTCGGCTTCACCGCGGCCGCCGAGGCCGTCGCCAAGGCCAAGGGCGTGCCCTGGGACAAGCTCTCCGAGGACCTGCTGTACAAGCCCGCCGGGATGACGCACACCAGCTCCCGTTTCAGCGACTACGAGAAGGCGGCCGACCGCGCCCTGACCCACGTCAAGACCGACGACGGCACCTGGAAGCCGCGCTACGTCCGCGACGCCGACGCGCAGACCGCGGCCGGCGGCGTCAGCTCCAACGCCCGGGACATGGCCCGCTGGCTACGCCTCCAGCTGGGCGGCGGAAAGATCGACGGCAAGCAGGTCACCAACAGCGCCGGCCTGGCCGAGACCCACCTCCCGCACAGCATCAGCCAGCCGCCCGCCGAACCGAACACCCAGCCCGGCTACTACGGCCTGGGCTGGAACGTGCGCTACGACGACCACGGCCGCCTGCGCCTGAGCCACGCCGGCGCCTTCGCACTCGGCACCAACACCAACGTCACCCTGGTCCCCGCCGAGAAGCTCGCCATCGTGGTGCTCACCAACGGCGCCCCCACGGGTCTCCCCGACACCGTCGCCCTCAATTTCTTCGACACCGCCGAGTTCGGCAAGCCCAGCCGGGACTGGCTGCCCGTCGTGGCCGAGGCCTACAAGCAGCAGCTCGGGGAGGGCCGCTCGAAGACGGACTTCGCCAAGCCGCCCGCGGACCCGAAGCCGGCCCGCGCGGACAGCGCGTACACCGGTACGTACACCAACCCGTTCTACGGGCGGGCCACCGTCACGGCCGGCCCGGGCGGCGGGCTGGTGCTGCACCTGGGACCGAAGCCGATGGACTTCCCCCTCACCCACTACGACGGGGACACCTTCAGCTTCGAGACCGTCGGCGAGAACGCCATCGGCCGCACCGGGGTGACCTTCACCGACGGCAGGATGCGGGTGGAGTACCTGGACGCCAACGCCCTCGGCACCTTCGAGAAGGGCAGCTAGTGCCTGCGGCCGCCGCCCGCGTTACGCCGATTGAGCTGTTCAGGCGGCGTTGAAGGCCGGCCGACCGGCTGCCAGCCCCGCGGTGCACCGCCGTGAGCGGGCTGTCGCTGCCTCGTCGGCAGCCACGTCGACGGCGCGTTCGTGTTCAGGCGATTCCTACCGTGTACGCGGCACGGTATCCGTCACCGTCGGCTGTGGGGGCAAGGGTGAGGGAGGCGCCGGAGGCGCGGTAGCGGTCGTCGCGCCCGTTGGGCTGCTCGGGGACCTGGCGCTGCGCGTAGGGGCGGCGCGTGTACAGCTCTTTGAGGAGGTCTTCGGGGAAGAAGAGCTGTGAGGAGGTTTCGGTGTGGTTGTCGGGCCGTACCTTGAAGTGGATGTGGGGGGCCAGTTCCGCGTACCAGCCGGGCACGATGGTGTGGAAGGTGCACCGGTCGGCGTGGTCGGTGATCTGGGTGCCGCGCAGGTAGGTGGCGCCGTTGCTGGAGTAGTCGCCCGCGGCGTCGGCTTGCCAGACGTCGACGGCGGCTCCTTCCAGGGGCCGGCAGCCCTGGGAGGTCCGGACGATGGTGAAGTCGAGGCGGAAGGGGATGCCCTGGCGGTCGTCGGTGATGTCGGAGCGGACCCGGTCCAGGTCGAGGTAGTAGGGTCCAGCGCCCCACACGGTGGTCAGGACACAGGCCGGGGTGGTCGCGCCCGGCAGAGAACTCGGAAAAGGTGAGGTCTGCTCCGGATCATTGCCGGCCGCGGTGGCTACGAAGGCTGACGCCAGTGTGGCCACTCCGGCCGTGCCCGCCGCCAGGAGGACCGCGCGACGGCTGGTGGGGGAGGGGTCGTTCTCGCGCATGGGGAAAATCCTTAAGTGGGAGCGGCGCGGACGGCGGCTGGAGGGCGCCGGGCGAGAGGACAGCGATGGGCCCTCTTGGGAGTCAGGGAACAGTGATGTAGAACGCGTTGTCCCGCAGGCCTTCGGCGCTGCCGGTGAAGGCGGTGACCGTGTTGTCGGCACGACCGCAGCTTTCCGTCGGGTCGGTGGCCAGGTGTACGACGGTGCCCCACGGTGTGTCGGGGCCGGTCGCGATGGTGGCGACGGGGGTGATCTCCTGCGCCTCCACCCGGGAGTCGGTGAAGGTGATGCAGTAGACGCCGGCGCTGGGCTTGGACACGCCCGCGATGCCCTTGGCCTGCAGGAGCGTGCCATTCGACACTACGAGTGCGGCCGCCTGCGCGTACGGTGAGCGGGCCGGGCCGGCGTCGGCGGGCGTCGCTGCCATGGTGCACGCCCCGGCAACCACCGCGCCGGCCGCAGCGGCCACGACGTTCTTGGAACGGGCGCTTGTGAACGAGATCATGGCTCGGTCCCTTCTTCAGGGCTGGGTAGGGCTTAGGACGGCTGATCGGAGGCAGGCCCGCCGCGAGAGACGCGGCCGGGGCCACGTCCGCCCCCGAGCATGGGCAAAGCGGCATGCCCGTGCGCCATGGCGCGCCGGGGCCTCCTGCCCACGGGCCAGCACACGTGCGCCGTCGGAGCAGTCGTCCGATAAACCCCCGACGCCTGCCGGTCCGTGGCGTAAGGACGCAGCGCTCCCTTTCGGCCGCCCAGCCGCCCGGCCGCCGCCTGTCGGGCAGAGGGGGCGCTCAACTACGAGCTGATCGGGGCCGCCAGCCTCGCGGTCGTGATGTTCCTCTTCGACAGACGTCGAACGCCGAGCGGTGCTCCGCCGCATCACCCGCTGGCTGCGACCCGGCGGCCACCTCCTGCTCGGTTCCTTCAGCTGGTTCCCGCTCGACTCCTCGCCGCACGCCGACTACCGCCGCCTGATGGACGCATTCCTCGCTGGGCCCGGACGGCGCGAGATCGGCCACGAGCTCATCGGCTTTGGGATCGCCGGCCTTGCTCGCGGCTTCCATCTCCCGGGCGGCGTTCTGGACGGTCAAAGGCACAGAAGAACTCCTCGTGCGGTGGGGGTGCGGGTACGGGTGCGCCGACGTCTGCCACGGTCGGTGCCAGGGCCGGTCGACGTGCCCTTTCCGTGGCCTGCTCGTTGACCACGTGGATAGCGGGCCCCAGCCCGCTCCGATACCGCCCGAGGCCCTCTCCTGCCCCAGTCGGGTGACCCGTTCACCGGGGAAACGATCAAGCCGCGCGGCCATCTGGCCAAGCGCACAACCAGCGCGTACGACCACGGCACACGCGCGCCCCACCACCGCGAAGCCAAGAGTTCCAGCAGCCCCCGAGGGTGACGCGTCCGCTGTGCGGCGGAAGGCGTGATCGTTTCTGCGGTGAAGCGGCTGCGCACTCGGGTGAGGTCACCCATGGCAGCGCCGGAAGCCTCCCGGCGCGTGGGTATCCAGGAGCCTGCGCTTCTCGTCCGGAGAAGCCGGTTCGTATCGGAGGATGTTCATGGCCAGTGGTCGGACGACGGATGCCTTCATCTGCCTACGGCTGCCCGGCGCGCTGGTGGACGCGCTGAGCGGCCCGCAACAGGACTGTCAGGACCATGTCGATGCGCAGGATCCGGAGCACATCCACATCACTCTGGGCTTCCTTCACGGCGCTGACGAGCAGAAGCTGGCGGACGTCCGGTCGTTCATCGAACGGGGGACGTGGCCGGCTCCGGTCATCCGCCTGACCGGTGAGGTACGGCACGGCAGCTGCAGCCTGCAGAACGATCCCGCCTAGCGCTACGACGAGAACACCGTCCAGCAGGGGGAGCAGGTCCGCCTGGGCGTCGAGCACACCCCGGAGCTGGCCCGCATCCACGACGAGATCACGCAGCACCTGGACATTTCCGAGGACGGCTTCTGGCCCCACGTGACGCTCGGCCTGGCCCGCGAGGACTTTCCGGCCACGAAGCTCAAGTCCCTCGACCTCCCGCAGGTCAGCGGGCCGGCGCCCACCGTGGACGTGCAGCGGGAAGCTTCGTCCACCGAGTTCACCACGCTCGTCCGCAAGGACCTCGAACCCGCTTCCGGAAGGAAATCCTCGTGACGACCGCCGTCATCGACCACACCGCCGCCGAGTACAGCGTCGGCCACGCGCTGAGCATGGCCCGAGCCGCCGAACTGGCCTACGAAGACGAGAAGAGGGTCGAGGCCACCGCCCGCGAATGGGGATTCGATCGGGTACGCCATCACCACACCAGCTTCCAGCCGCCGTTCCCGCTGGAAGACACGCAGGCGTACACCATCGCCAGCCCCCAAATGATCATCACGGCGTTCCGCGGAACCCAGCCGGTCGAAATGCGCGACTGGCTTTCGGACACCACCACCCCGCCGTGGCCCGGCCCGGGCAAGACCGGATTCATCCACTACGGCTTCGGCGAAGCCTTCAACGGCGTGTGGCCGCAAGTCCGCGGCGCCATCGACGAGTTCCGCGACAACGGGCAGACGCTGTGGTTCACCGGCCACAACCTCGGCGGCGCCCTGGCCATGCTGGCTGCCGCACGGCTGCACTTCGAGGAACCCAACCTCACCCCCGACGGCGTCTACACCTTCGGTCAGCCCCGCACCTGCGACCGCACGCTGGCCCGCGCCTACGACAGTGCCTTCACCAAGCGCATGTACCGCTTCGTCAACAACAACGACGTCGTCCCGCAACTCCCGCCCGAGCCGGCCTTCCACCACGTCGACGCCCTGCGCTACATCGACTCCGACGGCACCATCCGCGACAAGATTCCGGCGCTGGGCGGACTGTTGGACCGGGCGAAGGGCCACACCGCCGACATGCTCGCCCCCGCATCCGACGGTGTTCGCGACCACCTGATGAAGCAGTACATCGCCGCTCTGGAGAAGAACCAGAACTGAAGCACCCACCGCCCGCCGCCTACCGCCCGACAGCAGCTGCCATGCGCCGCACTGAGTGACCGACTCAGGTGCGCGCGTAGCCCCACCTCTGCCGTCACGACGGTGCCCTGGCCCTGTCGCCACCGGGTCAGGGCCAGGACATGGGATGCGCTTTCGCTCAGCCGCCGTTGTCCGTCGCGTGCACAGTGCTGAGAAGGCTGGTGAGCATGTCGACGGCGCTGCCGTCGTGGTCGCTGCCCGCGGTGCCGCTGCCGTTCTGGAGGTTCGCGGTCCGGTCGACCTCCAGGACGGAGTCGGCGTGGGAGTTGTCGATGACCGTTATGAAGCTTTCGCCGGCTGTGGCGGGCGGGGCGGCGGCACCGAGGACCATGACGGCGAGGTAGGCGGCGGCCCGCGCCCGGTTCAGGATCATGCGATCACGCCGGCGCTGTCGCGGGCGGCGGGCTGGGCGTGGTGGCGGGCGATGTTCTTGGCCACGAGGCGGGTGGACTCGGTGACGCCGATCTCCTGGCCGTCCTCGGCTGCGGGCAGTCGCCCGTCGGCGAGGCGGAGTTCGGCGAGGGCGGTGTCAATGGCCCGGTGTGCGGCGAATAGGCAGGGGGTGCTGTAGATGGCCACGTCGATGCCGAGGTCGGTGAGTTCGCTGAGGGAGAGGCGGGGGGACTTTCCGCCGGCGATCTGGTTGAACAGCAGCGGCTTGCCGCCGACGACAGCGCGGATCCGCTCGATCCACTCGACGCTGCGCACCCCGTCGATCAACACCACGTCGGCGTCGGTGGCGGCCAGCGCCTCGGCCCGCCGCAGGATGTCGGCCTCTTCGGTGGCATCGGTACGGGCGACGACTACGAGGTCCTTGCGGGTGGCGAGGACCATGTCGAGCTTCTCCAGGTACTCCTCCAGTGGCAGGACCTGCTTGCCGTCCGCGTGCCCGCACCGGCGGGGACGCTTCTGGTCCTCGAGGATGACGCCGGAGGCGCCGATCCGTTCGAGGCCCTCGACGACGTGGCAGGCCACCTCGGCATCGACGTACCCGTCGTCGATGTCGACCAGGAGGTGGTGGCGGGGGAAGGCGCCGCGCAGCCGCTGGACGAAGGCCATCATGTCCGGCCAGGCGATGAACCCGATGTCGGGCAGCCCGTAATAGGAAGCGGCGAATCCGAAGCCGGAGACGAACATCCCGTCGTAGTGCCCAGCCGCCACGGAGGCGGAGTACATGTCGTACACCCCGATCAGGGGGGTGGTGCCCGGCTGGACGATCTCTTCCCGCAGCGTGTTCCCGTAACTCATGGTCAGGCTCCTTCAAGAGGCATCGGAAGAGGAGAAGCTGCCGCGACACGGCGATGCTTTACCCAAACCAGATCTTTTCCTGACCTTTTGCGGGTGAATGGTTACTGCGTCGGCTGCCTCACGCCAACGGCGTAACCCGTTCACCAGAGAAACGTCACGCGTCACGCGTCACGGGACGCCGCCCCCGGCACCCTCCCGCGAGGGTGTGCCGGGGTCGAGGACCCGCACGGCGCATATCCCCACGGCTGTGCCGGGTGCGGCTGTCCGGAATTCCGGAACAGCCGCACGAGCCCGCCCGCACCCCCACCACGCCAGACCACGGGCTCACCTCTACGGACGGTGCCTGCGATCTCGGCGGACGAGTTGACCGCCGACACGTCGACACGCATGCCGCCGTCGCCGTACCGAAGCGAGATGGCGGTCACGACGGCAGGTGGGCCCCTGGCGGCGCCGCCCCGGTGTCGGTGGCCGCCGCCTGCTCGTGCTCCACTCCCGCCGCACCCGGCTCGGCGGCCGGGCCGGTCGTGCCCGCGCACCGTCGGCAGGCCGGGCTGGCCCGGAAGCCGGGCCGCGGCAGGTAGCCGTTCCCGACTACCCGGCTGCCAGTGCTCCCCAGCCGGCCGCGGCTATCCGCGGGGGATGAGGGCGCGTACGGTTTTTCCGCCTTCGGGCGTGGGCGTGATGACGGTGGCGGTGGCAAGCTGGTTGACCATGGGCCAGCCGAATCCACCGGAGCCGTCGACGAGGTCAGGGGTGCGCATGCGCGGCGGGTGGGGGCTGGGGTCCTTGACGGCGACCTCGATGATGCCGGGGTGGACGGTCAGGCGGAGGGTGTAGGTGCCGCCGCCGTGGCGCAGGGCGTTGGTGACGAGTTCCGAGACGACCAGGATGGCGGTGTCGCGGGCTTCGGCTCCGACCGGGGGCGTGAGGCCGTCGAGGAAGTCCAGGGTGCCCTCGCGTGCGCCGGCGACGGCGGTGGGGGAGTGGAGCGTTGCGACGTCGAACCTCATCGTGTCCATCAGGTCACCCCGGTCTCTGGATCGCCGTTCCTGGTCTGGTCTGCTTGTGCCCGGCCCGCGGCCGGTGAACCGAGCGGGTCCCGACGGGACGGTCGTGACCGCCTACACATGCTCGGGGTCCCGCCCGAAAAAGTGAGTCTGTTCACCGGTCAGCGGGGGTGGTGCTGGATTGCCCGCTGGCTGGGGAGGCGGGTCAGCCGGCGCGTGGTGGTGCGGCGGCGTGTAGTGCGGGGCTGGCGGCCGGGGAACGGGTTGCGCCGTGCGGGGGCGCTGGGGGCCAGGGTCAGGAGCGCGATGAGCACGGGGACCGCGACGAGGACGAGCACGGTAACGAGGGTCATGTTCCTGCCTTCCGTCGGGTACTTCCTGTAGCTACCTGGTGTTACCAGAATGCGGACCGTTAAACACGGTGAGTGACTTCTGGGTCGTGGTCAGGGACCTCTGCCCTCAAGGGTTTTCTACCGCTTGCCGTGTTCGGTCCTGGAGCGGGCTCGTCGCCCCGGTCGGCAGCCGCTGGAGGCGGACGCGCCGGTCTGCGGCAGTCCGGCCAGTCGAACCCGGCCCCGCCTCCAGATCTGCGACAGCCAACCGCTGGTCCCGCTCGGGTGGCCTCGTCGCTCGTCGCTCGTCGCGTCGCTCACCACCCACGGCCTGTTCGCCAGGCCCGACGGTAGAACGACACAACCCCTCTGACCACGAGACCACTCTGACGGACCCGGCGTGGGCCGCCACCACAGGGTGGCGGACCACGCTGTCGTGCTCGCTGGTGTCCTCGGGGCTGCGGGCCCGCTCGACGCTGGCGCGCAGGGCCTCCACAGCGGGCGAGGTGCTTGCGCGTACCTGTTTGTGTGCAGCCGGACGCCGCCGGATGCCTCGGGCACACGCTACCGACAGAGCCGAACGGCGGCTTGGGGTCTGGAAGCGAAATAACAAGAGCAAGCGCCAGGGTCGCACCGACGACCAAGCGGTCCGGCTACGAGCGCTACTGGCCGAGTACGGCGAGCGCATGCCCTGACAACGACCGGCCATGGATTTCCGATCGACGCCTGGTCTTCTCCCGACCCTCCTGCGGTCCGTTCAGCAAGGATGATGGATTGGGAACGTCAGGTCGATGCCAGTCAGGTCGCAGCTGGCCGCCCAAAGTCGTGTCGCGCTCGTGGTGTCGGCGAGGTGGGTCCAGAGAGGTTCGATCCTGGGCATACCGCGCAGCCCGAACAGTCGGGGGGCCCACATCTGGCCGCCCCGGACGCCCGGGTCGAGCACGGCGTGGACAGCGGGCCATGCGGCAGCGTCCTTGCCCTGGACGAAAAGACCGAGCGGCAGATGGCGCAGCCGCTCGCCGGCGCTCCGGACATGGAATGGCGGGCGCGAAGGTGTCAGGGAGTCGAGCGCGCCGCCGGGATGGACGATCACGCTCAGCGTCGTGCTCCCGGCAGCACGCAGGCGGCGGTCGAGTTCAACGGCGGAGAGCATCTGGGCCAACTTCGACCGCGCATAAGCACGCTTGGGCTGATAGTTGTGCGTGCTCTGGAGATCGTCGAGGTCTAGGCGTTCGGACTTGGCGGCGAAGCTGCCGGTGGTGACGATCCGGCTCCCAGCGGTCGCCGTGAGCAGGGGTGCCAGGTGGTGGGTCAGCGCGAAGTGCCCCAGGTGGTTGGTGGCGAGCATCAGCTCGTGGCCGGCGGTGGTTTCGCGGCGTGGTGGATGGTCGAGCGCCACGCCGGCGTTGTGGACGACGGCGTCGAGGCGATCCAGTCCGAGCGCGTCCACGGAGGCCTTGAGCGACCCGAGATCGGCCAGGTCCAGGGGCAGGTGCTTCACCCTGGCGCCGGGGACGCGGGAGCTGATGGAAGTGATCGCCTCTTCGGCCTTCGCCCTGTTGCGGCTACCAAGAACGACCATGGCCCCGGAGCCGGCGAGCTGCTCGGCGACAAAATACCCGATGCCCGCGTTGCCGCCGGTGACCAGGAAGTTCTTTCCCTCGGCGTGAGGCAGTCGGTGGACGTCCCACTGCGGGACCTGGGATGCAGAGGGCATGGCGGGCTCCTGGAAGCTCGAAGTGGTATGGAGGCGGGCGGGACCGCACGTTTACAGCCGGCCAGCCGAGTTCCCACGGTCCCTGACGCCACCCACATCCCGCCGACAGGTCGCTGTCCCCACCGACAGCCGTCCGACATGGGGCGGGCAGCGACGCATCGACCTTGACCTGCGGCGGTCCGTCTCCGGTGTCACAAACTGCGTGTGGACCTTGGTCGTGAGCCCGTCTACCAGCAGTTTTGTCGTTCACATCGAACCGGGGTGCCCCAACAAGCCTGACAGGCCGAGAGGTTGGGAGAGGATCACTGTGTCAGTCACCATTGCTACTGGAACACGGCCGTAGTCGCTCAACGAGCGAACGCGATAGGCCGCGCTGCTCGCGGCAGGGGGCTACGGGGGATTCCGGATCCCAAGCCCCGCAGTTCGGCGTAGAGTTGGCCGTCTGAGAACGCGGCGCGGGTGCCGCGGGCTGCGTGGAGGGCATGGGCGGTCTTGCCGATACCGCCCATGCCCGAGATGGCGAGGACTGCGGGCAGGCCGTCGGCCGGGGCGCTCAGCAGGCGCTTGCGCAGGGCGGTCAGCTCCGCAGCCCTGCCGGTGAAGTCCGGGACGTCACGGGGCATCTGGAACGGCGTATGGCGGGTGGGCTCGGCGTGCGGGGCTGCCCCGTCGGAGTTGGCGGTGTTCGTCGGGTGTGAGGCTGCCGGCCGCGAATCCAGCGGGACCGATCCGGCCGGAGACGAACCCGGAGTGGGTAGCGAGCGAAATACCTGCTGGGTGGTTGGGGCGGGGTCGGTGCCGAGTTCGTCGGCGAGGGTAGGGCGCAGGCTGTGGTGTGAGGCGATGGCGTTGGCCGTGTGCTCTGCGTGGTGCAGGGCGGTCATCAGGCGTGCCCCGGTCAAGCGCTTGATGGGCGTCAAATCTCGCCCCAGGCACCGCTGTTAGAGCCCTGTTGGCGACTCGTTGGTGCAGGTCGGCAAAGTACGAGTCCGGGGCCAGACGGCACGCCGTGAACCGGTCTTCGATGAGCTGCCGCGCCCACTGTGGCTCATTCCCACGCATTCGCCCAGGAGATTCTCCATGTCCAGCAAGGCCTAGAAGCTCACCCGTATCGCCCTGGCCGCCGCCAATCACGCCGACGGCAACGTCACTTCCTTCCCGTTCGGCGACGGCGGCAACTGGGCTCCCATCGCCGGCGACTGGGACCACACCGGACGCACCAACATCGGCGTCTACATCCCCGACCACCGAACCTTCTACTTCCGACACACCGACGGCTCCATCACCTCCGTCGTCTACGGTGACGCCGGCGACACCCCGGTGACGGGCGACTGGAACGGCGACGGCTACGCCACGCAAGGCGTCATCAAAAGCTGAGCTGAGCTTGTCGCCGCAGCCTGAGGCGGTGGCATAGCGGTGGACGCACGTTTGCCGTGGGCGGGTCCGGCACGACCCCGCCGCTGAAGGTTGCTGCGGCAAGACCGTGTAGGGCGCCCGCAACGGTTACGGCGTGGGGGCGAGGTGTCTGCCACTACCGATGTCCGACCACGCGAACCACTGTCGTGTGGTGATTAGGAACCTAGTTGACCGCAAGGGCTCATATGTTTCGAGGCATGAAGAACCAAGCGCGCCACATACTCACGGCTTTTGCCGTTCTGCTTTCGCTCAGCTTTGCCGATCCGGCCGCGGCGCAGATGCGTACTCCGGGGTCTCAGGCATGGGCGACAGCCTGGAGTGCTCCGATGGCGGCCGCCGCGCCGGACAGCTACAGCGGCCCGAACTGGTCGCGTGAAGGGTTCTTGAACCATTCCGTCCGCCAGATCGTGCGGACCACCGGTGGCGGGTCGTCGGTCCGCGTCCGGCTCTCCAACCGGTTCGGCACGCAGCCGTTGCGGATTACCGGCGCCACCGTTGCCCGGTCCACGGAAGGGGCCGCCGTCCAGACGGGGTCGGTCAGGCCGCTGTCGTTCGGGCACCGGTCGTCGACCCTGATTTCCGTTGGGCGTGAACTCACCAGCGATGCGCTCCAGTTCCGCACCTCACCGCTCGAACGCCTCACTGTCACCCTGTACTTCGCCGGTGAGACCGGGCCGTCGACATTCCACCCCGAGGCGAATGCGTCGTCCTACCGGGCGTCGGGTGATCACCGTGGGGACACATCCGGCACAGCTTTCACCACCCAGGAGCCCACCGCGTCCTGGTACTACCTGACCGGGGTGGAGGTGAGCGGCCCGGCGCAGCGCGGGCGTGGCACGGTGGTGGCTTTCGGTGACTCCATCACCGACGGAGTGTCAGGCACCCGAGACGGATTCGACCGTTATCCCGACGTGCTTGCGGAGCGACTGGTCGCCGGGGGCCGTCCCCTGACCGTCGTCAACGCCGGCATCGTCGGCAACCGCGTACTGAACGATTCGGCGTGCTTCGGCGAAAAGGCCTCCTCGCGGTTCCGCCGCGATGTCCTGGACCAGGTCGGTGTGCGGACGGTGATCGTGCTGGAGGGCGTAAATGACCTCGGCTTCAGCGAAAGCCCGGCCAACCCCTGCACCGACCCCAACCCCGCGGTCGATGCCGCCGAACTGATCTCCGGGCACCGCCGCCTGATTCGGGCCGCGCACGACAGGGGCATCCGTATCATCGGCGCCACCATCACGCCGTACAAGGACAACGTTTACGGAAACTGGTCGGCGCGCGGTGAGGCCGTCCGCAACGAGGTCAACCACTGGATCCGCACCAGCGGTGAATACGACGCGTTCGCCGACTTCGACCGAGCACTGTCCGACTCCGACGGCCGCCTGCGCACCGAGTACAACGGGGGCGACGCCCTGCACCCCAACCCCGTCGGTCTCGCCATGATGGCCCACACGATCGACCTCAACACCCTGTGACCGATGAGCAACCCACACACCGACCGGAAGGACACCGTGTCCTGACCTGCGTGGTCGAGCGCGCCGCGACCCTCGGGCCTGGGTAAGCGCATCGTCCGCCATCCAACTGACCTTACCCACGGAGGACTGAAACTTGATAGGTCCGTCGATACGTCGAGCGGCGATCACCACCGCCGCGCTTCTCTCAGCGCTGACTCTGGCAGTCACTCAAGCCGAAGCAGCTTCCATCGCCTACCACACACGCACGATGTGGCTGACAAGTCACCCGACTGAGTCCACATCCACCGCCTGCGTTGACACCACGATTTACCTTGCAGAGGGCAACTACAGCTGGGTTCAGACCCGCGACGGTCGCCTCGGGGCCAGCAAGACTATCTGGCTGCGGGCCGGCACATACGGCTGGCTGGACTGCCTGTGGGGAAAGGACGGCTACTACAAGCACTGGACCAACCTCTCTCCGCAGAACAACGACTACATCGCCACTCTCTACTCGCCCTGGGTCGTGGAGAGTGACGGCAACTACACCTGGGGTTCGTACCTCAACCCTGACTTCTAGGGAGCCACCCCCTGGGCTCCAGAGCCTTGAGACGGGGCGCGCCTGCCGGTTCTCGGAGGGCCCGCGCCCACCTGGTCCAAGGCGTGACGTGTACTCGTTTCCTCTGGGGACGAGGGTCTGGGAGGCGTTCATCGACTGGAAGGCATGGATATGGCTACGGGAACGGAAGTGCCCCCCGCCCGCTGCCGCCGGTGTCCTGTCGCACCGAAGGTCGACGAAGGAGGACCGCGAACAGCTCGACGCGATCGTGGCGGAACTGCTGGGCAAACACGGGCTGCGGCTGCGCTTCGAGGAGGTCGTTCACCACGACGACAACGACTCCCTGGGGCAGAGACTCGCATCCTCGCCGTGACCGTGTTCGGGCCGCCGGGCCGCCGGGTCGCCGGGCTGCCGGGTCGCCGGGTCGCCGGGCCAGGTGTACGTCAGGTGGTGGCCTGCGCAGCCCGGCTGCGCCGGGGCGGGTGTGTCCTGCCGGGCCTGCGGTGTGGCGTCGTCAGTCCGTCGCGGTGAGGCGGGCATAGACGCGGGCGGCGCGGGCACGGTCGCCGCAGCGGGTGGAGCACCACTGGCGGCGGCCGTGCTTGAGCAGGAAGCGGTTGCAGGGAGGGGAGGCGCAGGCGGCCGGGCGGGCGGCGTCGGGGGCGGTGAGCAGGTCGGCGGCGTCGGCGGCGATGACCGCCAGGGCGTGCTCGACGATCGCGGTGGTGGGGTGGGGTGTGGCGCGGTAAGGGCCGGTCTTCTCGTTCCACAGCAGCAGGGGTGCGGTGGGGACGCGGGTCATCGCGTCGTTGAACGCCGTGACGGCGGCTGGCAGGGCGGCCTGCCCGGCGACACGGGACGCCAGTAGTGACCTGACCTGTTCGCGCAACGAGCGCAACCGCGTCGCGCAGACCTCCGCCAAGCTGGCGCCGACCGGGGCGAGATCGCGCCGCGCCAGCCACTGCTCGGCCTGCGCGGGGGTGCTCAGGAGATCCGCCGTGTGCCCGCCGGGCAGCGCGACGGCACTGTTGGCCAGGGCCAGGGCAGGGTGCTCCGCCTCCCCCGGCGCCGACGGGAGTGCGGCTACGCTGGCCGACTTCGGCGGCGACGCGGACCTGTCGTCGGAGGACTTCCTCGCGGCGATGGACGCCTACAAGAGCCGCAACCGGGAGATGGCCATCCTCGTCCCGGCGGTCAAGGCGACGGTGAAGGGTGGCCTGGGAAGCTGCGCGAGCGGCCCCGCGGCGAGGGCTGGGTGTCCGGCGAGCCGTGGCGGTCGCTGTCCGGCCGACGTGGCGGCCCGACATCCGCGCGGCGGTCATCTCCCGCACCCGGATCAACCTGCACCAGGAGTTCGTCAAGCACGCGGCGTTCACTGGGAGTAGCCGGTCGCGATCCTGTCCGACTGCGTCGTCTACGCCGTCGACGGAGAGAGCGCTGGACTTCCTGCCGTACCGCCAGGGCAAGCCCCTGCCCGGGCGGGGACGGCCTGAACCAGGCGCTGCAGAAGGCGTTCACCCGCCCCGTGCCGAAGTCGGCCGGCGCGCAGATGCGGTACCTGGTCAAGCAGTACAAGGGCGCCAAGCAGGTGGCCCAGATGGTGCGGGTCTCCCAGCACACCGTCGAGCGGTACGTGAAGGAGCAGATCAAGAAGCCCCGCCCGGACATCGCCGCGCGCCTGGATCGCGAGGTGAAGGCCCGGTGGCAGCCGCAGATCCGGGCCAAGGCGAAGGAGAAGGCGGCGACGACGGCCGGCATCGTAATTGACGTCTACGCCCGCCTCGGCTACGCGGGAGCGTCGATGGAGTCGACGGATGAGGACCGCGAACGCCACGTCACCGTGGCCCTGCCTCCCCAGTAGGCGGCCCGTCTCTTCGACGCCCAGGAGCAGGGCGCCAACGAAGCCCGGCTGCGCGAGCTCACTGCCGAAGAACTCAAGGAGGTCTACTTTCCAGGACAGCGGACGCCGCGCCGGGTCCCTCCAGGAGGTCCAGATCAACGACGTGCTGAATCTGGAATTCGAGCTGTAGGCCGCACCCCCAACCGCCCGCGAGCCCCGGACCGTAGTCCGGGGCTCAGGCTCGGCCGTCCGTGAGTCTCGGATCGGGTGCGGGCCGACAAGGCGTACGACTCCCGTGGCAGCCCCTTCCTACCTGCGCAGACGCGGGATCAAGCTGCGTCGAACACCTGCCGGTGATCCCGCCAACGCCCACTGCTTCGGAGCCCGGCGGCTCAAACCGACGCATCACACATCGGTGATCTAGTTAAAAATCCACTTGGCTCTGGCGTGTCGCCAATTTGCAAACGCTTCGCGCTGGCAATGATGGGATGCCATCATCCACGAGGGAGTCAGTCTATGCCGTGGCAGCGTCTCGAAGAACATGCAGAAATTCTTGCGGTACACGCGGCGTACGTCGGGTTCGGGAAAATTATCTATTTCGGCGGAGATCAGCACAGTCCAACGCAAAACGCCGCCCGTAAGTTCGACGCGACACGGCTCTTCGATTGCTCATCCTACACTGTTAAAACTCTGCAATCACCCCCATTCGATTCTTTCTGTTCAGGGCACGCCTTCCTCGGTGCTACCAATATCGTCAAACTCCTCGTTGCCGGAGGGACCGAACTCTTCTACCAGGGTGCCGGCTACCACCTTCACCACTTCCCGGGACTGCGCGACGCGGCAATTTTCAACACACCAAACTTTTCCGCCGGGTCGGGTGGTGTTGGGTGGGACTGGCAGTCTGTGGAGAAAATGAATGTTAGCGGCATGCTTGCAGCCGCCGACCCGCTCGTGAATCCGCACCCATCCGTTCGAGATACAGGGGGGCGCTGGTACCCCACACTGCTTACGTTGCCGAGCGGTGATGTTATCGCCCTGTCTGGACACCCCGGCCTCAGCGATGCGAACCACAACAATGTTATTCCGGAGGTTTTTACTCGCCATCCGGAGCCGAATGGTAATTGGCGTCTACTGGCTCCCTATGGCAATAATTCCGCTTACCAATATTACTTGAGACACTCGACTACCTTGTACCCGCGCGTTCACGTGCTCCCATCGGGCGATATCCTATTCTCTAACCCTTTGGACTATCCCAGGGAACAGCTCTCTGAGCGCCTGCAAGAATTGACTACTAACGCTCGACCGCCCGTAACGGTGACGCTCCTGCCCGATGCCGGTGCTTTTGGTGGCACATTCACTCCCGTCGCTCTGTTCCCGACCGATGACGACGCGCCTAGTGACTATGGTGGCTACAGTTCCACCTCCGTCCTACTTCCACTTGGGGAGAAGCCGACAAGCGCCGCTAGCCGCAACAAGAAGAAAACCTATACTGCTCAGATCATGATCTGTGGCGGATCAAATAGGACGCCCTACCGTCTGAGTCTTAAAGATTGGAGTCCTTATGCGGTAAATAACGGAACTTGGCAGTGGCGCAAGACTGGGCAGCGCAAGCAGTCTCGACGGCGGTACCACGCTAATGCCACGATCCTCCCTACAGGGGAAGTCGTGATGACCGGCGGCATCGACTACAAGCCGCTCAACATTCCCAATTCTCCGCCGCCGTTGGATAGTGACGGCGTGCGAACTCCGGAAGTGTATAATCCGTACACCGATACATGGACGCTGCTCGATGGGGACGCGGCCGCCACGGACCGGAACTACCATTCAGTAGCAGTACTTATGCCGGATGGCCGGGTATGGACCGCTGGGTCCAATAAGAACGCGGCGCAGTCTGTTGTGAACGCTGTGCCGCCGGCTGAGGATTGGCGAAATCTTGATATTGAGATTTTCGCACCGTGGTATCATTCGGTTCCTGACGGGGAGCGTCCATATATCACGCAGGCCCCCAGCCTGCTCTATCCCGGCGCAGCGGTCCAGATTAAGAGCACGTACGCCAGCGAAATCGACCGAGTGGTCATGGTTGCCTGCGGCTCATGCACTCATGCGTTCGATTCTGGTCAGCGGCTCATTGAGATCGCCTTCGAATATCAGGGCGATGACGACCTACGCCTTAAGATTCCGCCGACCAACAACATCATGCCATCGGGACCATACCTTCTCTACACACTCCGAGAATGGTCCAATCCGCTCGGCTTGCCGTCCTACGGCACCGACATCGTTGTAGTTCAACCGGAACATTAGCCCACTCGCCGTCACTGCAGTCCTGTCGCATCCGAGGGGCGGCTGAGCCGCCATCCATTCGCGCTGGGCGCTGGGGAGTGGACACTTGATTGTGCGGCTGGGCGATAAATCTGGTGGGGTGGCAGCTGGTGCCCGGCGAGGGTGTACGTCCGTGGCGGCTCAGCGATAGGTACTCAGTCGCCCCGAGTGTCGGCCTCCGTGAGGCCGAGTACGTCCACGCCGCGCTCGGCCAGTCGGCCGCCCGGTGGCCCTCCGCGTACCGAGAGGTTCCGGACCGCCGCCGGCTGGAACTGAGCCGCGTGGGCAGGTTCGGCGATGCCCGCCTTCCCGTCGACCTGATCGCCGACGAGAGACCGGGCCCTCTACGCCGACGTGATGGAGCTGAGCATTCACGAGCGGGGCCTGCCCCACGCCGTTGCTCACGCGTCGGCCCCGGCCGCGATGTCCGCGTTTTTCCCGCCTCACCCGGGTTGTCCCACCTGGGGCACACGGCCCCGGAGAGCGACCCGGTCCGCCTCGTCTGGGCCGACGAGCAGTTCGCGCTCTACGGAGCGTCGGTCTTCCTCTCGCAGATGAACCTGGTGCGAGTGGTGTCCACCCGGCGAACGGCGAGCGGCCAGGCCTGGTCGAGGCCACGGACGAAGGCCCTTCGGCACGCTCGGGCACCCGCCGTGCCTAGCCCGATACCCGGTCGACCGCCCGGTGGGCCCACCCGCCGGCTCAGGGGAGGCCAGCCGGGGGCGGCGTGGCGGTGATCGCCGTCAGGTCCCCGGCTCGGACGGCGCTCCCGGGCCACGGGGCATGTCAGAGCTGGAGACCGGCGTACGACTTCTCCCGCTTTCCGGTGCCGTGTTCGTCGGCGCCGCGGTGACCGGGAAGCTGACCCCGAAGCTCGGCGCGAAGGCCATGGTCGTGCCCGGGATGATCATCGGCACCGTGGGCGTGTTCCTGCTCACCCAGATCGACAAGACCTCGACGTACACCGACTTCCTGCCGTCGCTGCTCCTGCTCGGCTTCGCGATCGGCCTGAGCGTCTCCCCGGACACCGACACGATCATGGGCTCCTTCCCCGAGTCCGAACTCGGCGTCGGCGGTGGCGCCAACGACACCTCGCTGGAGCTCGGCGGCTCTCTCGGTATCGCCCTCCTGGGCTCCCTCCTGGGCTCCCTGCTGGGCACCGCGTACAAGGACAAGTTGGGCGGCACGGTTGGCAACCAGCTCCCGCACGACGCCCTGGACGCCGCCAGGGAGTCGGTGGGCGGCGGCCTCGCGGTCGCCGAGCATGTCGCGCAGCTCCCCGGCGGCGGCCCAGAGCAGGCACAGATCCTGGTGGACGCGGTGAACGAGTCCTTCGCCCACGGGATCTCGCAGACCAGCCTCATCGGCGGCCTCATCATGGCCGCCGACACCATGATCGTCCTGGCGGTCCTGCCCGGCCGCCGAGCCGCAGCTCCGTACCGCCAGGAGAAGACGGCGGAGGCCGAGAAGGAGCATGCGGAGGTCGGCTGAGACCCCGCAGGAAGGGACGGCGCCGGGAGCGAACACCCGGCGCCGTCCCTTTTCGCGTACGCCACCGTGGTCGCGCGGCGGGCGGAGGGTCCTCAACGAGACCGGCCCGGTAGGCGATGACGACCAGTCGGGCGCGGTCGCGTCCCGGCAGTTTGCGCGGCGCGCAGGAGTTGCTGCCGAACGCGCAGGCGATCTCGTCGTTGGACCCGCCCTAGGGAGCGTATTGGATCGTGATCAATCTGAGAGTTTT
>NZ_JAGGOW010000181.1 GCF_018614135.1 Streptomyces sp. ISL-66
GCGCCTGGCCGGCGCACGCGCGGGCCGCGAACCTGGTGCTGGCCGGGCTGTTGCGCCGGCGCACCGGGCTGCCGCTGCGCGACCTCGGCCCGATGCGGGCGGCGCGCCGGGAGCACCTGCTCGGACTGGACCTCACGGACCGGCGCTCCGGCTACCCGCTGCAAATGGTCGTGCGGGCGGCGGACGCGGGCTGGCGGATCCGGGAGGTGGACGTGCCGTACCTGCCCCGGTCGGGCAAGTCGAAGGTGACGGGCACCTGGCGGGGCACGGGTCAGGCGGTCCGCGACATGAGCCGGGTCCTGGCGGAGCCACCCGCCGTCCGGCCCTCCCCCGACTCCCGTGCCGGAGGCCCCCGATGACAGCGCCGACCCCAACGACCTCCACGACCGCGACCACCCTGCTCGTGATCGCGAAGGAGCCGGTACCGGGCCGGGTCAAGACCCGGCTCACGCCCCCGTTCACCCCCGTCGAGGCGGCCCGGCTGGCCGAGGCCGCGCTCGCCGACACCCTCGCCGCCGTCGCCCGGACCCCGGCGGACCGGCGGATCCTGGTACTGGAAGGCCGTCCCGGACCGTGGCTGCCGCCCGGGTTCGAGGTGGTCCCGCAGGGCGCCGGAACCCTGGACCTGCGCCTCGCGGCCGCCTTCGCGGCCTGCACCGGGCCGGCGCTGCTGATCGGCATGGACACCCCGCAGGTCACCCCGGACCTGCTGGCGGTCGACTGGTCGGCCCACGATGCCTGGATCGGCCCGGCCGCCGACGGCGGATTCTGGGCCCTCGGCCTGGCCGCCCCGGATCCGGCGCTCCTGCGCGGCGTACCGATGTCGACCCCCGGCACGGGCGCCGCCCAGTACGAGCGCCTCCGCGCGGCCGGGCTGCGCACCGGACGCCTGCCCCTGCTCCGGGACGTGGACACGGCCGAGGACGCCCACCTGGTGGCCGCCGAGGCCCCGGCCGGCCGTTTCGCGGCGCAACTGACGGCCATCACCCGGTCGGCCCACCGATGAGCCCACTCGCCCCCGCCCCCTCCCGGGCCACTGCCCCCACCACTGCCACGGAGGCGGGACCGGTCACGGCGGGGACCTCCGCGACGGCGGCCTGGTCCGCCGACCCCTACACCGTGGCACTGCGCAGCGGACGGGGACCGCTCTACCTGCGGCGCGGGGACGGGTGGCTGCTGCCGCTGGACGTGGAGCGCTGGTGCGAGGCGCCGGACCCGGCGGACTGGACGGTGTTGCGGCGCTGCCGTGGCGCGGTCCTCGACATCGGGTGCGGTCCGGGCCGGCTGGTGTCGGCGCTCGCCGCCCGGGGGCACCGGGCGCTCGGCATCGACGTCAGCCCCGAGGCCGTGGCCCGTACGGTCCGCGCGGGCGGCGCGGCGCTGCACCGGTCGGTCTTCGACTCCCTTCCGGCCGAGGGCCGTTGGGACACCGCGCTGCTGATCGACGGCAACATCGGCATCGGCGGGGACCCGACGGCGCTGCTGCGGCGGATGGCCGAGGTGGTGGCGGTGACCGGTTCCCTGATCGTGGAGTGCGCCGAAACGGACCCCGGGACGGTTTCCGGGACGGTTTCCGGGACGGTTTCCGGGACGGATCCCGAGGCCGACCTGGACGAGCGCTGCGAGGTCCGCGTGGCCGACGGCCGGGGCGGCCTCGGCGCGCCGTTCGCCTGGGCCCGCGTCGGACCGGCCGCCCTGGCCCGGCACGCCACGGCCACGGGCTGGGCCCCGGCCGACGGCTGGACGGCGGCCGGCCGCACCTTCGCAGTGCTGATCCGACCGGCCGCGACCCCGTAGCGTCCTGTAGCCCCTCCCGTGCGGCGCCGCCGGGGCCCGGTTGTGCGGGTCACGGCTTGCGGGCCACCCACACCGTGCGCTCCGTGCGGACGACGAGGTCGGGGCGGTGCGCGAGCGATTCGGGGCCCTCGCCGTCGAGGAGGGTGGCGAGCGCGGCCAGGTCCTCGGCGTCGAGCTTGTCGCCGAGGTGGTCGCGGATACGGCCCAGGCAGGCCCGCGCGTAGCGGCCGGTGGCCTCGGGCAGCGGGTGCGTCAGCTCGACGACGAAGGGCCGATCGGCCTCGACGGTGAATCCGGCCCCGGTCAGCAGCGCGCTCCAGTCGGAGTCGATGTGCGGCAGTGACCCGGCGCGGGCCCCGTCGAGGAGGGTGTGGACGCGGGCTTCGAGCCCGGGGCGGCCGATGCCGATGTCCTCGGGGAGGAAGTACGGGAACGTGCCGAACTCGGCCACCGCGAGCAGTCCCCCGGGGCGCAGCGCGCCGAAGGCCTCTCCGAGGGCCCGGCCCGGGTCCGCCATGTGGTGGAGGGACACGGACGCCCACACCAGGTCGGCGGGGCCGACCGCCGGCCAGGCCGCGTCGAGGTCCGCGCGTACGGTGTGCACGCGCTCGGCGAGACCGAGCGCGCGGGCCTTGTCTCCGAGGCGCTGGAGCATCCCCTCGGAGAGGTCGAGGGCGGTGGCTTCGGCCTGTTCGAAGCGGCGGAGGAGGGCGAAGGTGCCGGTGCCGGTGCCGCTGCCGACGTCGAGGATCCGGCGGACCGGTGACGCCGGTCCGGCCTGGGCCAGGTCGTGGACCAGGCCGGTGACCTCGGTGAGGTAGTCGTGCAGGACCTCACCGTCGAGGTCGAGCATCTCGGCGAGGGCCGCCTCGTCGGCGGGGCCGTGGTCGTGGCCTTGGCCGTGTTCCTGCCCGTGTTCCTGCCCGTGTTCCTGCCCGTGTTCCTGCCCGTGGCCGTGGCCGTGGTCGTGTTCCTGTTCGTGGCCGTGGCCGTGGCCGCCGGTCGCGCCGTGCCCGTGGTGCTGGTGTTGGTCGGTGTGCATGGTTCGACCCTAAAAGCGCCTTGCGCACTCCGCATGCCTTCTTGCGTACAACGCAAGAAGACCGCACGGTCCACACCCTCATCCGCAAGTCCGCCCGGCAGGCCTGCCCAGCCCGGGGCACGGCCCTCAGCGCGACCGCCCACGCCCCGTTGCCCGCCCCAGCGCCCGCCCCAGCCGAGGCGCCAGCGCCGTCGCCGCTGCGGTCACCGCCACCACGCCGAGCACCAGCGCCAGGTTCCGCCCGTACGGCAGCGGCAGGGCCGACGGGTTCGGCGGGGTGCCCGGTCGCAGCAACAGGGGCAGGGTGACCAGTACGAGCGCGCCCGCCGTCAGCAGGGCTCCGCGTACGACGCCCCGCGCGGGGACGGCCGCGACCGCCATCCCGGCCGCCAGGACCAGCGGCGCGATGACCCCGTCGTGCAGGACGAGCGCGCCGCCCAGCCACACCCCCACGGCGACGGGATCGGGCAGGAGCGACAGCAGCCGCGCGCCGACCGCGATCAGCAGCAGCCCGCACCCGCCCAGCACCCACCGCGCGGCCTTCACAGCACCTCCAGCAGCGTGACCCACTTGGTCTGCAGCACCCCGGGCCGGTTCGGCGCGATGACGCGCGCCGGGTATCCGTGGTCGAGGTCGAGCACCTGGCCGTTCAGTTCGAGCGCGAGCAGCGTCAGCGGGTCCTCGGTGTAGTCAGCGCCCATCTCCATCACCCGGTACGCGCCCCCCGTTTCGAGCGAGGTGACGCGCAGCCCGGATCCGGGGCGGGCGCCCGCCCGCGCCAGGAGGTCGCGGATCCGGACGCCGCTCCAGTGCGCGTCCGCGCTCCAGCCCTCCACGCACGCGATGGGCAGTCGCGCCTCCGCGAGTGGCAGGGAACGGAGTTGATCGAGTGTCAGGCCGTACGGGGCCGGCCCGCGCACCTCCAGCCGCCAGTCCCGTACGGCCCGGTCCGTGACCCCGGCGGCCGCGGCCGTGCGGTTGACCGGCAGCTCCTGCGGTCCGTGGCCGGGGTGGCGGGGCGCGAGCAGGTCCAGGCTCGCCAGCGGGGTGAAGGCCTGCCCGACGGTGGTGAGGGTGACGGCTCCGACGGCCGCGCCGACGCCGAGCATCAGGGACCGCCGGTCCGGGCCGTCGGGGGGGGGCAGTTCGAGCGTGCCGGGTGAGCGGTGGCTCCAATGGGCGCTGATCTGGGGGGCTTTGACGGCGAGGTGCAGGAGCAGTGAGCCCGTCACCACCCACGCCAGCGCGAAGTGCGTCTGGATGAAGCCGAACGGCCACGGATACCACTCGGCGATGTTGAGGAGCCCGGTGAATACCTCCAGGACCGCGGCGGCGACCAGGACCGCCACGGACAGCCGCTCCAGCGCGTGCGGGACGCCGCGCACGGGCGGCCACACGAACAGCCTGGGGTAGACCGCCCACAGCTTCACGAGCAGCAGCACGATCGCGGCGAGCCCGCTGCCGATGTGCAGGCCCTGACTGAGCCGGTAGCCCCAGACCGGGCGGCTCGGCAGCCGGTCGGCGGCCCAGACCGGCGGGTGCTGGAGGTAGTGGCTGATCAGGCCGGTCAGGAAGCAGACGAGGAAGGCGGCGCCGAGCCAGCGGCCGACGGAGGTCGCGGTGCGGGCGTCGTGGAGGCGGCCGGAGAAGGACGGCGGCCGCACCAGCGGGAGCGAGAGCCTCCACCCCCTCCTCCACGGCGCACCGGAGGATCGCGGGGCGGAGGGCGGCGGGGCGGAGGGCGGCGGAGCGGGCGGAGTCATACCCTCCATCAGAGCGCCGCCGGGCCCCGCGCGGGCGGTTCGACACCTTACGAAACGCGGACGCCGGGCCGGTCGCGCGCCCGGCGCCGGTACCCGCTGCCAGGCTGACCCGCATGAACCGCCCCCGGCTCCGCGTCGCCCTGACCGTGCTGCTGCTCGCCGCGCTCACCGCCGTGCTCGTGCCGGCCGTCCGCGAGGAGGGCTACTTCTCCGACCCGGCCGCGCTGACCTGGTGGTACGCGGCCGCCTGGGCGCTGTTCGGCGCGGCCGTCTGGTCGCTACGCCGGGTGCCTGCCCGCCGCGTGGTCCCGCTCGTCCTGGCGGGCGCGGTCGCCTGCTGCGTCGCGGGACTGGCCGGGCCGCCCCTGACCAGCACGGACTCCTTCCGCTACGCCTGGGACGGGCGGGTGCAGGCCGCCGGGATCTCCCCCTACGACCACGCCCCCGCCGATCCGGAGCTGCGCGCCCTGCGCGACGGCTGGCTGTTCCCGCGCGGTGCGGCGGCCTGCGCGGGGCATCCGGACCGGGTGGTCATCGAGCCCGGCGTGTGCACCCGGATCAACCGGCCCGCGGTCCACACCATCTACCCGCCCGTCGCGGAGGGGTACTTCGCGCTCGTGCACGCCCTGTCTCCGCCGGGCGTGCGCCACAAGGCCCTTCAGGCGGGCGGGGCCCTGCTGGCACTGGCGGTGACCGGGGCGCTGCTGCTGGTCCAGCGCAGCCGGGGCGCGCAGCCGCGTACGGCCGCGTACTGGGCCTGGTGTCCGGCGGTGGCGGTGGAAGCGGTGAACAACGCGCACGTCGACGTGCTCGCCGTGCTGCTGTCGGTGGCGGCGCTGGGAGTGGCGGTGCGCCGACGAGCCCTGGGCGGCGCCCTGTTCGGGCTGGCCATCGCGGCGAAGCTGCTGCCCGCCGTGTTGCTGCCGGGCGCGCTGGCCGGCGTACGGCGGTGGCGCGACGCGGCGGCGCTGCTGGCGTCGGCGGCCGCGGTGGTGGGGCTGACGTACCTGCCGTACGTGCTCGCCTCGCGGTCGTCCGTCTTCGGGTACCTCGGCGGCTACGCGCAGGAGGAGGGGTACGAGGACCCGGGCGCGGGCGGCCGCTACGCGCTGCTGCGCCTGGTGCTCCCGGACTCCTGCTCGGTGCCGGCGGTGGCGGTCGCCATGCTGGCGGTGGCGGCGTACGTGTGGTGGCGCGGCAATCCCGAACAGCCTTGGAGCGCGGCCCTGTTGGTGACGGGTACGGCGTTCCTGCTGCTGACCCCGGGCTACTCCTGGTACGCGCTGCTCCTGATCGCGCTGGTGGCCCTGGACGGGCGCGCGGAGTGGCTGGGCGTGGCGGTCGCGGGGGCCGCGGCGTACGTGTCGGTGCGCGCGCTCGGCGAGCAGACGGTCCCGGTGGCGTACGGGCTGGCGGGCGCAGTGGTGCTGACGGCGTCGGCAGTGCGACGGCGGGCGGCCGGACGGGCGGCACCGATCAGCCGATGTGGAAGGAGTCCCCGTAAACCTTCCAGTCCAGCGGGGTGTTGAGGTTGAGGTTGCCCTTCTTGACCCAGACCCGCTGCGCGGTGTCCACGCGGCTGGTGTCGCTGTGCGCCTCCTCCTGCTTCATCGCCCAGACGCGGGCGTCGAGGAAGGCGTTGAGCCAGGTGGTCTCGTTGCCGCCCTGGGACGGGGGCTTGGCCTTGGAGAGGGCACGCTTGCGGATGTTGCGGAAGCTCGTGGAGTCGCCGCCGTCGCCGTGCATGACGATGGCGTCGTAGTAGGTGAACTGGCCGAGCACGCCCACCCCGTCGGCCTTGCCCTGCTTGACGGCCGGGTTGAAGTAGACCCGGTCGCGCTCGTGGTCCTGGGCCTTCTTGAAGTCGGAGTCGGCGGCTGCCTTCACCCAGTCCTTGGTGAAGTTGGGGTCGAGGCCGGCGTGCGAGTCGCTGCCGTCGACCTTCCGCAGGGCCGGGAGGTACTTGGCGAGCACGTTGCCCGGCTTGATGCTCGTGTAGTACTCCACGAGTTCGAGCATGTCGTGGGTGCCGGAACAGAAGCCGATGATGCCCGCCGTGTAGCCGCGGCCGTCGCCTATGTCCTCGATGTACTTGTACTGCGCCTTCCAGTTCAGCGAGGAGTTCTCGGCACTGGAGACGATCTGCATGGCGATGTCCTTCTTCACCGGATCGTCGAGCCCGACGGCTGCGGCCGCCGACGTGCCCACGGCGGCCTGGTCCGCGCCGGTGGCAGCGGTCGCGTGGGCGGTGACGGGTACCGCGATGAGGGCAGCGCCGAGTAGGGCACTGATAGCCAGTCGCTTGCGGTGGGGGGTGAACATGGCGCCTCCATAAGGGAGTTGATGCTCGGGCGACTTCGTTAGGAAACTTTACTACCAGACGTCGCGCCGACTCAATACCCGGGAACCGCCCGGATCAGCCGATGGCGGGGGGACCCCCGGCGCGGCCCCCCGGCGCCGCCCGCTTCCAGCCGGGCCCCTAGGGCCCGCTCGGCGGCCGGCCACTGGGGGCGAGTGATGCCGCATACCGCCGTGTCGCGGATCCAGCCGTCCCGCATGATCACGTGGTGGCGGAGCTCCAGCGGCTCGAGCCGCACCCGCCCCCGCGGCGGGCCCTTGGCAACGCCCCAGCAGGGGCCCGGCGTTCAGAGCCAGCCGTTGCGCCGGAATCCGCGGTGGATGACGAAGCAGGCCACGGCCATCACTGCGACCACGAGGGGATATCCGTAAGTCCAGTGCAGTTCGGGCATGTTGTCGAAGTTCATGCCGTAGACCCCGCAGACCATCGTCGGGACGGCGACGATGGCGGCCCAAGCGGTGATCTTGCGCATGTCCTCGTTCTGGGCGACGGTCACCTGCGCGAGATGGGCCTGGAGGATCGAGTCGAGGAGGGCGTCGTAGGCGCTGATCTGGTCGGTGGCGCGGGTCAGGTGGTCGGCGACGTCGCGGAAGTACGTGCGCATCTCCGGCGGGATGACCGTTATCGGCTGCGTGCTCAACTGCTGGAGCGGCCGGCTCAGCGGGCCCACCGCCCGTCGCAGTTCCAGCAGTTCGCGCTTGAGCTGGTAGATCCGGCCCGCGTCGCCGCGACCGCCGTGCTCGCTGAACACCATGGTCTCGACCGCGTCTATGTCGTTCTGCACCGCGTCCGTGACGGCCCCGTACTCGTCGACGACGTGATCCACCATCGCGTGCAGGACGGCGACCGGTCCTTTGGCCAGCTGTTCGGGGTCGGCCTCCAGGGCCTCGCGGACCGGCCCGAGGGTGCCGCGGCCGCCGTGCCGGATGGTGATGACGAAGTCCTCGCCGGCGAAGGCCATGAGCTCGCCGGTCTCCACGACCTCGCTCGTCGCGGTCAGCTCCTCGTGCTCCACGTAGCGCACGGTCTTGAAGACGGCGAAGAGGGTCTCGTCGTAGCGCTCGATCTTGGGGCGCTGGTGCGCGTGGACCGCGTCTTCCACCGCGAGGGGGTGCAGACCGAACAGCTCCGCGAGCCCGGCCAGCTCCGCCTGCGGCGGCTCGTGCAGGCCGATCCAGACGAAGGCGTCGCCCGTCTTGCGGACCCTGTGCAGCGCCTCGCCGACATCGGCGCAGCCGTCCTGGCGTTCGCCGTTCCGGTAGACCAGGCAGTTGACCACGGCGCTGCCGAGCGGGGAACGCGCCGGGTGGCTGAGGTCGACGGCCCGCCGGTAGCTGCGGCGCACGACCCGGCGCAGGTTGTTGAGCATGGACAAGGCGTACTCCCCTTCGGCTGAACACCGGCCAGTGTGCCACCGGCGCCGCCGCCGGCCGCGCCGCCCCCCGCCGTCGCGCTGGCGGGACGTGAGGGCGGCGGCCTCGCCCCGGCCCCGGTCCCGGCCCCGGTCCCCGCCCGCCCCTATGCTTCCGCGGTGACCACACCTCCCGGCGGACCCGCGCGCCGCCCCTTGCGTGAGCGGGTTTCGCTCATCGCGCTCGTCCTGATCGCCCTGTTCATCGTCGCCGGCTGCGCCCTCGCGGGGTGGAAGCACTGGCAGCGCAGCCACCCGGGCGACTTCACCGCCGGTCTGCGCCCCTGCGAGCTGGTGTCCCCGCAGACGATCCACCGGCTGGTGCCCACGTCCTACGGCGGCCGCGACGACCACGGGTCGTGCAGCTGGTCGGCAGCGCGCGAGAAGGGCACGGAGCGGGGCGGTGTCTTCCTGCAGTCCTTCGTCCTCACCGAGGACCTCGCCCTCGATGGCCTGCGCGACGACCGCGCGAACACGCTGGGCTGGGAGAAGACCGCTCCCGCGGACCTGCCCGGCATCGGCGACGAGGCGTTCGTGCGCTTGCGTACCGCCGATCCCGAACGCCCCGCCGTCGCCCAGGTGTGCTTCCGTCTCAGCAACGTGCGCGTCGACGTCACCTACACCCGCGCCGACAGCGACCGCGAAGCCGCCCGCGCCGGAGCGGCCGACGCGGCGCGCGAGGCCGCCGACCACCTCAAGGCCTCCGTACGCTGAGCCGCGCGGCTCAGGTGCGGTCGATGAACACGCTCGTCGACTTCACCCGGGCGGTCGCCCGCGCCCCGACCTCCAGGCCGAGCTCCTCGACGGCTTCCCGGGTCAGCAGCGACACGACGCGGTGCGGTCCGGCCTGGATCTCCACCTGTGCGGCGACCGTGCCCAGCTTCACTCCGGTCACGATGCCCGGGAAGGCGTTGCGCGCCGAGGTGTACGGGGCTTCGTCGTCCCCGTCGCCGCCCTCCTGGGCGGCCTCCACGCAGAAGGCGGCCAGGTCGGGCCCGTCCACCATCCGCCGAGTGCCCTCGCGGCGCGTCGGGAAACGCTCCGCGTCGGCCCACCGGCGGGCCGTGTCAACGCTGACGCCGAGCAGCCGCGCCGCCTGGCCGATCGTGTAGGACTCCATGCGCGCAGCCTATGCGTTGCCAGGGCCGCGCCCGCAGGCCGAGGACACGTAGCGACCCGGACGCGCGACACCGCCGCAGACCCGGCGCGCCCTACCGCAGCGCCCCCGCCGCCGCTTCCACGATCACCGCCGCCACCCTCGACAGCGCGGGCGAGTCCAGCTTCCACTGCTGCCAGTACAGGGGCACGTCCAGCTTCCGGCCCGGCATGATCTCCACCAGCCGCCCCGCCTCCACCAGGGGCCCCGCCTGCGCCTGCGGCACCATCGCCCAGCCCAGCCCGGCGACCGCCGCGTCACAGAACCCCTCGGAGGTGGGCACGTAGTGCCGTACCTCGGAGGCCCTGGCGCCCTCGTTACCCGTCGCCATCCGCACGAAGCGGTCCTGGATGAGGTCCCGCCGGTCGAAGACGACGACCGGGGCCGTCCGCAGGTCGTGCTCCACCATCCCCGTCAGGTACCGGGCCGCGAACTCCGGGCTGGCCACCGGCAGGTAGCGCGCGAGTCCGAGCCGGCGCACCGTGCAGCCCGCCACCGCCTCCGACTGCGAGGTCACGGCCGCCATCACGCGCCCGTCCCGCAGCAGTGCGGTCGCGTGCCCCTCGTCCTCCCGGTGCAGCTCGAAGCAGACCGGCGGGTCCTGCGGCACCCGGGTCAGAGCGGGCAGGAACCACGTGGCCAGCGAGTCCGCGTTGACCGCGATGGCCAGCCGCACCGGCGCCCCCGGACCCGGCGCCAAGCCGAGCTCGGCCCGCGCGTCACGCTCCAGCCGGACCAACTGCCGGGCGAAGCGGACGACGACCTCCCCGGACTCGGTGGCCCGGACCGGTTTGGTCCGCACCAGCAGCACCCGCCCGGTCCTCTGCTCCAGCGCCTTGACGCGCTGACTGACGGCGGAGGGCGTCACGTGCAGGGCGGCGGCCGCCGCGTCGAAGGTGCCCCCGTCGATCACCGCGAGCAGCGTCCGCACCTGGTCCACAGGCAGCTCATCCATCACGCGCACTAATGCTACGTAAGGATCTTTAGCTGTACTACTCACGCGTCGCTGCCTACGGTCAAAGCCATGACACACGGCATCATCCCGGCGGCCCTGACCGGCTTCGGAACCGGGCTCTCCCTCATCGTCGCCATCGGCGCCCAGAACGCCTTCGTACTCCGCCAGGGCGTACGCCGCCAATCGGTCCTCGCCGTGGTCGCCATATGCGCCGTCTCGGACGCGGCCCTCATCGCCCTCGGCGTGGCCGGCGTGGGCGCGTTCGTCACCGCCTGGCCGCCCGCCCTCACCTTGGTCGGACTCGTCGGCGGCGCCTTCCTCATCTGCTACGGAGTCCTCGCCGCCCGCCGGGTATTGCGTCCCACCCCGGGCGCCGCCCTCCAGGCCGGCGATACCGCCACGGGCACGGCGGCCGACCCGGACACCACCCCGAGCGGCGCCACCACGGCGGCGAGCAGCATGACGGCCACGACCACGGCCACGGCCACCGCCACGACCACGGCCAGGAACAGCAGCACGGCTACGGCCAGCGCCACGACCGCTACCGCGGCCCAAGCCCCGGCCACCGGCCGAACCGCCACCGGCCACACCGCCGCCCGCCGGGCCGCCACCCGCCGCGCCGTGCTGACCTGCCTGGCCATGACCTGGCTCAACCCGCACGTGTACCTGGACACCGTGCTCCTGCTCGGATCCCTCGCCGCCGACCGGGGCGACCTGCGCTGGGCGTTCGGCGCCGGGGCCTGCCTGGCGAGCCTCATCTGGTTCGGCGCGCTCGGCTACGGCGCGCGCCTGCTCAGCGGCCTGCTCGCCCGGCCCTCGGCCTGGCGGGTCCTCGACGGGCTGGTCGCGGCGACCATGGTCACGATGGGCTGCCTGCTCCTGGCCCGCGCCTGAGGTCCGCCCCGCCCCGGGGCCGGCCCCCAGGTCCACCAAGCGCGCCGGGACCAGCCCCACCACCCGTGCGACGACCGGCCCCGCCACCCGCCGGGTCCGCCGTGAAGTCCGCCGCCGTGGCCCGCCGCAGCCGCCTCAGCCAAGCACCCGGCAGGACCGGCCCGGGCACCGCCAGAACCGGGCACACCGCGTGCGCGCGCAGCTCGCGCCCCACCTTCCCGCCGTGCCGGCGCCCCGGCCGGACGCCTATGACGAGCAGATCATCCGGCAGCCCGGCGACGGCGCGCAGCGTCCGGCCGGGGTCACCCCGCAGCACGCGCCTGCGGACCTGCGGCACGCCCGCCGGGTCCCCGCCGAGGGCCTCCTCGAAGGCCCGGCCGAGGGTTTCGGCGGCTTCCGCCTCCCAGAGCTGGGCCCACGCCCGGTCGGGGAACCGTGCGAACATTCCTTCCCCCTCGGGCGGCGACCAGGCCAATACGGCCACCAGTTCCCGTCCGCCGAGCCGGGCCTCGCGGGCGCCCGCCCGCAGGGCGGCGAGGCTGGCGAGCGAGCCGCTCACCCCGACCACGACGCGGCTCATCGCCCCGGCTCCCGAACGGCCCTGACCAGCCCGAGAACCCATTCGCGCAGTACGGGCAGGGCCGGCAGCGCGGCGGATACGCGGCGCTCGTGGCGCTGCTGGAGGGCGCGCTCGGCTCGGTCGCCGAGGGTGGTGTATTCGCTCGACATGAGGGTCTCCTCCCGTTGACACCAGACCAATCTCCGGTGTGGTCCCCAGTCTGGAAGAGGATTGGCCTGGCCAGGAGGGCCAATCCCGCGCGTCTGGCCTGCCACCACCGCGCCAGGTCCACCCCGTGGACACTCCCCGAGTGGGTACGGATCCCCTCGCTCGCCGTCCACCGTCCACCCTCCACCCTCCACCCGCAGCCAGCCCGCCCCGCATCCCCAGGAGCCCCCCGTGCCGGACCAATCCCCCTACTCCGACGCGGTGCGCGCCCACTACGCCGCCCAGCCCTCCCCCCTCGTGGCCGCCACCGGGATCGTGCTGGACCAGCGCGGGCGGGTCCTCGTACTGACCACCTCGTACAAGACGGAACTGGAGCTCCCCGGCGGCGGCGTGGAGGACACCGAGACCCCCGAGGAAGGGCTGGCCCGCGAGCTGAAGGAGGAGTTGGACCTGAGCGTGCCGGTCGGACGGCTGCTCGCCGTGGACTCCCGGCCGCCGGGGCCGCTCGGGCGCTCCCTCGTCGTCCACGTCCACCTCGTCGGACCGCTGACGCCCGCGGAGGCCTCCGCGATCTCCTTCCCGGACGGCGAGGTCACCGAAGCCCGCTGGCTCACCCCGGACGAGGCGTACGAGGCCCTGCCCGCCCGGATCGCTCCCCGGCTGCGCGCCGCTCTGGCCGCCCTGTACTCCGGCTCCCTCGCGCACCTGGTCGGCGGCGTTCCGCAGCCCGGTTCCCCGGCCGGCCTCGACCCGGAGCACCGGGCGGCCCTGGAGCACGCGGGGGTCTTCAGCAGCGCCGACCACCGGGCCGCCCGGCCGAAGGCCCTCACGGCCGCGAGCGTGCTGTTCACCGACACCGCCGGCGGAGTCCTCCTCGTACAGCCCGCGTACGGCAACCCGGCCCAGTGGCACCTGCCGGGCGGGGGCATCGACAGCGACCTCGGCGAGATCCCGCGCGCCGCCGCCCGCCGCGAGGTCCAGGAGGAACTCGGTCTCGACATCGCCCCGGGCCGGCTCCTCGCCGTCAACTGGTCCCACCGGCCCGGCTATCCGGCCCGCGTCCGGTTCCTCTACGACGGCGGCACCCTCGACCCCGCCGCCCTGTCCCGGATCCGGCTGCCCGAGACGGAGCTCCTCCAGTGGCGCGCAGTGCCCCCGGCCGGCCTCTCCACGCTCGTTGAACCCGCCCTCCGGCGCCAGATCGAAGCCGCTCTCCAAGCCCGAGCCACTTCCACCGGCCCGGTGGAGCTCCACGCCGGCCGTCCGGTCCCCGCCGGCTGACCCGGCGCCCTTCCGTTCCGGATGTTCCGGCTGCTCCGGCTGTTCCGGCTGTTCCGGCTGTTCCGGTCACCCTTCGCAGGTGTCGCTGCGAACACGGCCGAAAGCAGACTGCCGTTCGCCCGGTGTACGCGTCACCGTCATGCCAGGCTCCCCCGCCGGCACCCCGGGCACGCTCTGCTGGGGGCGCTCAAGCACCCTCAACCGCAGAGGTCGTTCCACCATGGCTGAACTGAACCGCCGCCGCTTCATGCAGCTCGCCGGTGGCGCCGCCGCCCTGACGATGCTCAACGAGAGCATCGCGCGCGCCGCCGCCATCCCCGCGCAGGGGACCACCGGCACCATCGCCGATGTGGAGCACATCGTGGTCCTGATGCAGGAGAACCGATCCTTCGACCACTACTTCGGCGCGCTGCGCGGCGTCCGCGGCTTCGGCGACCCCCGCCCGGTGACGTTGCCCAGCGGCAAGTCCGTGTTCCACCAGTCCGACGGCACGAAGGAGACGCTGCCCTTCCGGCCGCCGTCCGACGACCTCGGCATGGAGTTCCTCCAGGGCCTCAACCACGACTGGGACGGCGGCCAGAGCGCCTTCAACAAGGGCAAGTACGACAACTGGGTGCCCGCGAAGACGCCCGCGACCATGGCGTACCTGACGCGCGACGACATCCCGTTCCACTACGCTCTCGCCGACGCGTTCACCATCTGCGACGCGTACCACTGCTCGTTCATCGGCTCCACCGACCCCAACCGCTACTACCTCTGGTCGGGCCACACCGGCAACGACGGCCGGGGCGGCGGTCCGGTCCTCAACAACGCCGAGGCCGGCTACGGCTGGACCACCTACCCCGAGCGCCTGGAGGCGGCCGGGATCTCCTGGAAGGTCTACCAGGACGTCGGCGACGGCCTGGACGCCGCCGGCTCCTGGGGCTGGATCAACGACGCCTACCGAGGCAACTACGGCGACAACTCCTTGCTCTACTTCAACAACTACCGCGACGCCAAGCCCGGCGACGCGCTGTACGAGAAGGCCCGGACCGGTACGAACGCCAAGGCCGGCGAAGGCTACTTCGACCGGCTGCGCGCCGACGTCGCCGCCGGGACCCTGCCCGAGATCTCCTGGATAGCCGCCCCCGAGGCATTCAGCGAGCACGCGAACTGGCCCTCCAACTACGGCGCCTGGTACATCGCGCAGGTGCTGGACGCCCTCACCTCGAACCCCGACGTGTGGGCCCGTACCGCGCTCTTCATCACCTACGACGAGAACGACGGCTTCTTCGACCACGTCGTACCGCCGTACGCCCCTGCCAGTGCCGCGCAGGGCCTGTCGACCGTACCCACCGCGCTGGACGTCTTCCCCGGCAAGCCCGGCTACGTCGCCGGACCGTACGGCCTGGGTCCGCGCGTGCCGATGCTCGTGGTCTCGCCGTGGAGCACCGGCGGCTACTCCTGCTCCGAGACCTTCGACCACACCTCCGTCATCCGTTTCATGGAACAGCGCTTCGGGGTGACCGAGCCCAACATCTCCCCCTGGCGCCGCGCCGTCTGCGGCGACCTCACCTCCGCCTTCGACTTCGCCCGCACGGACACGACCACGGCGCCGCTGCCCGACACCGGCGCCTGGTTCCCGCAGGACCGCGATCGCCACCCCGACTTCCGGCTCACGCCGCCGGCCGAGGGCGCCATGCCGCGCCAGGAGAAAGGCCTGCGCCAGACCCGCGCGCTGAAGTACGCCCCGTACGTGGACGGCCGCGCGCTCGTCGACGAGGGCACCTTCCGGCTGACGTTCAGCGGCGGCCCCGCCCTGGGCGCGCAGTTCTACGTGACCTCCGGCAACCGCACAGACGCCCCCTGGACGTACACCACCGAGGCCGGCAAGTCGGTCGCGGACACCTGGAACACCCGCTACTCGGCCGGGGTCACCGACCTGACCGTGCACGGCCCCAACGGCTTCCTGCGCGGCTTCCGCAACCCGGGCACCACCCCCGGCCCCGAGGTCACCGCGCGCCACAACGCCACCACCGGCGATCTGGACCTCACCCTGACCAACGCCGGAGCAGCGACCGCGACGCTGACGGTCACCAACGCCTACGCCGGGGGCCCGAAGCGCCTCACCGTCGCCAAGGGCGCGACCGTCACGTACAGCGTCCCGCTGAAGAACACGAAGCGCTGGTACGACGTGACGGTCACCGCATCCGGAGCGCCGGACTTCCTCCGCCGCTTCGCGGGCAAGGTCGAGACGGGCGCGTCCGGCCTCTCGGACCCGGCGGTCCTGACGGACCACTCGTCGTGACGGACCAATCGTCGTGACACACCACTCGTCGTGACACACCACTCGTCGTGACGCACCACTCGTCCTGACGCACCACTCGTCCCGACCCGGAAACGATCGGGAGGCTTCGGCAGGCGGGCGCTTCTACACCGGCGGAAGCTCGTGGAGGCGTCCGTCCGCGACGAAGGCGACGCTGCCTCCGACGCGCACGGAGCGGATGTCCTGGCCGTGGCCGTCCGCGCTGACGGTCATTTCGCTGGGGCGCCCGGTAAAGCGTCCCTGGCGCAGGAGGGCCCGCTCGCCGGTGCCGATGCGGCCGTGGCGGCGCAGATAGGCGGCGGCGCAGCCCGCGCCGCTGCCGGTGGCGACGTCTTCGAGCATTCCGTCGTTGTTCCAGTGCCGCCCCTCCAGGGCGGCGGCGTCGAGGAGATAGGCGAACTGGGCGCCGAGGCGGGCCAGCGGCGCGTCGAGCGGCGCGTCGATGCGGGCGCGGGCCAGGGCGTCGCCGCGTACGGGGAGCACCAGGTAGCGCAGGCCGGTGGAGACGATCTCCGGGGGCAGGGCGGGGTCCAGGTCGACCGGTTCGAGGGCGAACAGGGCGGCGAGACCGTGCGGATCGGGGCGGCCGAGGAACTCGGCGGCGCCCTGGTCGAGCAGGCTCGCGTACCGGCCCGGGCCGCGCCGTTGGGTGGCGACCTCCACCGTCCGGGCCGGCAGGTGCAGGGTCCATGCCTCGTGGTCCGCGGTGCCGTGGAGGGCGTGCAGGACGGCGGCGGCGCCGATGAGGGGATGGCCGGCGAAGTCCAGTTCCTCGGTGAGGTCGAAGACGCGCGCCCGCCGGGTGCGCTCCGGTGCGCCGTCGCGGATCAGGAAGACGGACTCGAAGTGCCGCAGTTCCCGGGTGATGGTCTGCATCTGCGCGCCCGTCAGCGCATCGGCGTCGGGGAACACCGCGAGGCCGTTGCCGCTGTAGGGCTGGCCGGTGAAGACGTCGACGTGGTGGTAGCGCATGGGGCCGACGCTACCGGGGGAGTTCACGTGCGGTCCGCAGCGGCGACAGCAGGAGGGGCAGTACGGCGAGGAGTTCACCCAGGGCCCCGGTCCACAGGGCCGTCCGGGCGCCGAAGTGTTCTCCCAGGATGCCTCCGATCAGCGCGCCGAGGGGCATGGATCCCCACACCACGAAGCGGAACGTCGCCGTCATCCGGCCCAGGAGCGGCTCGGGGCAGAGCTGTTGCCGGAAGGCCACCGAGGCGATCTTGAAGGTCATGAAGGCGGTCCAGCCCAGGCCCTGCAGGACGGCGGCGACAGCGAAGCGCCAGTCGGCGTGGAAGAGGGGCACCGCCGCCAGCCACAACACACCGCTGGTGATCACGGATGCGCACATCGCCCGGCCCTGGCCGAAGCGCGCGGCGATCCGCATCGTGAGCAGGCTGCCGAGGAAGCCGCCGACGGCCTCCGCGGTGAAGACCAGACCGCAGAGGAGGGGTGAGAGGCCGAGCTCTCCCGCGAGCAGCACGAGCAGCATGGCAGCGCCGATCGTGCCGAACAGGTTGGAGATCGCGGAGGCGAGGGTGAGCGCCCGCAGGAGCGGGTTGCCGAAGACGAAGCGCAGGCCTTCGGCGATCTCGGACCGCAGGGGCACTTTCGGGCGGGGCTCGGGCGCCGCGTCGGCCCGGCGGATGCGGGACAGGAACAGGGCGGAGACGAGGAAGCTGACCGCGTCGACGACGATCGCCACGGGCGCCGTCAGCGCACCGACCAGCGCGCCGCCCGCACCGGGACCGCCGGCCGCGGTGATGGTGCGCGTCGCTTCGAGGGAGACATTGGCCTCGACCAGGCGGTCTGCGTCGACGAGTTGCGGGAGATGGCTCTGGTAGGCGATGTCGAAGAAGGCCGTGCAGAGGGACATGCCGAAGGCCACGACGTAGAGCTGCGGGAGGGCCAAGACGTCGAGCCAGGCCGCGACCGGCAGGGAGGCGAGGAGCGCGGCGCGGCCGAGGTCGCCCGCGATCATGACGCGGCGGCGGCGCATCCGGTCCACCCAAGCCCCGGCCGGCAGACCGATGAGCAAGACGCCCAGGTACTCGCACATGACGAGCAGGCCCGCCTCGAAGGGGCCGGCGCCGAGGGTGCCTATCGCCAGGAGGGGGAGGGCGAGGAGGGTGATGGCCGAGCCGGCCTGGCTGACGGTGTCGCCGATCCAGAAGCGGCGGAAGTCCGCGATGCGCAAGAGGGCGGGGCGACCGCCACCGGAAGCACCCGTGCCGCTCTCCGTGCTTCTTTCGCCGGTATCGCCGGCCTCGTTGGTGAGAGAAGTCGTCATGACCGTGACACCACCACCCCCTGGACGGCGCAGCCATTGTTTTAGTCTGGGTGAAAACATCATCGCGCGAGGCGGGCGGGAGCGGGCATGGGCGAGGTGCTCTTCGGGGTGGACGACATGGCCAACCTCCGGTTCGCGATGTCGCCGTTGTGGGAGACCGCCGCCAGTCTGCGGGCGGTGGCCGATCCCGGACGGCATGCCGTCCATCTGCCGTGGATCAAAGAGGCGCTGGCTCTCCGGCAGGACCGGAGCCTCGCCGGGAAGACGGAACCGCTGCATGCCCTGGTGGCCCGGGACGGTACGGTGCGGAGCTTCCTGACGCCGCCTCCGCGCTGCCCGCTGGCCGAGATGGAGGAGGAGCTCGCCACGCTCGCGGCCCTGCCGGCCGAGGGGGTGCGCGCCGGGCTCGAAGCAGTCGGCCGGCGAACGCCGTTGACCGACTTCGAGCGGCGGCTGGCCGATGATCCCGTACGGGTACTGCCCGAACTGGCCGATGCGGTGCTCGCCTGGTGGCAGGCGGGCGTACGGCCGTACTGGCCCCGGATCCGCGCCGTACTGGAGGCCGACGTCGCGTACCGGACCCGCCAGCTCGGCGAGGACGGCATCCGGGAGGTGCTCGCCCACCTCCATCCGGCGCTGCACTGGGCGGACAACCGCCTGGTGTCCGCCGACCTGCCGGCCGGGGAACTCGGCCTGGACGGAGGCGGAATCACCCTGGCGCCCAGCGCGTTCGCGGTCCGCTGCCACCTGCTGACCGGACAGGGCGGGGCGCCGCCGTGCACGATCTACCCGTCGCGAGCGGTGGGCACCCTGTGGGAAAGACGGGACGCCGCCGGGGACGGACTGGCGCGCCTGCTGGGCCGCAGCCGGGCGCAGGTCCTCGCCCATACGAGCTCACCGTCCACGACGACGCGCCTGGCCGGGCGGACCGGCCTGAGCCTGGGCGCGGTCTCGCAGCACCTCGCCGTACTGCGCGATGCGGGCCTGGTCACCAGCCACCGCTATCGGCGCGAGGTCCACTACAAGGCCAGCGACCTCGGTATCGCACTGCTGGAGCGGGTCTAACAAGGTGACCCCATCAGCTCCCGCCCCGACGCCTGCCGTCCGCCCCGGATACCCGCGGCCGGACGCCAGCACCTCCCGAGCGCACGAAAGGCCGCCTTCCCCACCAGCGGCTACGGCACGCCCGCCCTCATCACCCGCAACAACACCGTCCAAGCCCTCTACCCCTAAACCCTCCCGCCCGGGGTTGCGGAACCACCCCCACCGCACCACCCCGGCAGCCCCACGCCAGTGGCCGTCCTCACGGCATTGACCGCTGCTTCCTCCCGCCCGCCCTGCTGGGCTTTGCGGTGCCTCGAACTCCGCCGGGGGAGGGTTCGGCGGCAGCGGATCAGGGCAGTGTGCAGACGCCGGAGCCGGCATCGGTTGCGGCGGGGGCGCGTTCGCCCCGTCGAAGACAGCAAAGGATGCGTTCGGATGGCTACAGGCACGGTGACGTCGTTCAACAGTGAGAAGGGCTTCGGGTACATCGCGCCGGACGGTGGAGGGCCGGACGTATACGCCCACTTCACCGCAATCCAAGGCGGGGGCTACAGGGAGCTGGTGGAAGGCGAGGCCATCGAGTTCGACATCACCGATGGCCCCAATGGCCCCCAGGCTGCGAACATCCAGAGGCTGTAAGCGCAGCCGGTCCGGATCCCGTCGCGTGGGGCTTACATGCACCGTGGTGCGTGCTGTCGGTCGCCTCGCGAACGTTCCCGGCCGTCGGTCGCGCCAGCGGAGCGCGGGAACCCACCGAGCCGTTCAGGTCCGGCGGAAAGCGCATCCGCCCCGCGCTCTCGCCCGAGGCGACCGATGGTTTCCTCGCCGTTGGGGAGGAAACGGCTTCAGAACTGGACGGCCAGGGACTGCCCCTGAGCTTCGGCCGCGGTCAGGCATGCGTCCACGGATGCGACGTAGTACGTCGTCTCGCCCTGGTAGGTCGGGAAGCAGTTCTGTTCGTAGGCGTACTCCTGAGCCACGCACGACATGAATTTGGTCGGGTTGCTGGGGTGGGGATAGTTGCCGTCGGCCCGGCCCTCGCAGGAGAAGGGCGCGGGGTCCTGGAGTGCGGCCGGTTGCTGGGCCCCCGCGGCGGAAGCAGCGGCGAGCACCGCAATACAGCTCAGGGCGAGGCTCGTAAGGATCTTGTTCATCACGCCCCCTACAACGCAGCAGACGGCGAGAGGTCGCGGGTCGTCACCCGGGCGGGGCGGGCGGTGTCAGTTGCGTGGTGTGGCAGCGGTCGCAGGGGAAGGCGACAGAGGAGCCGGGTCTGGGCCCGGCTCTATCGCGTGGTCCTCGATGAACTTGGAGCGCGGGGTGAGCTGGACTGGTCACGGTGTGCGATCGACTCGGTCAGTCTGCGGGCGGCAAAAGGGGGCCTTTGACGGGACCGAATCCGACCGACCGCGGCAAGTTGGGATCGAAGATCCACCTGATCTGCGACCGGAACGGACTGCCGCTGTCCCTGGGTATCTCCGGGGCGAACATGCACGACAGCCAGGGCCTGGAACCGCTCGTCCGGGGCATCCCGCCCATCCGGTCCCGCCGCGGGCCCCGGCGCCGGAAGCCGGCGAAACTGCACGCGGACAAGGGCCACGACTACGACCACCTGCGCCGATGGCTCGGCAAGCGCGGCATCCGCCACCGCATCGCCCGCAAGGGCATCGAGTCCTCACAGCGGCTGGGCCGTCATCGCTGGGCGGTCGAGACAACCGTGTCCTGGCTGGCTGCCGCAGGCTCCACCGCCGCTACGAACGCAAAGCCGAACACTTCCTCGCCTTCGTCGGCATAGCCGCAACCCTCATCGGCTACCGCCGACTGATCCGGTGAGCCGGTCGACCGGGAGCAACAGGCGGCCAGGACCGGTGATGTCAGTGACAGCCCATAGGGTGCGCTGGTATTCGACGAGGAGGTTCCATGGGCTTTTCCGGTCATCTGGTCTTTGCGCGCAGCGAGCGTCCGCTACTGGAAGCACCTCTGTTCAACAGCACTGGTCCAGGACTGAGGGACGACGTGCACGAGTGGCAGCCGCGACCGGGCGGCTGGCAGACCCTGCAAGTGGAACAAGGCATCTGGGAGCACGAGCACCTGTCCATCTTGGTCGAATGGACCGGAGCGCCGGCCTGCGTCGCCGACGTCTCCGACAGCAGCATCGCCCTCGTGACCGGCCTGGGCACCGACGGGCACCGTTGGCAGGCATGGCTCAACCTGGACAACGCCGCCGCTCTCCTCGTCGAGGAACCCGAGGACGTGGACGACGTGAGCCTGTGGATGGCCACCCCGGAGTTCGAAGAGGCCATCGGACACAAGCGTGCAGAGCTCGATGCGGAGGTGCCGGCCGACGCCGAAGGCGCTCTCATGTGGGCGTCAGCGGCTGGTGTTCAAGCCGCAGCGCAGCAACCTGGGATCGAAGAACTACTGCGCGCACAGGAGACCTTCGTGGAGGAGCTGTTCGACGCGCTGCTGGACGAGCTGGGCTTCCCTGAAGCCGTCCACTCCGCACCGCAGCCATAAGAAACGACGTCTATCAGAGCGGAGGCAGGGCCTTGGCATGGGCCCCTGAGGAGATATGACCCCTGTACCGGGAGCGCGCCGTCGGCCGCCCGGTGGTGCGCACCTCTTCTCTTACCCCAGGAATCATCCCACTCGAAGTGATCGGACTGTCACACTGGGTGGGACAGGTGTTGACTCAACCCGGGGGCTGCCGTCCCGAAACGAACTCGTCTAGGTAGCGCCCCCAGGGCAGCCTGCCCGGATGGGCCGCGACCTCTTTGCCTCATCGTCACCGACAAGCAGGCCCCCCACCCCTTCCAGCGCGTACGGACCGGCGCCCCGAACGCCTCGCGGCGAAGAAGCGGCGACGCGACCTGGGCACCGCGCTCGCGCTGGACGTCGCCGACGAGAGAACCATCGTCCTCGACGCCGGGGTAATCTCCGGGCGCGGGCGCGGGCGCGGGGTCGGCTCCGGCGTCGGGCTGGCGCTGGCCCGAGAGTTCGCCGCGGCCGCCGGAGCCTGAGTCTTGGTCGCCAACCTGTTGTTGATGACCCATCATGTCGAGTGCGTCGCGATCCTTGAGCCCGCCGCGAAGGGTGTCTGACCTGCAGGTTAGGGCAGTGTGCGTTATGTGCGGACGGCTGCGTGTTGGGTAAAGGTTGCATGGAGGGGGAGGTGTCGTGCCGCGTCTGGCAGAGGTCGAGGCGGATGTGCAGGGCCTCGTCGAGGCGCACATGGAAACGATGCTGAGAGTCCATTTCCTGGCCCAGTGAGTACAGCACCGGGCCCTTGCATGGCGGGCGGATCGACTCGCTGGGTATCGACGAGAACGGCGCTCCACCCTGCTGCCGGTGCGGCGTGAGAAACGCACTGCCCGCCTACCCGGTGTTGCTACGGGCGTAAAACCGGTAGCCCCCATAGGAATCGGGCGGCAGATGGCACGAACATCAGTACATCGGAACGATGCCGCCGCAGTTCTGCCGTGCACACCGGCACTCCTGGCTCAGGTCGGCGTACGACACGGCATGCCGGACGAAACCCCTGGTTCCGTCTGCCCCGCCACGCACCCGGGCTGGCCACGGCTCCACCCGCAACCCGCCCGACCCTGACCGGAACCGCTCCGACGCCCGCACCTCCCCCAGCACCGCCAACGGCGCGGCCCCGGTGGCCGGCACACTCCGCCTGTCCACCCGCCCCGGCACCATCGAGGTGGCCGTCGGCGACGCCCGCGCCACCGCCGTGCCCCGCCGGACGACCGGCGGAAGGGACGTAACTGGCTGACCCGGCCCCGGGACTTCGCCTACGGGGATGGCATGCAGGTCTGCGGACGGTTACGGAGGGTGGCGTGATGGATGCGGCTGGTTGTATTCTCCGTGCGAAGATCATCAGCGATCACTATGGGGGAATGTCATGCAGCAGACAGCCAGCAGGTCTCCGGGCGCGTTACCGCTGATCGGGCACGCGGGGCGGCTGGCGGTGGATCCGCTGGGATTTTTGGAGAAGCAGCGAGCCTTCGACCCGGTCGTCGCGCTGCGCTTGGCGGGGCGGGAATGTTTCCTGATGAACAGCGCCCAGGCGGCGGTGGAGGTGCTGGTCGCCCAGCAGGATCGTTTCGACAAGGGTGGCCCGTTCATGGAAGCCGCCCGTCAGCTGGTCGGCAACGGTGTCATCACCTGCGCCGCCGAGGAGCATGCGGTCCAGCGGCCGGTGATGAAGCCGGCGTTCCACCGCAGCAGGGTCGCCGAGTACGCGGAGGTGATGCGCGAGTGCGTGGTGGAGGCGACGTCTTCGTGGCGGGCGGGCCAAGTCATCGATGTGGGGGCGGTGATGTACCGGATGGCCGCGCTGGTGGTCTCCCGGACCCTGGTGTCCGCGCCGGCCGGACGGCAGGCCGCGCAGGCGATGGCTGAGGCGCTGCCGCAGCTTCTGTCCGGCTTGCTGCGCCGGATGCTGGTCCCGGCCGGATGGGTGCATCGCGTTCCTGTCCCGGCGAACCGGCGCTTCGATCAGGCCCGTGCCCGCCTGGACGACGCCATCGGCGAGGTCATCGCCCACTACCGGCATCACCAGGAGACGGACCGGCAGGACCTGCTGTCGCAGATCATGGCGGGCGATGAGGACTCGGGGCGCCGCCCCGATGACGCCGAAGTGCGCGACCAGGTCATGTCGGTGCTGGCCGCGGGGGTGGAGACCACCGCCTCGCTGCTGGCCTGGACCTTCCAGCTTCTGGCCCGCCACCCCGGGGCCGAGGCCAGGCTGTGGGAAGAACTCGACGGTGCGCTCGATCAGGGCCCGGTCACCTTCGACGACCTGTCCGCACTCGCCTACACCAAGCGGCTGCTGACCGAGGTCTTGCGCCTGTATCCGCCGACATGGCTGCTCAGCCGCACTGTCGTCACGGCCACCGAGGTCTGCGGATACCGCCTCCCGAAGGGGGCCGACATCCTTATCAGCCCCTACGCCCTGCAGCGAAACCCCGAAGTCTTCCCCGACCCCGGCCGCCTGGAGCCGGACCGGTGGCTGCCCGAGCGCCTCACCCCCGGCCAGCGGCAGTCCTTCCTCGCCTTCGGCGCCGGACGCCGCCGCTGCATGGGCGAGTTCTTCGGCATGACCGAAACCACCCTGGCCCTGGCCACCATCGCGCGGAACTGGCAGCTACGCCCCACTGCGCCGGAACCCCTCAAGCCGCTGCCTCGGTTCCTACTCGTCCCCGCCGAACAGCCGCTGCGGTTGCACCGGCGCACGCCGCAGGGAAACCACGCGTGAGCACCCTTCCTGCCCCCGGCACCGGACCCGACGACTCCACCGCCCTGGACCACTACCCCAGCTTCCGGCTGCCGTCCTTCCCCCGCTTCCAGCCCGCCCTACGCCGCTCCGGCGTCGAAGGCCTCGAAACCTCCTGCCGCGCCTGGCTGGAGGACAACCTGCGCCCCGCCCGCGACGACGAGCAAGCCTTCGAGGAATTCCTCGACCACCGCACCACCTTGTGGAACCTGCTGGCCTATGCCACCACCGACACCGAACGCACGAAGACGATCTGCCACTGGATCGACGTGCTGTTCAGCATCGACGACCTCTTCGTCCACGCCCCCGACCCCCACCTTGAACGCCTGGGCCTGCACGAGCTCGACAGCGCCCTCGGCAACAGCCTTCACCCCGGCCTCGGCCCTTACCCCCGCATGCTGGCGTCGTTGAACGAACACCTGCGCGCCGGCATGTCACCGTCCTTGTGGCAGCGGTTCGCCCGCGACATGAAAGGTTTCTTCGCCGCCTGCCGCACCGAACGCCACTGGCAGCGGGCCGGCACCGCTGTGGAGCTGGCCGCCTACGAAAAGTCCCGGATCAAGAGCGTGGGCGAATGCTGCTTCCCGCTCCTGGAGTACGGCCTGCACATCGACCTCACCGACCACATCGCCCGCACCCCCGAAATCGGCCGACTCAACCACCTGGTGGCCCGCCACTGGATCGGCGTCAACGACATCTTCTCCTACCGCAAAGAGCTCTACAGCGGCGACACCATCAACGAGATCACCCTCGCCCTCGCCGACAACGGCGGCGACCTTCAGGCCGCCGTCGACCGCGTCGCCACCACCGTCCGGCAGACTGAAGACGACTTCTGTGCCCTCAGCTCCCGCCTGCTGGCCGCGCCGGCCGGCCAGGACCCCGCACTGAGGCGGTACGTGGAAGCCCTGCGCTGGATGATCGCGGGCAACCTTGAATGGTCCTACATCACCCCCCGCTACAACGGCCGCGGCCACACCTGGGCCGGTCACACCACCGCCACCACCGTCCTCACACCCCACCGCACCCTCTACCGGCCCGAACCCGCCAACGAAACCCCCTGACGCACCCACCCCCCGGTGGTGCGGCCCGGCGTCCCGCACTCAATGGCAGTCGCCCTCTGCAGCCCGCCCCGCCCCGAGAGTCAACGGACGACGCTGCCCGCGGCTGAGAAGCGTTTCAGTCGCTGTTCATCCCGGTCGCCGCCGGGTGGGATGCGGCACTGCGCCTAGCTCCTCAAACTCCTTACCGAGACACGCAGCTTTCCTCACGGGTCCTTCGCGCCCCAGCATCCGCGACCCGGCCGAGGAGAGGCTGCGGAAGGTGGCGGTCATTGCAGGCGTAACGGACCGGGGCCGGCTTCGTTGGGCACATCATGATCGATAGGACGTCCAGGCCGGACTTCGCAGCCGGCCCTGCGGCCGTACGGTGAGCGGACTGCGCGAGTCACGTGGATGGCGGTTCACCGCATCGGTCGCACTGCTGGTTTCGGTACTGGCGGCCCACGGCCCGGTCGGCCACGCGTCGGACCAGGCCATCCCCGCAGCGGGCAGCGCCACTCGGGACGACGAACCAGCCTCGGTCTCCACCACCTCGGTCGTGATGAGGGACGGCACGCGGATCGCAGCCGACGTGTACGTTCCGGCGGCCCCCGGCCCGCATCCGCTCGTCGTGATGCCTGGCGCATGGTGGGCGATGCCGCAGGACGCTTTGCTCGACGACAAGAGGCAGCTGGCGGAAGCCGGTTACGTGGTCGTCTCCTACGACCCGCGGGGACTGCGCCGCTCCGGTGGAATGGTCGACATGGCGGGTCCCTTGGACGTGGCGGACGTCTCCGACGTCATCACGTGGGCGCTGGAGCACACTCCGGCTGACGAGCGCAGGATCGGGTTGTACTCCTCCTCCTACGGCGCGGCGGTGGGCCTGAACGCTGCCGCGCACGATGCCCGCGTCACGGCGGTGGTCGCCTTGTGCCCGTGGACCGACCTGTTCGACTCGTTCGTGCATAACGGCACCTATGCCGGAACTATCGCGACCTTCCAGGAGATCATCGGTGCGCTCAACGGGCGTATGAGCGCTGAAACGCGCCAGGCTTTCGCAAGTATGCGCAGCGGCAGGGACACGACCGGTCTGCAGGCCTGGGCCCTCGAACGCTCGCCGCGTGCCTTCACGGCCGCGCTCAACGCACGCCGAACGCCGGTGTTCATGGCCGGGGAGTGGAACGACCCGCTGGTGCCGGCCGGGCAGACCGGACGGCTGCTGGACCAGCTCACGGGCCCGAAGCAGCTGTGGATGAGCCCGGGCGGTCACGGGGATTCGAGCTCCCGCGAAGCCTCCGTACTGAAGCCGCAGGCTGCCATCCGCAGCCACGCGACACAGTGGCTCGACCGGTTTCTCCTCGGCCGCCCCAACGGTGCGGACCGTCTTCCGCCGCTCAGGGTGCGACCGCGTAACGCCCAGGGACTGGAGACCTATCCGGGCTGGGCCGCGATGGAACGGTCGCCCCTGGCCGTGCGGTTGCGGGCGAAGTCGGGTGAGCGTGCCCAGCGCCTGCTCGCGGGCCTGGACTCACCCGCCGATTCCGGCCTGTTCCCGGTCGCGGGCTTGGCTGACTCTCTCGGGCTGCCGCCCACCACCGCTCTTCCCCTGCTCGCCCCGCCTCTGGCGGCCGTATGGCGCAGCGCTCCGCTGGCCTCCCGATGGTCCCTGCGCGGATCCCCCCGCATGCACACCCGTGTGACCTCCACCGCCGAGCGGGGCACCTTCGTGGCCTACCTGTACGACGTGGACGCGCTGGGCATTGCCCGGCTGGTCAGCCATGCCCCGTACACCTTCACGGACGTGGCGCCGGGGACGCCGGTCGAGGTCGACGTACAGATGCCCGCTTCTGCGTGGGACATGGCCCGCGGGCACCGTCTTGCCCTCGTCGTCGACAACGGCGACCACCGCTACACCAGCGTCAACCCCATCGGGTCCTCACTGGCGTTCTCCGCGGCCGACACGTACGTGAGCGTTCCCGTCCTCACCGGATGACGAGGTCGGTCGCCGGTGTCGTCGGCCTCACGCGGAGGTGGAAGCACGCGTGCGGCGTGTCCGCGGGCCCGGACCGGCGTTGAGGTAGCGGCAAGTTCCTTTTGAGCGGCGCAAGTGCCGCACGGTGGAGTCTGAGGTGATGGTCATGCAGGATGTTCTGACCGACGGTCAAGGGCGTGCGCGCCACGTAGCCGTTTTCAACGTGCCGATGCACGGCCATGTGATCCCTACCCTCGCGGTCGTACGGGAGCTGGTGAGTCGCGGTCACAGGGTGAGTTACGCGGTGACCGCGGAATTCGCTGGCGATGTCCGCGCGGCGGGCGCGGTTCCTGTGCTCTATGACGTGCCTGCGGCGGGTGAGGCACCAGAGGACATGGCGGAGGGCGTGACCCTCGCGGTCGGCGTGAACGTGGCGGCACTGCCGCAGCTGGAGCAGGCGTTCGGCCCCGAGGTGCCGGACGTGGTGCTGTCCGATGTGTACGCGTGGGCGGGGCCGCTGCTGGCTGCTCGCTGGGGCGTACCGGCCATCCAGTTGGCTCCGACCCACATCCCGTACGAGGGACTGGTCCAGGAGTTCTTCGGGTTCGACGACATCGCGCAGATTCCCGGCTTTCCCGAGCTGGCCGGAGCGCTGGCGCAGTTCGGTGTACCGGGCGGGGTCCATGCCCTGACTCTGGCGCCGCCGCGGACGATCGCGTTCTTCCCCCGGTCCTTCCAGCGGCGGCCGGAGACGGTACGGGCTGGGGAGGCCCACTGGGTGGGCCCGGCCATCTCCGACCGGTCCTTTCAGGGGCGCTGGCAGAAGCCGGGCAACGGCAAGCCGGTGCTGTACGTGTCGTTGGGCTCGCAGTTCAACAGGCGCCCGGACTTCTACCGGTCCTGCCTGGAGGCGTTCGACGGCCTGGGGTGGCACGTCGTGATGAGTGTGGGTGCCGAGGTAGCGGCGGCCGGGCTCGGCCTGGTGGGGGACGGGTTCGAGGTGCATGCGAGCGTGCCCCAGCTCGACGTCCTGGCCTGTGCGTCGGTGTTCGTCACGCACGGCGGCATGGGCAGCCTCATGGAGGCATTCTCGCTGGGCGTGCCCGTCCTGGTGGTGCCGCAGATGGCGGAACAGCGGGTCAACGCCACTCAGGTCGAGCAGCTGGGTGTGGGATGGTACCTGCCGCGGGAGCGGGTCACGGCGCAGGTTTTGCGCGAGGCGGTGCTAGCGGTCGCGGGCGATGAGCGGATCGCTCGCGGCGTGGGGGGGCTGCAGCGGGAGATCAGCGAGGCCGGGGGCGCTGCCGCCGCGGCGGATGTGGTCGAGAAGGTCCTGGCGGACACCCCGGTGGTGACGGGCTGAGCGTCCCGCCCCGGTGGGCCTTGGGCTGAGGCTCCGCCCGGGCGGTGGGACGGCTCCGCCCGCAGGGATCGGCCGCTGCGCTGCCGCCTGCGTCGCGGACGCTGCGGCGGACTTTCAGCAGCCGGCCGATGGTTCGGTGCAGCCGTGGACGGGGCCGTGGTCAGACAGTGAGCCGGCGTGAGCGTCACCGGCACCGGCGGAAGCCGGACACCTCACAGCACTGCCGGCTGTGGTGTCACGGCCGCGTCCACGGCGCTGGGCGGCGTTCTCTCGGCCACACGGATGCGGGCGGGTCCGGTCGCAGCCGCTGCGAGGAGCCCAAGCCCGGCGACCGCCACACCGCCCCACAGGACCGCTGTCAGGCCGTGCGTGAACGCGGCCGGGCCTGCCGTGGAACCGTTGTGCGTGAACAGCACGGTGGAGGCGCCGACCCCGGCGAGCGCGCCGATCTCCCGGACGGAGCTGTTGAACCCCGACGCATCGGACACACGGAGGTCGGACGCGTTCGCCAAGAGGGCTTCGGGCGCCGCGGTGAAGAAGAGGGCCATCCCCATGCCGCCGGCCAACAGGCCTGGAAGCTGCGCCACGTAACCCGACTGAGGAGTGAGGAAGAGCGCGAACCACCCCGAGCTCACCGTGGTCAACACGAAGGCGGCTACAAGAACAGGACGCGCCCCGGTGCGGCCCATCACAAGCCCAGCCAGGGGAGCGACCAAGAGCGGCATCGCTGTCCATGGAAGGATCCGCAGACCCGCTTCCCACGGGCTGTGGCCTTGGACGGTCTGGGGGAACTGGGCCAGCCAGAACACCGTCCCGAAAACGCCGGCATGCATGAGGAACCCGCAGAAGTGCACCGCGTGGAGACCACGGCAGAGGCGTGAACGCTGCCGGAACCGGCGTGTCTTGATCTGCCACCCGGCGGACGGCCCGATTTTCGTCGGCGCGGTGGCCGCGGCAGCGGTCGCCGTCGATGGCTCCCGCAGGAAGGACCGCGCTGCGGCGACCAGGAGGATGCCGAGAGGCACGTTGATCCAGAAGACGTACTGCCAGCCGCCCCATTGGACGACAGCTCCGCCCACCACGGGGCCGACCGCAACGGCCAGTCCGCCGAGGGCTCCCCAAACCCCCAGGAGTACCGGCCGCCGGTGTACGGGCACGGCGGCGGCTACGAGCGTCAGACTCAGCGGTGCAATCGCCGCGGCACCCGTTCCCTGGACCATGCGAGCCATCGTCAGCAAGGCCGCGGTGGCCGAGCACGCGGCCGTCGCCGACCCAGCGGTGAAAACGACCAGGGCGGCTGTGAACACGCGCCTTTGTCCGAACCTCGCGGCGAGCCTGGTGACCAGTGGCGGCAGGACAGCGACTGGCACGAGGTAGGCGTTGACGAACCAGCCCGCAGCCGCCGCGTCGACACCCCGGCCCAGGTCCGAGCGGATCGCGGGCAGCGCGGTGAGCAGCACCAGATGGTCCAGCCCGCAGAGAAAGACGGCCAGTCCCGTCACCACGCATGCCGGCCAGGCGGTGTACCGCCTGGCGGTCATACCGGCCCTCGCCTGTCTCCCGCCCGGTCGGGGGCGCTGCCGGACCGCAGTCCGCCGGCGAGGGCCCTGGTTCGGGGGCGGACCAGCGCCGGCCGAGACGCCTCAGCCGGCACGCCCACCGCTTGTGGACTGCCCTTCCCGGCCCCCTCAACGGGCATCCCGCCAGGCCCCGCGACGGCCCTCCGCCGCAACCACGCTTCACCGGCCCGGGCCACGGCGGAGTCACTCAGCCGGAAATAGACTCGGTAACCCTCCGCCGAAGGATGGAAACCGTCGGGGCAGTAGAGCCGCTCAGGGCTCCGCCGGAACGCGTCAGTCCGCAGTGAGAAAACCCGGCCGCCTGCCGCCAGCACGGCAGCCGACTGCAGCCGCGCCAGTCGGCGCGAGCGGACGGAGGCCACCGCCGCCGCGGCGGAGCGCAGGGCCGGAGCCGCACCGATGTCCGCGCACGAACCCACCACTACCTCCCACCCCGCACCACGGAGCTCACGCACGTAGCGGCCCAAGCGGACTGCGGACGGACGCACAGGGGCTGGGAGCATCACGTCGTTCCCACCGATGAGAATGAAGGCCACGCCCGCTGTGGACCTACCGATGACCGACCGAACCTGACGCCCCAGCCCAGCTGTCGTCGCACCCGCCCGGGCCAGCACTTCCAGCTCCACTGGGCACTCCAGCCGCGAGGCCAGCGTCCCGGCCAGATAGGCGCCAACGGTGTCACGCCGCTCAACCACACCTACCGTCACTGCCGACGAGTCCCCCAGCAGCACCAGCGGCAAAACCTTTCCGCCACCGGCACCGGCACCGTAACGGCCAGAAGGCGAGACCACCCCCCGCCCATCCCACAGCCGCTGACGAAGCAACACAGCCGCATACCGCTTCACCAACGTCCGCAGCAGTCGCCGACGCACTCTCCTCCACGTCCACATCGACCCGTCACAACGCACCACAAGCTCCCAACACGGCAACGACAGCAAGTCCTGAGATCGCCTGCGGCACCGCCCGGGCAAAGCCATGTCTCCGCTAGGCACAAGGGCTTCAGCTCGGTCGGCAGGCCACGTATACGACAACCATCCATAGAAACGATCAAGAGCCGGTAGGGACACGTCCCCGGACCGGACGTCGCGGCGCCGGGCAGGGCTCGACCGCAGATCCGGCAGGGGGGAGCGGTGGGCTGCCGGTGGCTTCGCCGCAGCCGATGCGGTCGATGGAGAGCCCCGGTGCAGGCCGAGTCGGGCACCGGTGGTGGCCCTGCCGGCCAGCATCGACGCTTGCGCGCCCCAAGGCCGGTTTGCGAATCCGGCGGGCCCCGTCGCCATGGACCGTACTCAGCCGGCAGCGACGACCCCCAGCCCAGGCCGAACCGCAGAACATCCTCTACGGCCACCTCCACTTCCACGCGCAGCCGCTACCAAGACGAGCTTGGACGGTGTCCCGTCCCGTGGAGGGGTGTAACGGATCTTGGATCAGAAGTTCGCTCCGCGCCGTCGCGTACATCGACTGAGGGTGAATGCTCCCTGAAACGAGGCAGGCCACCTTGCAAATGTCCTTGGTGAACGGGCAGTTCAATCCAAGGAGCGCACGGTGACCTTGTCCCAGCATGACCTACTTCGCCTGCCCGAGTCACTACGTTCGGCAGACGGTCTTACGTTCCGCCGCGCCCGGTGGGCGGCGCGGGCCGGTGTGCCCGTCACGCGGCGATTCGGGCGCTGTGGTCTGGCGTGAGGCCCCGCGTCATCCCCCCAACGCGGGGCCTCACTCGCTTCTACGATCAGGTGGGGCCACATCGTCGGCTCGTGCCTCTGCGGGCAGGGTCACGGCCTTCAGCGGGAGAGTCCGCACGCAGCCGCGTGAGGTGCACCAGTACCTGGGGGCTAGCCGTGCCCAGGAGGGCGTCGTCGCTGTTGCCGGGGTTGTTCAGGGTGCCTCGTCGCTGTGTCCGCATACCCAGGCCAGGGCGTCGTGCACGCCAAGATTGTAGTCCCGCTGGCCGGGCTGTCCGGTGGGGTCCTCCATCTGGACCACGGCCGCATCCACCTCGGCGGTGAGTGCCGGAAGGCCGGGGACACCTTCCGAGTCTCCTGCTCCGGTGACTGGTGAGCGGTCCGCGCGACCCAGCGCCCACCGGTAGGCCGCTGACGAGCAAACCGATGTCTCGGATGGACCCTCAGCCAGCCGCCGCCCAGGGAGTTGTTCTCCGTGTGCGAATCCGGCGGTCTCGGCCGATGGTTGCCCAGCGGCTGCTGGCCGTCGGCAATGACCCCGATGCCCGGATTTTCTCCAACCGCCTGGCCGTCCCGTGAGGGCTACGACAGCGGCGACCCGCCGCTCCGCTGCTTGCCACTGCCGTTCCCCCTGGCCGGGATAGCGGGCCAGCCGTCAGGCGACGTGCGCTGCCCGGAGCAGCAGACGAACTTGATGCGCCCCTGCCAAAATCATTGAAAAGCCATATGACATGTGCCATTTTACAGCGCAGCCCGTCGTCGACGGGACCTCAACTCCCATCCCCAGGAGTGAACTTTGCGCGCCATGGCCGTCGCCACCGCCCTGCTCATAGCCACCATCGCAGCCTCCCCCGCCCAGGCCTCCCAGACCTCCCAGGCCGATCCCAAGCCGGACCACGTCTTCGCTGACCCGGGCCAGCGCCCGGCCCACGGCAATGCCAATGCCGCTCCCGGCGAGACCGGGACCACCGCCGGCAGACTGGAGTCGCGCATCCTGCCGATCGTCCACATCTGCAGCCCGACGCTGCGGATCCGCGCCCAGGAGATGACCGCCGCCCAGCTGACGGCGACCTGCACGAGCCTGGCCAACCAGGACGCCTACTTCCACGGCGTGGTCAAGGACTCCGGGCCGGTCGCGAACGACTACAACACAACCCTGGAGGTCGACGTCTTCAACTCCAGCGCCGACTACAAGGCCTACGCGAGGAAGATCTACGGCATCGACACCAACAACGGCGGCATGTACCTGGAGGGAGACCCCTCCAAGACGGGCAACCAGCCGCGGTTCATATGCTACGAGCGCACCGATGCGAGCCCCGGCTGGCAGATATGGAACCTCAACCACGAGTACACCCACTACCTCGACGGCCGCTTCAACCTGTACGGCGACTTCAACGCCAGCCAGACCACCCCCACCGTGTGGTGGGGCGAGGGCATCGCGGAGTACATCTCCTACTCCTACCGCGGCGTCACCTACGCCAGCGCGGTCGCCGAGGCCGGCAAGCACACGTACTCCCTGCAGACGCTGTTCGACACCACCTACGCCAACAGCGACGTCAGCCGCACCTACAACTGGGGCTACCTTGCCGCCCGCTACATGGTCGAGAAGCACCCGGCCGACGTCAGCACCGTCCTCGGCTACTACCGCGCAGGAGACTGGACCGCCGCCCGTTCCTTCCTCACCTCGCTGGACTATGAGAGCGACTGGAACGCCTGGCTGACAGCCGTGGCAGCGGGCGCCTGAGCCGTACGCCTGTTACGGCCGGACTCCCCCGAACAAGCATCAACAGCCCCTGAAAGGACGAAGGTTCCGTTCGATCTTTCGATCGGACGGGATCTCGTCACCATTCGTGAGCTAACACAGCAACTCAAAGGGCAGGCTCCAGAAACTCCGCCGTGAGGGTACCGCCCCGGTTGCCGCCACCCTGGAGCAGGCCCGCTGCGGGGAGGTTCAGCACCATCGCTCGGTGGGTCCATGCCGCCCGACGTGGTTTCACGCGTCGAAGCAGTCGCTACTGAGCGCTTTCAGCGTTGCCTCTCCAGGGTGAGGACTGCCTTGGCGATTGACGTCATGCGGTTGGGGCCGATGCGGGATCTTCGGAAGATTCGCCGGGATTTCAGCAGGGCCATGCCGCGTTCAACGGGTGCTCGGGCCGTGGCGAGTGCCCGGTTGAGCGTCCGGTGTGTGGGAGAGAGTTGTCCGCCGGGGGGTCGTCTGCGTCCGGTGGTGACCCAGGGACCGGCGCCCGTGTAGGCACGGTCGGCCAGGACGGGGACGCCCTGGCGTTCGCAGATCCGGATGATGCGGTGTGTGCGGGCCGCGGTCAGGTCGTGGCACCAGCCCGGCGAGGCTGGGGAGATCCACAGCACCTGGCCGGCTGGATCGGTCACGACCTGCACGTTCACGCCGTGGCGGCGGTGCTTGTGGGAGTAGTCGGCGCGGCTGTCGCCGACGCGGTCGCACTCGGCGAGCGTCCCGTCGAGCAGAACGTACTGCGGGGTGCTCTCACCCAGGACCTTCGTCACCTTCGCCGCATCCACAGCAGCCAGCATCGGCGAGGTATCCGGAGTCCGCGTCAAGGACATCGACACCGACACCGACACCGACAACTGGATCTGGACCGTACGACGGCAGACCACCCCCGCCCAAGGCGGGCTCGTCGACAAGGCCACCAAGGGAAAGCGCGCCCGCAAGGTACCCCTCATCGAAGAAGTACGGCCGATGGTCGCCCAGCGGCTGCCGGCCGTCGGCAATGACCCCGATGCCCGGATCTTCTTCGGACCGCGTGGCGGTCGCATCTCCACCGCCGTCCTGCGCGACGCCACTCACTGGGACGACGTCGTCACGGAACTCGGCTTCGAACACCTACGACGACACGACCTGCGCCACACCGGACTGACCCGGTTCGCCGACGCCGGCGTGCCGCTCCACGTCCTGCGCAAGATCGCCGGACACGGCTCGCTGACCACCACTCAGCGCTACCTGCACCCCGACGCCGGCCAGATCACCGCAGCCGGTGCCGCGCTGTCTGCGCACCTCATGGTGCCCCGTGCACCTCGTTCCCTGCCAGTCACGGCCATCACCGCGATCTGACCCGCACTGACCGTCCTGGTCCCCAACTGGTCCCCAACTGGTCCCCGAAAACGATCAAGGGGCCGTTTTGGATTGCTCCAAAACGGCCCCTGACCTCGACTCTTACGAGTCGGGACGACAGGATTTGAACCTGCGACCCCTTGACCCCCAGTCAAGTGCGCTACCAAGCTGCGCCACGTCCCGATGCCCGCTGACCTGGGGTTTCCCCTGGTTGAACGTGCAGGAGAACAATACCGCACTTCGCGAGGTGGTCGCGCGCACCCCGCGCGCCGGGGTCGTCGGTGGGGCGGGGCTTGACCTCAAGTGCGCTTGGGGTTGAAGGATCGGGCCATGACACAGGCAACCGCGGACACCGGGTTCCGTTACGAGGACCTCTCGCCGCTCATCACGCTCATGACCGGAGCCGAGAAGCACGGTCCGGCCGCCTCCTCCACGCTGGACGCGCTGTGGGTGCTCTACGACCGGGTGCTGCGCGTGGGGCCCGGCACCGCCGAGGACGCCGGGCGCGACCGGTTCCTCCTGTCCAAGGGGCACGGGCCGATGGCCTACTACGCCGTCCTCGCCGCCAAAGGGTTCATCCCCGTCGACTGGCTGAGCGGTTTCGGCTCGTACGACTCCCCCCTCGGGCACCATCCCGACCGCACCCTCATCCCCGGCGTGGAGATCGGCAGCGGCTCCCTCGGGCACGGTCTGCCGCTCGCCGTCGGGAGCGCGCTCGGGCTGCGGGCGCAGGGGCTGACCGACCCGGCGGTGTGGGTGCTGATCGGTGACGCCGAGTTGGACGAGGGCAGCAACCACGAGGCGATCGCGTACGCCGGGCCGGCCGGGCTGGAGCGACTGCACACGATCGTGATCGACAACGACTCCTCGACCCACGGCTGGCCCGGCGGCATCGCCGCCCGTTTCGAGGCGGCCGGATGGTCGGCGCTCACCGTGGACGGCCGGGACCATGCCGCACTGCACGCCGCCTACACCGCACCGCACCCGGGCCGGCCGCACGCCGTCGTCGCCCGCGTCGAGAAGAAGCAGTAGCGAAATCCGCACCAGGAAGCAGGGGGAGACATGGACACCATGCGCGAACGGTTCATCTCAGTCACATCCGACGCACTCGACGAAGATCCCCGGCTGGCCCTCGTGCTCGCCGAGATCACCGTGGACGGCTTCCGCCCCGCCCAGGGCCGCCACCCGGACCGGGTGATCAACGTCGGCATCCGCGAGCAGTTGCTCGTCGGCGTCGGCGGCGGGCTGGCGCTCACGGGGCTGCGGCCCGTCGTGCACACCTTCGCCAGTTTCCTGGTGGAGCGCCCCTTCGAGCAGATCAAGCTCGACTTCGGGCACCACGGCACGGGCGGGGTCCTGGTCAGCGCGAACGGCAGTTACGACTGGCCGGCCGGCGGCTTCACCCACATGGCCCCGGGTGACGTGGCCCTGCTGGACACCCTGGACGGCTGGACCGTGCACGTCCCGGGCCATCCCGACGAGGCCGAGGCGCTGCTGCGCCACGCCTACGCCGCCGGGGACGACAAGGTGTACGTCCGGCTCTCCGCGCAGTCGAACGCCGAGGCCCGTCCCGTCACCGGCCTGGGCTTCCAGACCGTACGGGAGGGACGCGCGGGCGTCGTGGTCGCCGTCGGCCCGCTGCTCGACAACGTCCTCGCCGCGACCGAGGGCATGGACGTGAGCGTCCTGTACGCGCCGACCGTGCGGCCCTTCGACGACGCGGCGCTCCTGGCGGCCGCCGGGCGCGCCACGGCGGACGTGGTCCTGGTGGAGCCGTACCTCGCGGGCACCTCCACGGCGGCCGCCAACGACGCCCTGGCGCAGCTCCCGCACCGGGTGCTCGGCCTGGGCGTCGGCCGCGCCGAGCTGCGCCGCTACGGCACGCTCGACGAGCACACGGCCGCGCACGGACTGGATCCGGCTTCACTGCGCGCTCGCCTCGCCGCGTTCACCCCGGCCTGAGCTCCTGCCCGCCTCCCGCCGCGCCCCCGCCCAGCTCCGGGTGGGCCGCGGCGAGGCGTTTGGGGGCCGCCTGGAGCCAGGAGTCGGTCAGGATCGAGCGCAGCTCCCGCGCGTCCTCGACGGCCGCGAGCCGGACCCGGAGCCAGGCGTAGTTGTCGTCGTGGCCCGGCCGTATGAAGAACTTCTCCGGTTCCGCCTCGATCAGCCCGGCCCGGTCCTCCTTGGGGCACTTCACCCCGATCGAGGTGTCGTCATCGGCCAGCGCGGCGAAGATCTTCCCGCTCTTCCCGCTCTTGCCGCCCACCCGGAAGGTCGGCATGCCCCAGGCGAGCTTCTCGCTGCTGTCCGGAAGCGACAGCGCGATCGTCCGGACGTCCTCCGCCGTCGTGGCCATCCCCGCGGCTCCTCTCCAGCCCTCTCCCCCGGCGCCCGCCGGCCCCCGGTGGTCCCTCGTCTCCGACCGTAGCCCCGGGCACTGACAAGCGCGCCCGCTCCCGAGCAGCGAGGTCCCGCGGCTTCGCCAACCCCTCACCCCTCACCCCTCACCCACACCCTCACCCGCACCGGTCCGCCGTCCGGTCCGCCGCCCGCAGTTCGTCCCCGCGCCGCGCCTCCCGCCGGTCCTCGCGTTCGTGCACCAGCTCCACCAGCTCGGCCGCCAGCGCCTTCACCGTCGCCAGCCCCGCCAGACCCCACCGCCTCGGCACCACGTCCACCGCGCACACCGTCCCCAGGACGATCCCGCGCCGGTCGGTCAGCGGCGCGCCCGCGTAGGAGCGCACCCCGCTCTCGTCCACGACGGCGTTGCCCGCGAAGCGCGCGAAGTCCCGTACGTCCTCCAGCACCAGGGCGCGCCGCCGCACCACGACGTGCGGGCAGTAGCCGTGGTCCCTGGCGAGCACCCGTGCCGGGTACCCGCTCGCCGGGGCGTCGGCGGCGTGGTGCAGCCCGGCGAAGAACTGCCGTTCCTCGTTGATGAAGTTGATTCCGGCGTACGGCGCGGCCAGCGCGTCCGCGACCTTGCGCGCGAAGGCGTCCAGCTCACCGTCCGCCCGCTCCCCCAGGCCCAGTTCACGCAGCCGGGCGACGCGCGCGGGTGCCTCCCGGTCCACCGGCGTGAGCAGCAGGTGCCCGGTCGACTCGTAGTAGGTCATGGTGTCTCCCCCGAATCCCGTATCACTCCGAATACTTCGCATGGTTCGTGTCGTGCGTGTGGTTCGTGTCGTGCGTGTGGCTCGCATCGTCCGTGTCGTTCGCATGGTTCGCGCGGTTCGATCGCTGCGCCTGTTGCGCGTACGGGGCCCGCGAAGGTCCGGCCGCCGACAGCAGGTGGTGGACGAGGGCGGCCAGTGTCCCCGTGCCGGAGCCCGGCAGCCGCGCGTCGCACCGTACGACGGGCACCTCCGGCCCGAGCCCGACCGCCTCCCGCACCTCGTCGGCGGCGTAGCGGTGCCCGCCGTCGAACTCGTTGACGGCGACGATGAATCCGATCCCGCGCCGTTCGAAGAAGTCCACGGCGGGAAAGCAGTCGGCGAGGCGGCGCGTGTCGGCGAGCACCACCGCCCCCAGCGCGCCCGCGCACAGCTCCTCCCACAGGAACCAGAAGCGCTGCTGGCCGGGCGTGCCGAAGAGGTAGAGCACGTGCCGCTCGTCCAGGGTGATCCGCCCGAAGTCCAGCGCCACGGTCGTGGTCGTCTTCGCCTCGACCCCGTCCAGCGGGTCGGCGGTCTCGCTCAGTCCGCTCAGCACCTCCTCGGTGCTCAGCGGCTCGATCTCGCTCACCGCGCCCACGAAGGTGGTCTTGCCCGCCCCGAACCCGCCCGCGACCAGGATCTTCAAGGTCACGGGAAGGCCCTGGACGGGTGGCTCACAACCTTTTGCGCAGGCCATCGAGCACCGCCCGGAGCAGGGACTGGTCGTCGGCGGCGATGGAGCCGCCCGGGAAGCGCGGCGCCCTCACGGTCACGGCCCCGTGTTCCATCAGGTCCGACAGGAGCACCTTCACCACCACCGCGGGCAGCCGCAGGTGTCCCGCCACCTCGGCGACCGTGACGGCCGCCGCGCCCGCGCACAGCCGGAGCGCGAGCGTGTGTTCGGGGCCGAGCGGTGCGCGCGGGCGTACGCCGGTCGCCGTGACCAGTGACAGCAGATCCAGGGCGACGGCCGGCCGGGTCCGCCCGCCGCTCGCCGTGTAGGGGCGCATGACCCGGCCCGCGGAGTCGTCCACCCACGGGGTATCGCGCGGCGCGCCCGGGGGCCCCAAAACCCCGAAGGTCGCCGTCGCACCCCTCGCTCGGGCACTCCTCGCCCCGGCGTTCCTCGTCCCGACCCCCGTCGCCCCGACCCCCGTCGCCCCGGTCGCCATCACTCCGTGCCGGCGGCGGGCCGCCTCGGCGGAGCCGCCAGGTACGGACGCACGCTCTTCACCAGCATCGCCATCTCGTAGCCGAGCACGCCCGCGTCGGCCTCCCGTTCCGCCAGTACGGCCAGACAGGTGCCGGACCCCGCGGCCGACACGAAGACCAGGGCGGAGTCGAGCTCGACCACCACCTGCCGGACCTCGGCGCCGTCCGCGAACCGCGATCCGGCGCTGCGGCCCAGCGAGTACAGCCCGGAGGCCAGCGCCGCCAAGTGGTCGGCGCTGTCGGCGTCGAGCCCGTGCACGCACGTGACGAGCCCGTCGGCGGTCAGCAGCACCGCGCTGCGCGTGTACGGCACCCGCTGGACCAGGCCGCTGAGCAGCCAGTCGAGATCCGAGAGCCGACTGGTCGTGGTCGCCACTTCGCCGCCCATGGGGGTGCGCTCCTTCGCTGTCGGGTGAGAGGCCGGGGTCACGTCTGGTGCTCCGACTGGGCGAGGCCGAAGCCCCGTTGGAAGGCCGCCATCAGGCCGGGATCGTGCACGGGCTGCTCCGCGCCGGTGTCGTGGGCCACCCGGGGTACGGGGGCCTCGCGCAGCTCGGGTGCGAGATGGTGCTGGGCCCTCCGCCGGGGCAGCGGCGGCCGCTCCCCACCGGCCCGGGCAGCCGGCACGGGCAGCCGCACGGGCAGCGGCACGGGGGGCGGCGGTGCGGGAGCCGGCGCGGGGGCCGGCCGGGGCACCGCCAGCGGCGGCACGGAAGCCACCGCGGGCGCCTGAACCGGTAGTTGGACCGGCACCTGGGCCGACACCTGAGCCGGCGCTTGGGCCGGCACTTGGCCGGGCACCGTGGCCGGCCCCGGGACGGGCGCGGGCACCACCGACATCGGAGGCTGCTGCCGCTGCCGTGGCCGCTCCACCGGCTCCTCCACCGATCGCTCCACCGACCGCTCCACCGGCGCCACGCCTTCGGCCGGTTCCCCGGCCCCCCACCCCGTACGGGTCCCCGCCCCCGGCACGTCGACGGCCCACGCCGGTGCGGCCGAAGGCGCGCCGGAAGGCTCCGTCCGGGGCAGGCTCACGCGTACCGGCTCCAGCGACGGGGCCCCCGTCTCCTCCCCGGTCCCCCACGAGGTGGCCCGGGAGCCGCCCAGGGCATCGGCCGCGCTCGGGGCCTGCGCCCCCAGCAGCTCCTGGGGCAGGACGAGGACGGCGAGGACGCCGCCGTAGATGTTGGACTTGAGCTCGACGGCGATCCCGTGCCGCCGGGCCAGCGCGGAGACGACGAACAGACCGATCCGCCCGTCCGCCAGCAGGTGCCGGACGCTGATCTGGTCGGGGTCGCCCAGCAGGGCGTTCATCCTGTGCGCTTCCTCGGGCGGCATCCCGAGGCCCCGGTCCTCCACTTCGACCGCGATCCCCGCGGTGACCCGCTCCGCGCGCAGCACGACATCGGTGTCCGGAGCGGAGAACACCGTGGCGTTCTCGACGAGTTCGGCGAGCAGGTGCACGACGTCGGCGACGGCGTGCCCGCGGACCGTGCCGCCCGCCGGCGGCACGACCTTGACCCGGGTGTACTGCTCCACCTCCGCGACCGCGGAGCGCAGGACCTCGCTGAGGTCGATGGGCCGGGTCCACTGCCGGCGCGAGGCGGCGCCTCCGAGCACGGCGAGGTTCTCGGCATGGCGGCGGATCCGGGTGGCGAGGTGGTCGACGTGGAAGAGCTCCCTGAGCAGATCCGGGTCCTCGACCGTGTCCTCCAGGTCGTCCAGCAGCGAGATCTCGCGGTGGACGAGGGACTGGAGGCGGCGGGCGAGGTTGACGAAGACCTCGACCTTGCGGTCGCTGTCGGACGGGGTGACCGGGCCGCCCAGCCGGATCAGGGTCGCGTGCGCCTGTTCGCGGGCTCCGCGCAGTTCTTGGGAGAGCAGCCAGAACTCGTCCACTCCCGCCGTGTCGCCGCCGGACGCCGACCCACCGGGGCCGCCGGGGCCGCCGCGCACCGGACGGGCCGGGAGCTCCCCGCACTCCAGCCGCTCGGCGACCGTACGCAGCTCCTGGCGCCCGCGGACGCTGGAGCGGCGCAGCGCCTCGCAGCGGTCGCGGACGGTGTTGGCGGCCCGCTGGGCCCCGAGCAGGGCGGCCGCGAGCGCGCCGACGACGAGCAGGGCACAGCCGGTGAGCACCGGCCAGAGCCTGGCGTCGCGGGCACCCGCGCCGCCGCCGAGCTGGAGCGTGAAGATGACGGCTGCGGCTCCGCTGAGCCCGGCGGCGAGCGTGGGCAGCACGGCGGAGCGGATCAGCTGGGGGCGTATCTGCCGGCCGGGACCGGGGACGGCGTGTCTCGACGGGGAGTGGCGGGCGGCGCGGAGTCCGGACATCTTCGTCCTCGGTCAGTGGGGCCCGGCCCCGGGCGTCCCGGGATCCGGTGTTGATCACCGGATACCCACGCTAGACCGCACGCTCCCGCCCCCGGCGGCCAGTTGGGGAACTTGCCCCGGGTGCTTCCCGCTCCCGATGGAGCGCTCGCACGACAGCCCGAATGCGCCGGTGGCGCGTACGCCCGTACACCCGGGGGCGCGCGCCACCCGTCCGGACCGCCCCACGCGCCCCACCCGGCCCGGCCGGCCGCCCGGGGCAATACGGCTGGGCCGCCCGGCCACCGGGGCAATACAGCTGGGGCCGCCCGGCCGCTACGAGCCCACCGCCTCCGGCTCCTCCCGGGACACGGCAGGCCGCTCGGCCACGGGCGGGACGGCCGGAGCCAGCGCCACGGGCGCCGGCGCGGCCGCCACGAACGGCCGCCACCACGG
>NZ_JAGGOW010000182.1 GCF_018614135.1 Streptomyces sp. ISL-66
ACTCGGAGCCCCTCTTGGCGGTGCATGTAGGCCGGGGCGTCCGGGAAGGTTCCCATACCCGGGAGGAGGGGCCCGGGGGTCAGGGGAGGACCCCGGGGGAGGGAAGGGGGGGGGGGCGGGCGGTTCGGGCGGGGGGGCCGGTGGTGGGGGCGGCGGGGCCGGCGGTCTGGCGGGGGCCGACGGCGGGATCGGCGGGGTCGGTGGGGTCGGTGGGGCCCGGGCGGCCGGTGGTGGTGCTGGGATCGGGGGTGGTGGCGGCGGAGTCGGCGGTCTGGCGGGGGCCGACGGCGGGATCGGCGGGGTCGGTGGGGTCGGTGGGGCCCGGGCGGCCGGTGGTGGTGCTGGGATCGGGGGTGGTGGAGTCGGCGCCGGCAGGAGTGGTGGCAGCGGTGCCCGAGTCGGAGGTGGTGGCAGTGGTGCCCGAGTCGGGGGTGGTGGCGGTGTCGGAGTTGGGGCTGGTGATGGCAGCGGTGTCGGAGCCGGGAGTGGTGGCAGCGGTGCCGGGATCGGGGGTGGTGGCGGCAGAGGCCGCTCCGGCAGGGGTGGTGGCAGCGGTGCCGGAGCCGGGGGTGGGCAGGATGCGCCAGGCGCCGTCCATGCGGAGGTGGGTGTGGAGGGTGAGGGGGGTCGCGGGCTCTCGGGTCCGCACATCGAGGTCCGCGGCCGGGCCGAGGCGGATGAGGAGGTGCTTGCCGCGCGAGACGACGTCGAGGACGGTGCGACCGGTGACGTCGGCGGTGGCGAGGCGGGGGACGCGGAAGTCGGAACGGGTGATCACCTTGCCCGCGAGGGCGTCGCGGAGCTGGGCCGCCGTGCGGTAGACGTTGTCGCCTTCAGGCATGGCCCCATTGTCCCGCCTGGGCCGTCCCTTTCGGATGTTTCCGGACCCGTGGGACCTGGCATCGCACCTGGCCGCGTTGTCGGGGCGCCCGAGCACGTCGGTACGGAGGCGCACTTCCGCCTTGCGATGCACCACGGCACCAGGTCCCGGCGGGCTCGGCCGCCAAGGCCCGAAGGACGGCCCACGGGTGGCCCTGCGTGGATCCCGAGGCGGTGCGCAGTGGCCTCGGCGTCCGGCGCCGCAGCAGTCCGTGCGCGTGCCAGGCGACCGCTGCGGTGAGCCCCCGCCCACGTCCTTCCCCGGCCGCCCCGGGCGCGGCGCCGGGGGACCGCGGAGACGCGGTCGCGAAGGGGGCGGGCGGCCGCCGACGAGGGGACAGGGCTCAGGATATGACCCCGCACCCGGGGCACGGCCCGGCCCTTCGACCTAGCCTCGCCCCGGCCTTCGGGCTTGGGCCTTCGCTCCGGCCTTCCGGCGCAGTCCTCGTCCCCCGGGGATCGCCCTGGCCTTCTTGCAGGTCCCCCGGGTAGCCCGGCGTTCCGGCGCGGCCCTCCCCTGCGCCGCCTTGGGATAGGGCCCCGGCCTTTTGGTGTTGCCTTCGCGCGCGCCCCTGGGGTACTGCGGGCCTGGCCTTCGGCGCGGGCCTCGCCCACGCCACGAAGGCCCCGGCCTCCCCGGCCATGGCCCCGGTTTTACGGCGCGGTCCCGCCCCCGGAGCTCCGCTCCGGCGGTTCGCACGGCTGGCGGCGGCGGGCTGCTGGGTTCCGTCGCGTGCGGCTTCGCCTCGGGTGGGACCGTTAGCGGAGGCGGAGGCCGCGGGGGGTGGCGTGGAAGCCTGAGGCTTCGATGGGTGGGGCGTAGGGGGAAGTGAGGGACGGGGTGGCGTTGATGCGTTCGATCGTGAGGGCGGGGAGGGTGCCCGTGCGGGAGGCCGTGGTCAGGGCGGACAGGGCCGCCGTGAGGCGGGGGTCGTCGGGCGGGGGCCAGGCGAGGAGGGTCTTGCCACCGCGCTCCAGGTAGAGGGCGAGTTCGCCGTCGACCAGGACCACCAGGGAGCCCGCTTTGCGGCCCGGCTTGTGGGTGGCGCCGGACGGGGGCTCCGGCCAGGGCAGGGCTGCGCCGTAGGCGTTCGCCGGGTCGGCGGCCGCGAGGACCACCGCGGCCAGCGGGGGCGGGGTCCGCTCGGCGGCGCGGAGGCGGTCGACGGCGCCGTCCATGGCGAACTGGGCCGCGCCCAGGCCTTCGACCACGTAGCCGCGGCGGGCCTGGCCGCTGTCCTCGAAGGCGGACAGCACGCGGTAGACCGCGCTGAAGCCGCCCTCCACGCCCTCGGCGGCCACCGCGCCCCGGGTGACCACGCCGTGGCGGTCCAGCAGGGTGCGGGCCAGGGCGTGCGCGCGGTGGGTCGGGTCCGGGGCGTGGACCGGGAGCAGTGACCAGCGGCCCGACACCGTGGGCGGGCCCGTACGGGACGCCGGGACGGCGAGCGTGCCGTAGCGGCCGCGCGGGACCGTGCGGCGCGCGCGGTGGGCGGTGGCGCCCGCCGTGCGGCCCGAGCCGAGGAAGGAGCGCAGCGGGGCCAGGGTGTCGTTCGTCAGGCGGCCCGACCACGCCAGGTCCCAGACGGCGGAGGAGAGGTCCGCGTCCGAGGCGGACGGGATGCGGTCGCGCACCGTCTCCACGAGCTGGCGGAAGAAGAGGCCGTACCCGCCGGAGAGGGTGGCGAGGAGCGCCTCGTGGAGCGGGGTGAGCTCCAGGGGGTGCTGCGGGGGCAGGAGGAGCGGGGCCGCCTCCGCGAGGTAGAGGGAGATCCAGCCGTCCTTGCCCGGCAGGGCCCCCGCACCGGCCCAGATCACCTCGCCCGTGGTGGTGAGCTCGTCCAGGAGGGTCGGGGAGTAGTCCGCGACCCGGGAGGGCAGGATCAGGCGTTCCAGCGCGGAAGCCGGGACCGGGGCGCCCTGGAGCTGCTCGATCGCGCGGGCCAGGCCGTCGACCCCGCGCAGGGCCCCGCCCAGGTGCTGCCACTGGGGGAGGAAGGTGGCGAGGGCGGTCGGCGGGACCGGCTCCAGCTCCTGGCGCAGCGCGGCCAGCGAGCGGCGCCGCAGCCGGCGCAGGACGGTGGCGTCGCACCATTCCTGGCCGATGCCCGCCGGGTGGAACTCGCCCTGGACCACCCGCCCGGCCGCCGCCAGCCGGTGCAGCGCGCCGTCCGTCACGGCGGAGCCCAGGCCGAAGCGGGCGGCGACGGTGGCCGTCGTGAACGGGCCGTGGGTACGGGCGTAGCGCGCGAGGAGGTCGCCCAGCGGGTCCTTCACCGGTTCGGTGAACGCCTCCGGGACGCCCACCGGCAGGGCCGTGCCCAGCGCGTCCCGCAGCCGGCCCGCGTCTTCGATCGCCGCCCAGTGGTCCTCGCCGCCGATCCGGACCCGGATCGCCCTGCGGGACGCGGAGAGGGACTCGGCCCACTGCGGGTCCGCGCCGCGGGCCGCCAGGTCCGCCGGGGTCAGCGGGCCCAGCAGGCGCAGCAGGTCGGCCACCGATTCGGCGCTCTTGGCCCGCCGGTCCTGCGTCAGCCACTGGAGCTCCCGCTCCAGCTCCGTCAGCACCTCCGCGTCCAGGAGCTCGCGCAGCTCCGCCTGGCCCAGCAGTTCCGCCAGCAGCCGGGAGTCCAGGGACAGCGCGGCCGCCCTGCGCTCGGCGAGGGGCGAGTCGCCCTCGTAGAGGAACTGGGCGACGTACCCGAAGAGGAGGGAGCGGGCGAAGGGGGAGGGCTCGGCGGTGGTGACCTCGACCAGGCGGACCCGGCGGGCCTCGATGTCGCCCATCAGCTCGGTCAGGCCCGGTACGTCGAAGACGTCCTGCAGGCACTCCCGTACGGCTTCGAGCACGATCGGGAACGAGCCGAACTCCGAGGCCACTTGCAGCAGCTGCGAGGCGCGCTGGCGCTGCTGCCACAGCGGGGTGCGCTTGCCGGGATCGCGGCGCGGCAGGAGCAGGGCGCGCGCGGCGCACTCGCGGAAGCGGGAGGCGAACAGCGCGGAGCCGCCGACCTGGTCGGTGACGATCTGGTTGATGTCGCCGTGGTCGAAGGTCACGTCGGCCGCGCCGAGCGGAGCCTTCTCGTCGTCGAACTCGAAGGACCGGTCCCGCGCCGGGTCGTGGTCCAGCAGGTCCAGGTCCAGGTCCATGTTCAGCAGGTCGGCGTCCGGGAGGCGGAGCACGATGCCGTCGTCGGCGTGCATCACCTGCGCGTCCATCCCGTACCGCTCGGAGAGGCGGGCGCCGAGGGCCAGCGCCCAAGGGGCGTGCACCTGGGCGCCGAAGGGGGAGTGGACGACGACCCGCCAGTCGCCGAGCTCGTCGCGGAACCGCTCGACGACGATGGTCCGGTCGTCCGGTACGTGGCCGCAGGCCTCGCGCTGTTCGGCGAGGTACGCGAGGACGTTCTCGGCGGCCCAGGCGTCCAGGCCGGCCGCCAGCAGCCGCAGACGGGCGTCGTCCTGGGCGAGGCCGCCGAGCTCGCGCAGGAACGCGCCGACCGCGCGGCCCAGTTCGAGCGGGCGGCCCAGCTGGTCGCCCTTCCAGAACGGCAGGCGGCCCGGAACCCCGGGGGCGGGGGTGACGAGGACGCGGTCACGGGTGATGTCGACGATCCGCCAGGAGCTGGTGCCGAGGGTGAAGACGTCGCCGACGCGGGACTCGTAGACCATCTCCTCGTCGAGCTCGCCGACCCGGCCGCCGCCCTTCTTCGGATCCGAGCCGGCCAGGAAGACGCCGAACAGGCCGCGGTCCGGGATGGTCCCGCCGGAGGTGACCGCGAGCCGCTGGGCCCCCGGCCGGCCGGTGACCGTACCGGCCACGCGGTCCCACACGACCCGGGGCCTGAGCTCGGCGAACGCGTCCGACGGATAGCGGCCGGCCAGCATGTCCAGTACCGCAGTGAAGGCCGAGTCCGGCAGTGCCGCAAACGGCGCCGCCCGCCGCACCAGGGCGAGCAGGTCGTCCAGCTGCCAGGTGTCCATCGCGGTCATCGCGACGAGCTGCTGGGCGAGGACGTCCAGCGGGTTGGAGGGGATCCGCAGGGACTCGATCGAGCCCGTGCGCATCCGCTCGGTGACCACGGCGGCCTGCACGAGGTCGCCCCGGTACTTGGGGAAGACGACTCCGGTGGAGACCGCGCCCACCTGGTGCCCGGCCCGGCCCACCCGCTGCAGCCCGGAGGCGACCGACGGCGGGGACTCCACTTGGATGACGAGGTCCACCGCGCCCATGTCGATGCCGAGCTCCAGGCTGGAGGTGGCGACCACCGCGGGCAGCCGGCCGGCCTTCAAGTCCTCCTCCACGAGCGCCCGCTGTTCCTTGGACACCGAACCGTGGTGGGCGCGGGCCAGCAGCGGCGGCGCGCCGAGCGCGGCGCCCGACTGCGCCATGATCTCGGCCGGCGGCGAACCCTCGGGCAGCGGGCCGCCCATGGCGCGCTCGTACGCGATCTCGTTGAGCCGGTTGCACAGACGCTCGGCGAGGCGGCGGGAGTTGGCGAACACGATCGTGGAGCGGTGGGCCTGGACCAGATCGGCGATCCGCTCCTCCACATGCGGCCAGATGGACGGCTTGTCGCCGCCCTCCTTGCCCTCGGAGGCGGGGGAGCCGCCCAACTCGCCCATGTCCTGGACCGGTACGACCACCGACAGGTCGAACTCCTTGGTCGACGGCGGCTGGACGATCTCCACCCTCCCGCGCGGCGCGAGGTAGCGGGCCACCTCCTCCACAGGCCGGACCGTCGCCGACAGTCCGATCCGGCGCGCCGGGCGCGGCAGCAGCTCGTCCAACCGCTCCAGCGACAGGGCGAGATGGGCGCCCCGCTTGGTCCCGGCGACCGCGTGCACCTCGTCCAGGATCACCGTCTCGACCCCGGCCAGGGCCTCGCGGGCCGCCGAGGTCAGCATCAGGAACAGCGACTCGGGCGTGGTGATCAGGATGTCCGGCGGCCGGGTCGACAGGGCCCGCCGCTCGGCGGGCGGGGTGTCCCCGGAGCGGATCCCGACCCGGATCTCCGGCTCGGGCAGCCCCAGGCGGGCGGACTCCTGCCGGATCCCGGTCAGCGGGCTGCGGAGATTGCGCTCCACGTCCACCGCCAGGGCCTTCAGGGGCGATACGTACAGCACCCGGCAGCGCTTCTTCGGCTCGGCCGGGGGCGGCACGGACGCGAGCTGGTCGAGGGCGGCGAGGAAGGCGGCCAGGGTCTTGCCGGAGCCGGTGGGGGCCACCACCAGCACGTCCGAGCCCTGCCCGATCGCCCGCCAGGCGCCCTCCTGTGCGGTGGTGGGCGCGGCGAAGGCCCCCGTGAACCACGAGCGGGTCGCGGGGGAGAACGAGTCGAGCGCGGTACCGGGCATGCCACCATCGTGCACCCGCCCACTGACAACCGGCCGGACCTGCGCAAACGCCGGGCCCGGGAGGGCGCAGAATGAGGGGATGGGGACGGGGAGCGGAGCGGACGGGGGCCGCCGGGAGTGGGCGCGGCACTGGCAGTACGCGGAACTGCCCGGCCTGGACCTCCTGCGCGCCCATTACGTACGCCACACCTTTCCGCGCCACGCCCACGACGGGTACGTCATCGCGGCCGTCACCGGCGGCGTCGAGGAGATCGGCCTGCCCGGCGGAACCGTCCGCGCCGGGCCCGGCAGCGTCGTTCTGATCAATCCCGAGGTCGCGCACACCGCCCGCGCCGGAGTCCCCGAGGGCTGGGCCTACGCCACCCTCTACCCCTCCCGGGCGCTGATCGCCGAGGTCGCCGCCGAGATCGGCACCCCGCACGGGACGCCCGGCTTCACCGCCGACATGGTCGCCGACCCGCAGGCCTCGCGGATGATCACCGAGGTCCACCGGGCCGCGGAGGCCGGCAACGCGCTGGCCGCCGACACGCTGCTGCGCGGGGTGGTGGCCCGGATGCTGACCCGGCACGCCGGGCCGCTGCCCGCCCGTACGGTGCGCCGCGCGGGCGCCGCCGACGCCGAGCGGGCCCGTGCCGTACTGGCGGAGCGGATGGGCGAGCCGCCGTCGCTGGAGCAGCTCGCGGCGGAGCTGGGGACGAGCCCGTTCGCACTGCTGCGGGCCTTCCGGGACCGGTACGGCATGCCGCCGCACACCTGGCTGACCGACGCCCGGGTCCGCCGGGCGCGCCTGCTCCTCGACGCCGGAACCGCGCCGGCGGACGCGGCCGTCAGCGTCGGCTTCACCGACCAGCCGCACCTGAACCGGCACTTCACCCGCATCGTGGGGGTGCCGCCGGGCGCCTACAGGCGGGAACGGGCCTCCGGTTAGCTCCGGATCGCGGGCCGGGCCGGGCCGGGGCGGACCGGGGCGGACCGGGGCGCGGGGCGCGTACACGGCGCGGGTGCGCGGG
>NZ_JAGGOW010000183.1 GCF_018614135.1 Streptomyces sp. ISL-66
AAGAGCAACGAGATTCCCGCCTAAGGGGTGGGGCATAGCGGTCGTGGCCTGGAGCGTGATCGCTGTGCTGTTTATGGGGACGACTGTGTGGGCCGGGGCTCTCGGGCTCGTGCGGCTGGGACTGGCCGGAGCGGAAGATTTCAAGTCCAGCGAGACGGTCGTGACGCTATGAGGTTTGTGGTGCGGGTTCCCGGCGTTTGGCCGGGTCGTTGATCCATGCCTTCTGGGGTATCTCGGGTGGCCGGGGGCGGCGGCCGAAGCGTTCGGGGTGGCGGGCGTATGCCTGGGCGAGGGTGACCGCGCGTTGGTCGCGGACCTCCTCGGCGGTGCCGAAATGGACGCTGGCGGGCGTGTGCCGGCCGATGCCCGAGTGCCGGTGCTCGTGGTTGTAGTACGCGATGAACGCGTCGAACCACTCGCGGGCGTGGGCCAGTGAATCGAACCGTTCGGGATAGTCCGACATGTACTTCGTGGTCTTGAACTGGGCCTCGCTGTAGGGGTTGTCGTTGGAGACCTTCGGACGCGAGTGCGACCTGGTCACCCCCAGATCGATCAGCAGTTGGGACACCTTCTTGCTCGTCATCGAGGTGCCGCGGTCGGCGTGCACGGTCTCGGGCACCATGTGGTTGCGTGTGATGGCCTCCCGGATCAACTCCTCCGCGCGCTCAGCGGATTCGGCGGCCTCGACGGTGTGGCCGACGATGTAGCGGCTGAAGATGTCGATGATGACGTAGGCGTGATACCAGATGCCCTTGACCGGGCCGGCCGCCTTGGTGATGTCCCAGGTGAACACCTGCGACGGGCCGGTGGCGACCAGCTCGGGCACTGTTTTGGCGGGGTGGGTGGCCTGGCGGCGGCGTTCGCCGCTCTGGCCCCACTCGCGCAGGATCCGGTACATCGTGGAGATCGAGCAGTGGTGGCGCCCGGCGTCGAGCTCGCGGGCCCAGATCTGTGCGGGCGGCAGCTCGGCGTACTCGTCGCTGTTCATCAGCTCCAGTACCGAGGCCCGCTCTTGGGCCGCGAGGGCCGAGGGCTGGGCCTGCGGCTCGCGGGGTCTGCGCGGCGTGGGGGGCCGCAGCGGGCGGTAGTGGGTGGCGCGGGAGCGGCCCGTCAGCCGGCATGCCGACGTGATGCCCAGCTCGCCCTCGATGCCGGTGAACGCTTCGTCCACGACCGGCTCGGCGGTGTGCTTCAGTCCGCGCTCTCGGAGATCATTTCCAAGAGCGCCGAAGCTTTTCCCAGGATTTCCAGTGCGGCCTTGTTCCGGGCCAGTTCCTTCTCCAGCCGTTCCACCTGGCGGCGCAGCTTCTCGTTCTCCGCCTCGGCGGCGGACCGCTTCGGCCTCGCCGGGCTGGTGCGCCGGTCGACGAGGTTCTCCAGGGCTCCGGCGTCCCGTGCGGCCCGCCATTCCGTGAGGTGCGAGTGGTACAGGCGCTCGCGGCGCAGGACCGCGCCCTTCTCGTTCTTGGGTGCGGCGTCGTACTCGGCCACGATCCGCAGCTTGTACTCGGGGCTGAAACTGCGGCGCTTCGGCCTGGGGGCCGGGTCGGATCCGGCGGGCTTGGTGCTGGTCATGAGGGGTGGGGTCTCCTGGCGTGCCCTCTCAGGCTAACCCGACAAAGCGGGACGTCTCACCCAAGGCTGACAGAGAGGGCTGGGACCTGACGGGTCCTGGCTGCCGATCGCGGTGGACGGAGTGGAACTGGTCAACCCGGCGCGGACACCCGCAATCACGCGGTACCGCTACCGGGGCGACACCATCCCCACCCCCTGGACGATCACCTGACGAACAGCCCACGACAACAACTGTGGAGAGCCCGGTACTCGGTAACGGGTACGCCGGGTTCGGCGAGCGGCCTGGAGAGACGGGCTGGTGGCAACACCGGTACCGCGCTCCAGGCCGACTCAACCGTTTCCGCCCCAAAGCCAGCCGTCCCCAAGTGAAACGGCGAGGCTAACGATCTCCGGCAACTTGGGGGAACCTCACATACACCGTTTGGGTGGCGCACCGTAACGGAAGGCAACGGATCGAGTTTGAGTATGTGCCCCCGCACCGTGCGGGTACCAGGCCAAGATAAGGGACACACACATGCTCAAGAAGATCGTCGCCTCGACCGCGGTTGCTACCGCTGCTCTGGGACTGGGCGCCGCCCTGGCCCCGCAGGCCATGGCCGTTGGCAACGACGAGGTCAACATGGTCAACGGCAACGGTGCGTCCCAGATCTACGGCAACATGAAGACCACTGGCGACATGAGCCCGCAGATGGCGCTGGTGCAGGGCTCGCTGAACAAGCCCTGCATCGCCCTGCCGGCCAAGCTCAACGTTCAGAATCTGGTGGGCGTGGTCAACGTCGGTCTCCAGGACGTCCCGATCCTGTCGGCCACGCAGAACCAGCAGTGTGTGGAGAACTCCAACCAGGTTCAGGGTGACGGGGCGCTCTCCCACATCCTGGACGACATCCCGGTTCTTTCTCAGAACGGCTCCGCCAACTGACACAGGCTGTCACCCCTTGGCAGCTAGGGCCCGGAAGGCCGGGTGGTTTACTCCACCCGGCCTTCCGGGCCCTTTTGAGAGAGGCGACTGAGGATGACTGTGCCTAGTGCTGACCTGACCCGAAGCTTCCAGTTCGCTCTGGACCCCACTGAGGCGCAGAGGGAAATCCTTGCTCAGTCCGCGGGTGCGTGCCGCTGGGCGTACAACTACGCCATTGCTCAAAAGATGGATTCGCATCGAGCGTGGGCTGCAAGGCGCGATGCGCTAATTTCCCAGGGCTTGACCACATCTCAGTGGAAAGACTGCCTCCGAAAGGAGGCCTGCTCAGTGAAGGCTCTGCATGCAGCCTGGGATCATCACCGCAGGTGCCTCATTAAGCCGGCCGCCGCGAACCCTGCCCCAGCGCAGTCATCCCCAGAAACCGTTGAGCTGGTCGCTGAGCTTGCCCGCCAACGTCAGATGGCCCGCGTAGCTGAGAGACCCGAAGAACATGCCAGACTGCTCGCGCAGGCCAGGAATGCTGTCGCTCACTATAAGAGTCAGCTTTTCTCCCGAGGGGATTCGGTACCCAACCAGCACGACATGGCCGTCATATGGCGCACCGTCAGGGACCTTCCCAAAGAAGAAGGCGGCACACCTTGGTGGCACCAGGTAAATGTCTACTGTTTCACCTCTGGATTCGATCGCGCACAGGCTGCCTGGAATAATTGGAAAACTTCAGCCAGCGGCGAACGAGGGGGCCGCAGGGTAGGTTACCCTCGCTTCAAGAAGAAGGGGTCCTGTCCTGACAGTTTCACCCTTTACCACGACGTGAAGCAGCCCTCCATCAGACTGGATGGGTACCGGCACGTCACTCTTCCTAAGATCGGACGCGTCCGTGTCCACGGCTCAACGCGACGGCTCGCCCGCCTGATCGCAGGAGGCCAAGCCCGCATCCAGTCGGTGACTGTCACGCGTAGAGCCCAACGCTGGTACGCCAGTGTCTCCTGCAAGCTGTTCATCTCACTGCCAGCCAAACCCAACGCCCGCCAGCGAGCTGGCGGTACGGTCGGAGTCGATCTCGGTTCCAGATACCTGGCCGTCCTGTCACACGGTGTACCCCAGCCCAGCTGCTGCAGCGAGAGCGTGATTCCTCACCCAAGGCATCTTCTGCGCTCCCTGCCGGCCATGGCCAAGACCGCCCGCCTCATGGCACGTGCCAAGCCCGGTTCAACGCGCTATAGAAAGCGGGCCGTACAGCTCGCCAGACTGCACCATCTCGTGGCACTGAGAAGAGCAGGCACGCTGCATAAGGTCACAAAATCGGTAGCTCGGTCCCACGAATATGTAGCGATCGAAGACTTCGATCTAGTCGATCTTTTGGCTTCGACGCGCCGAAAGCCCGCGCCGCGTGGCATCCAAGCGGGAATCAAAAGCTTGTTCAATCGTCAGCTGATGGACGCGGCTCTCGGTGAGCTTCGTCGGCAGCTTGAATATAAATGCCCTCAATACGGATCGAATCTGATCAAACTTGAGCGAGGTCAGAGGGTAGCCAGCATGTGCTCCCGGTGCGGTAAACTCAACAAGGATTCCCTGCCGTCACACACGAACTTCGCCTGCCCATCCTGCAATTATGTGACTGATCGGCACGAAAACGCCGCAGCTTGCATTCTGATGATTGCTCAACGTAGAATCAACCCCGTCGCCTCGGGTAGCGGGGAGACGTAAAACGCTCGCCGAGCAGCGATAGTTCCCATCTCTTGACAGATGTGAATTTTCGTCGTGTTGAAGCGAGAAGCCACGAGAGTGCCACCCCCGAAGAGCGATCCTCGGGCGCCCTAGCGGGTGACCACAGCAGTGCATCGTGATAAGCACTGTATGCATAATTAAGAGTTAACGCATGTTCTGCAGGTGCCGCCCCTCGTCGCACAGGGGCGGCACTTGTTTTTGTGGCGGAAGGGCGCCAGTTCCCGGAGCCAGGGGGCTGCCGATTAGTCAGGGTCATTGCTTGAAGGCGGTGTGTCCGGGTTCGTTACCCGGTGAGTCCGATGGCTGACAGGGGCCGGTGGTGGTCGCGGGCGGTGTGGCGGAGGGCGGCGGCGATGTTGGCGCGGCCGTCTTGGCGGTGGACGCCGATGGCGAGGTTGCGCAGGCTGGCCATGATGCGGGGCAGGTGTGCGGTGCGGATTTTGGAGTCGTCCTCGCGGTAAGTCCGGTCGCGGACGTGGTGCAGGAGGTTTTCGATGCCCCAGTGCCCTCTGATCCATGCTGCGAACTGTGCGCCGTCGGCGGCTCCGGGCGGCAGGCTGGTGATCAGGTAGACGCGCTCGATGGTGAGCTTGCCGGAGCTGAGCTCGCGTCGCCAGCGCACGACTTGGAGGGCCTGACGGGCGTCGGGGTAGTCGAGGTGGGCGAAGGCGGCGGTCTTCAGGCGGCGGATCTCGTCGCGATGATGGGCGCGGGTGCGGTCGTAGTGGTCGAGCGTGATCTCGTGCCAGGGCAGCTTGCGGATCCTCTCGTAGAGGCCGGGGTGGTTCTTCTTGACGACCGCGATGTAGTGGGCGCCACGTCGGCGCAGGTAGGTGCCGTGGGCGTGCTGAGTGTGCAGGGCGACGGTGGTGATCACCGTGCCGGTGAGATCGAGGGTGTCCAGCAGCGGGGCGAAGGCGGGAATCTCGTTGCTCTT
>NZ_JAGGOW010000184.1 GCF_018614135.1 Streptomyces sp. ISL-66
GGGCTCTCGTACGTACGGGGTCCGGCGCGGCCCATGAGCACCCGTAGCGGACCGGCCGTCAGTGCCGGCTTCGCGTCAGCCGAAGACCACGCAGGCGGCGGCGGGCACGGCCAGCGAACCGGTCCGGCGCGGCTGTCCGGTCAGCTGGTCGACGTCGAACCAGGTGACGTCCCCGGAGCGCTGGTTGGCCGCGTAGAGCCGGCGTCCCGAGGGGTCGGCCGCGAGGTCGCGCGGCCAGCTGCCCCCGCACGCCACGGTGCTCGTGAGCTGCGGTTTCTCGGCTCCGTCGGCGAACGAGAAGGTCGCGATGGTGTCGGGGCCGCGGACGGCCGCCCACAGGAAACGACCGTCCGGCGAGGCCGTGATCGCCGAGGGATAGGCCTCCGGAGCCCCTGGGGCACCCTTGGAGGCCACCGGAACCTCAGCGACCGGTACGAGCTCGCCCGACGCCGCGTTCCAGCGGCAGACGGTCAGCTGCGGATCCAGCTCGTGCAGGACGTAGACGACCTCGCCGGCGGGGTGGAAGGCGAGGTGCCGTGGGCCGGTCCCCGCGCGCAGCACGGTCTCGGCGTGGACGCGCAGGGCCCCGGTGGCCCGGTCGAGCGCGCAGACCCGTATCGAATCGGTGCCGAGGTCGACGCTGAACACCCAGCGGCCGGTGGGGTCGGGCAGCACCTGGTGGGCGTGCGGGCCTTGCTGTCGGCCGGCGTCGGGGCCGGAGCCGTGATGGGCGAGGACCTCGGCGGGGGCGGCGATCGCGCCGTCGTCGCCGAGCGGGAGACTGCTGACGCTGCCGGAGTCGTAGTTGGCGGTCAGCAGCCGTCGACCGGCCACGCTGAGGTGGGTCGGACCGGCGCCGCCGACGCGGACGGCGCTTCCGAGGGGGGTCAGCCCGTCGGTGGTGGTCCGGAAGGCACCCACCGCGCCGTCCTCGGTCTCGCTCACGGCGTAGAGCACGCCGCTGCGCCGGTCGTGGGCGAGGTACGAGGGGTCCGCGACGGCGTCGGTCACCGAGAGCGCGGTCAGCGCTCCGGTGGCCGGATCCACGGCCGCGGTGGTGACACCGCGACCGCCCCCCGAGGTGAACGTGCCGATCCAGGCCCGGTGTCCGCCGCCGCGGGCCGCACGGTCGCCGCCGCCCACACCACTGTCCGCGTCGTCCACTGAAGGTCCCTCTCCGCCGTTCCGGATCCGTTCGGGAGGACGTTAACAGAAGGTCTAGACCAAGTCCCGCCCGTGGGCCCGCTCCTGGGCGCCCGGATGATGAACGTACGCCGTCGCGCTCGTCGTGTCCTCGAAAGTGCGATGAAAGACGGGAGTCGCCGCACCGGACATCGGCGGCACGATCCACGACCAGTCGGCGCCCACGTCCCGCCCCCTGCGCTCCTCCTTCTCCATGTGAGTAAGGAAGCGCCGGGACTCGGTGTGGTGGTCGGCGATGGTGACCTCGGCGCGGTCGAAGGAGTGCAGCACCGCCCGGTTGAGCTCGACGAGCGCCCGGTCCTTCCAGAGCGAGCGGTCGCTGGCGGTGTCGAGGCCCATGCGCCGGGCCACGGCCGGCAGCAGGTTGTACCGGTCGGTGTCGGCGAGGTTGCGGGCGCCTATCTCGGTACCCATGTACCACCCGTTGAAGGGCGCGGCCGGGTAGTGGATGCCGCCGATCTCCAGACACATGTTGGAGATGGCGGGAACGGCGTGCCAGCGCAGGCCCCAGTCCGTCCAGCCGTCGCCGCCCTCCACCCCGTCCGGGTGCTCGATGGGCACTTCCAGGACGGCGTCCGCGGGTACGTCGAACCAGCGGGGCTTGTCGTCGACCCCCTGGACGACCAGCGGAAGCAGGTCGAAGGGGGTGCCGGGGCCGCCGGACCAGCCGAGGGCGAGCAACGCGCTCGTGAGCTCGGCGTTGCGGGCGTCGCCGACGGTGATGGACGGGTGGTCCCCGTAGCCGGCGTACCGGACCAGCTGCTCGCTCCAGATCAGCGGCCCGGGACGGTCCGGGGCATCAGGGGCGAAGACCGTGAGGGTGGGCCGGACGCGGCCGCCGTTGGTCGCCTCGCGCAGGTGCTCGAAGCACTCCCCGGCGATCTCCTCGGCGGCGGTGAGCCCGCGGCGGTCGCGCACGCGCAGGGAGTTCCAGTAGAGCCGGCCTATGCAGCGGTTGCTGTTGCGCCAGGCCACGCGGGCGCCGTGCACGAGCTCCTCGGGAGTGTGCCGGTAGGTGCCCGTCCCGGCGAGCTCGGCCCGTACGGCGGCGAGCCGCGCGCGCGGATCACCCGCGTCCGGGTTCTCCCTGTGGAAGAGTCGGATGAACTCCTCGGCTGCTTCCCACACTTGAGCGGTGGTGGAACGCTGTTGAAGTATTTCCATCACGGGCGGTTACCCCCCTGGCCGACCAGATCCACCCTGTACGTGCCGGATGAACGCGCAAGGAACAATCACCCGTTGTACCTGCCGCAGGTCAGCCGCCGTGCGTGAGGCGCTCCGGGAACACTCCTCCGTGTGGTCCTCGCCGATCGGCCTGCGGGTGGGCGGCGGCGGGGCGTAGCATCCGCCCACATCCCGCGCCGCCGAACCGACTTGGTTCCTGCGCCGTGGATCCCCTGCGCCGGGGCTGAGGTCAGGCGCTGATGACCAGCGGGGCCCGGGGGTGGGTGCGCAGCGGGACGTGCAGGGCGACCAGGGCGTGCTCCAGGCCGTGCAGGTGGGCCAGGGCGGGCTCGGCGGCGTGCGGGCGCGGGGGGAGCGGAGCGGTCGGCTCCGAGGCTTCCCGCGATCCGGTCAGCGTCTCCACGGCCGCTTCCACGCGCCAGCAGGCGGCGGCGAGGCGGGCGTCGTGCGAAGCCTGCGGGTCGGCCGCGACGGCCACCAGTCCGCGCACCTCCCGGGCGCAGTCGTCGAGCAGCCCGAGGACCTGGCGGGCCCGCGCCTTGCGGGCGCGGAGCGGGCTCAGCGGGTGGACGAGGGGCGCGAGCGCCATCCGTACCCGGCCCAGCAGCAGTTCGAGCTCGGCGGCGTGCGGAGCGGGATCGGCGTCGGGATCCCCGGCGAGCCGGTCGAGGGAGGCCGCGGTGGAGGCCCGTACGCAGTGCAGGGCGCGCTGGATCCAGGCGTCGTTGGCGGCGTGCGTGGTGACGGGCAGGACGAGGACGACGGCGAGCGCCGCGCCCAGCGCGCCGATGGCGGTCTCCTCGAAGCGCAGGAGCAGCAGGCCGGGGTGGAGCACGCCGAGGAGTCCGTAGAGCAGTCCCGCCATGACGGTGACGAAGAACATCATCCAGGAGTACGACGGGGCGGCGGTGTAGAAGATGCCGAAGACGCATACCGCGACCAGGGCGGCCGTGGGTACGGGGGCTCCGTGCAGCGGCACCGCGATCAGCAGGCCGGCGGCGATGCCGACGACCGTGCCGAGGACCCGGCGGAAGCCCCGGACCAGGGTCTCGCCGCGGGAGGCCGTGTTGACGAAGATCCACCAGGCGGTGCCGACGGCCCAGTACCAGCGGTCCTCCGACAGCGCCTGGCCGATGCCGAGCGCGAAGGCGCAGGCGGCCGTCGCCTGGAAGGCCTGCCGGGTGGTGGGCCGGGCCAGCCCCGTACCGGGCAGCCCGGGCGGTGCGGGGGCGGGCGGGGTGCGCCGCTCGATGGGCCAGAGCGCGAAGCGGACTGCCGCCGCGGACAGCAGCGCCAGTCCGACGGCGGCGAACAGCTCGGGCAGCTGTTCGGGGCGTGCGTGCAGGAACTGGGTGACGAAGAACATCATGAAGGCGAAGACGCCGAGCGCGTGTCCGCGCGGGCCGAAGCGCCGGGCGTGGACCCCGGCGAAGACGACCGCGAGGAAGGCCGCGTCACGGGCGAGCGGAACCCCGTGCAGGGTGGTGGCCAGCGCCAGTACGGGGAAGCCGGCGACCGGCAGCAGGGCGGTGCTCACCCGCTGGGCGCGCACGGTCGGGTCGAGCACGGTGAAGAGCGCGAGCAGCGCCGCCAGTCCCCCGGTGATCGACGCGACGAGCGAGAGCCCGCACACCTCGGACGTCGCCACGGCCAGTGCGATGCCGATGACGGCCCGCGTGGAGTTCTTGAGCCTTGCGAGCCCCGGATCCGGAGCCACGAACATCCTCTTCACGGCGGTGTGCCGCCCCCCTCGCGATGGAACACGCCGGGCCGGCTTCCGCCCGGGGGTGGTGGGCGGCATGCGGACACGGCGAAGGCGCCGCGCTCCGGGGCGGCCTCGTTGCCGCACGGCGCCGCGCGGCGCCGTAAGTACATGGATACGACACAGATAACCATCCGGAGGCCTGCTGGCTCAACTCTCGGATGCTGGGGTGGGCCATTGGTACAGTCCTCGGCATCGATTTTCGGCCAGGTGGAGCCACGGGTACGCACGGCCGGGGCTGGGGCCGCGGACACGGCCGCTACGGGCGCGGGGAGCCTTCCGTGGGGACACAGAGGACCGGGACCGGGGAGAGGTGCAGCAGCTTGTGCGCAGTGGAGCCCAGGAGCGCGCCACGGATCGGGCTGTCGCCCCAGCTCCCGACGATGATCACACGCGCCTGGTGGCGCTCGGCGGCGGCGAGCAGCGCTTGGGCGGGCTTCTCGTCCATCACCTCGACCGTGGAGGGCACCCCCGCTTCGTCGGCGGCCTCCACCGCGCGGGCGAGCGCGCTGCGGCCGGCCTCGCGGACGGCCTCCCGGTGCGCCCGGTACTCCTCGCCGGTGGCACCGGGGGCGGCCGCCCCGTAGACGAGGACCAGCGGCTCGCCGAAGGCGGTGGCCACCTCCAGCGCCACGCGCAGCGCGCGCTCCGCACCGGGCGATTCGTCGTACCCGAGGACGACGGACATCGGGGCTCCCTACTTCCGGATTCCGTGGACGAGGTCCGGGTCGGCGACCCCGCGCCGCTCCAGCCAGAAGCGCTCGTCCCGGACCCGCCAGAAGCCCATGACCAGCACTCCGACGACGGCGATCCCGATCCCGATGACCAGCGGTGGACCGAGTCCGAACCAGGAGGCCCCGCCCGCCGAGTTCTGCGGGTCCGACATGTCGGCGACCGACTGCACCAGCAGCCAGGCCAGCAGTCCGGCGCCGATCACCGGGCCGAGGCCGATCAGCAGGAAGTTGTGCGCGCTCTCCAGCAGGTGTCGGCGGTAGTACACGGCGCAGGCCAAGCCGGTGAGCGCGTAGTAGAAGGCGATGAGCAGGGACAGGGCGGTGAGGGAGTCCAGGAGGGCGTTCTCGCTGATCTGGTTGACGGCGAGGTACCAGCCGATGGCAATGGCGGCCACCCACCAGGTGCTCACGTCGGGGGTCCGCAAGCGCGGGTGGATGTGTGCGAGGTGCGGCGGCAGCGCGTGACGGCGGGCCATCGACAGGGCGGTGCGCGACGCGGGGATGATCGTGGTCTGGGTGGAGGCGAGGGCGGACGTGCAGACGGCGAGCAGGACGACCCAGTCCCAGCCGCCCATGACCTCGTGCGCGAGGACGGCGAAGACGGCCTCCTCCTCGCCCGCGTTCTCGGCGAGGAACTTCGTCCCGGCGTAGCCGACGACCGCGAAGCCGACGGACAGGTACGTCACCAGGAGCACGACGGTCGACCAGATGCCCGCCTTGCCCGGCGCGGTGGCGGAGTTCTCGACCTCTTCGGTGAGGTTGACCGCCGATTCCCAGCCCCAGTAGATGAAGACGCCGAGCAGCAGCCCGCCGGTCAGGGCGGCGCCGCCGGCACCGAAGGGATTGAGCCATTCCACCGAGGGTCTGGTTCCGTCGAGGCTGCTGGTCCCGGCGTAGACGCGGTAGAGGGCGACCACGGCGAAGGCCAGCAGGAAGAAGACCTGGGCGAGGATCAGGATGTCCTGGAGCCGGGCGGACATCTCGGTGCCGATGACGCAGACGGCGGTCATGGCCAGGATCACGACGACCGTCAGCGTCTGGCGGATCACCTCGTTCGCCGCCCAGCCGTCGAGCCCGGCGGCGAGCAGGCCGAAGTGGACGGCCACGTCGGCGAGCGAGCCGATGACGAGCACGCCGGTCATGGCGATGGCCCAGCCGCCGAGCCAGCCGGCCCACGGGCCCATGGCACGCGTCACCCACGAGAAGGTGGTTCCGCAGTCCTGGTCGACCTTGTTGAGGTAGTAGAAGGCGGCGGCGATCAACAGCATCGGCACGAAGGAGGCCAGCATGACTCCGGGCGCGTAGATCCCGGCGAGCGCGACGATCGGGCCGATGACAGCGGCCAGGGAGTAGGCGGGCGAGGTCGAGTTCAGACCGATGACGAGCGCGTCGAGGAAGCCGATGGCGTTGGCCTTGAGTCCGGGACCGGCGCCGGGGTCGGCGCCGGGGTCGGGGACGGGGTCCACATCGGCGGTCGCCCCTGGGCCCGGTTCGGGGCCCGGTTCGGGGCCCGGTTCCGGGCCCGGGGGCTCCGGAAGGCCGCCGTCCGCGCCGTGGTGAGCCATGTACGCATGATCACGCAGACCGGGTGGGCGCGCGAGGCGGGAGCGTCAGGGGTGGGTGTTCCAGCCCGCGACCACGGGGAGGCCGTGCTCCGTGGAGAGCCGGCTGAAGGTGCCCGTGCGCAGCAGGAAGAGGCGTCCGGCCTCGGGAGGCAGGCCGAGGTAGCGGGCGGTCAGCACGCGCAGCAGGTGGGCGTGGGCGACCAGGACCGCGTCACCCCGGTCCTCGCGCAGTACGCCGGCCACCCGGGCGAGCACCCGGTCCGCGCGGGCGGCGACCTCGGCGGCGTTCTCACCGGGGTGCTCCGCGTCGCCGGGCGGCACCCCGTCGGTCCACAAGGACCAGCCCGGACGCTCGCGCAAGATCTCCGCCGTGGTGATGCCCTCGTAGCCGCCGTAGTCCCACTCGTACAGGTCGGGGTCGCTGACCCCGCCGGTCAGCCCGGCGAGCTGGGCCGTGGCCTCGGCCCGGCGCATCGGGCTGGTCAGCACCAGGGCCGGATGGCGATCCTGGAAGTAGGGGGCGAGCGAGATGGCTTCCTCGACCCCGCGCGCGGTCAGCGGGACGTCGGTGCGCCCGGTGTGCCGCCCGGTCGCACTCCAGGCCGTCTCGCCGTGCCTCACCAGCAGCAGGTCGCTCATCCCTCGGACCCTAATCCCTGCGGCGGGTCCGCGCCGTACGGACGGGCGGCGGCTTGCGGGGAGCGAGCCGGGCATCGCAGGGGTGAGGGAGATCAGGGAGCGAGGGGGAAAGCGATGCGCAAGCGATGCAAGTTGGCCCCGCGACCCGCTCTCGCGAAGCTCGGGGCCATGGACAACGAGTACGGCGATCGCGTCGCGGCGGGTTTCGCGGCGGGCGACGAGGACTGCGTGGCGTTGGTCTCCCGGCGCTGGCGGCCGCTGGTGCACGCCCTTGCCCGGCGCTCGCCCGGCGCTCGCCCGGCGACGAGCGGGAGGCCGAGGACGTGACCCAGCAGGTGTTCCTCGCCGCCTGGCGCGGCCGGAGCGGCTACCGCCCCGGGCCGGGCGGCCTCGGGGCCTGGCTGACCGGCATCACACGCCACAAGGTGGCCGACGCCCTGACGGCCCGGACCCGGCGGGCGCGGGCGACCGATGCCGCCCTGCGCCTCAGCGCCCAGGCCCGTCCGGAGCCGCTGCCGGGCCCGGAACGGGCCCTGGAACGGGGGTGGTGCTGGAGGAGTTGGCCCGGCTTCCTCGGCGCAGCAGCGGGTGCTGCGGCTCGCCTTCTACGCGGACCTGGCGCAGTGGCAGATCGCGGACCGCACCGGACTGCCGCTCGGCACCGTCAAGAGCCACATGCGACGGGCGCTGCACCTCCTGCGGCAGTCGCTGGAGCCGCCTCGGCGGGCAGGGCGGCGCCGAACATCCTTACTGGAAACGCCCGTTCCCCGAGGGCGGCGGCCAACGCCTCCATCGGCAGACTGTGTTGCTCCCCGGGCGTGCAGGCCAGCAGCACCGGAGGGGTCCGGAGCGTCTGCGGTGCCGGCCGGATCCGGTGCAGGGCCGAGGAGACGTACCAGGACAACAGGTGTTCCACCTCGATGTAACGCTCCCCCGCCGAGGCCCACTTGCGGCCCACCGCGTGCAGGGTCGGCGCGATCACCTCTTCCCACGCGGTGACCAGGCCGAGCTCGGCGAGCGCGCCGGCCAGCAGGTCCTCCACGGCAGGCGCGTCCAGTCGTACGGCGGCCCGCGCGAGCCCCCTGCACTCCGGGCGGACGTCTCCGAGGCGCAGCGCGGGGGCCCGCCCGGCGTCGCCGCCCCGACCGGCGGCGACGCGGAGGCGAGAGTGCCGGGGGCGGCGCCCCGGGCCACCCGGGCCGCCTCGGACGGCGGGACGCCCTGGGTGGTGAGGCGGCACATCAGCTCCGGGCGGGCCATGTCCCCGGGGGTCCAGCGCCGGTGCCGGCCGTCTTCGCGGCGGGCCGGGCCGATGGCGTAGCGGCGTTCCGACGAGCGCAGCGTGGTCGGCCGAGACCCCCAGGCGCCGGGCGACGGCGCCGGTGCCGAGCGCGGTGGGCGGGGGCTGCGGGGGGTCGGGCTCCACCGTTCCACCGTACGGCGCGGCGGGTCCGAGGGTGCTCACCCGGCGCCGGACCCGGCCTCGCGGCCCCGGCGGAAGCGGTCGAGGCCGTCGGCCAGTTCGACCACCGGGTCGGGGTAGTCGTAGCCGGCCCGTTCCGGCCCGGTCAGCCGCCACGGCTCGTGCACGCGCGGAGCGGGGAGTGCGGCGAGTTCGGGGATCCAACGGTGCACGTAGGCGCCGTCGGGGTCGTAGCGCAGGCCTTGGCGAACCGGGTTGAGGACCCGGTTGGGGCGGGAGTCGGTGCCCGTGCCCGCCGCCCACTGCCAGTTGAGCTGGTTGTTGGCGAGGTCCCCGTCCACGAGGAGGTCCATGAAGTGGCGGGCGCCGAGGCGCCAGTCGACGTACAGGGTCTTGGTGAGGAAGCTCGCGGTGAGCAGCCGCCCGCGATTGTGCATCCAGCCCTCGTGGGCGAGCTGGCGCATGGCCGCGTCGACCACCGGATAGCCGGTCCGGCCCTCTTTCCAGGCCTGGATCTCCTCATCGGCGGCCGGCCCGGTCCGCCAGCCGTCCCCGCGGGTGCGGTAGTCCGCCGCGGCCGCCTCCGGACGGGCGGCGAGCACCTGGTGGTGGAAATCTCGCCAGCACAGCTGCCGTACGAAGGCCTCGGCGCCGGGTCCGCCGGCCGCGCGGGCACGGTGGACGGTCTCGGCGGCCGAGAGCGTGCCGAAGTGCAGGTGCGGGGAGAGCCGGGACGTGGCGTCGCCGGCCAGGTCGTCGTGGACTTCCGGGTAGCGGGAGATCCCGGAACGCAGCCAGCGGGCCAGCAGCCGGCGGGCCTCGCGCTCGCCGCCGGGAGCGAGGCCCGGGGAGGTGCCGGTGACGGCGGCGCGCTCGGGCAGCGGCTCGGAGCGGACGTCGTCGGGGACCCGGACGCCGGCGCGGGGCGCGGGCGCGAGGGCCCGCAGGGGCTGGGCCGCCCAGCGGCGGTGGTACGGGGCGAAGACGGCGAAGTGGTCGGACCCGGCGGGCAGGACGGCACCGGGGGCCACGGCGGTGATCACGGCGTCGTGGACGTAGAGCCGCCGGCCCTCGGCTTCGAGGGCGGTGCGCAGCCGGTCCTCGCGCGCGTGGGCGAAGGCGCTGACGCCGCCGGAGATGTGCACCTCGTCGGCGTCGGCCTCCCGTACGAGGGCGACGGTCTCGGTGACGGCGTCGCCGGAGCGGACGACGAGCCGGCCGCCGCGGGAGCGCAGCCCCGCGTCGAGGCCGGCGAGGCAGTCGGCGAGGAAGGCGAGCCGGTTGGGCGGCGCTGGTACCCCGGGGTCGCGGACGAAGAGCGGAACCACCTGCCGGGAGGAGGACAGCGCGGCGCGCAGCGGCGGATGGTCGTGCAGCCGCAGGTCGGAGGTGTAGAGGACCACCGCGACGTTCATGGGGCTCGCTCCGTGTGGGGGACGTGGGGACGTGGGGACGAGGGGACGGGTTTCGTCTCGTACTTCGGGGCGCGAGCACCCCCCGGATGCGGGGTCGCTGCCGCTCGTTCCCCGGGGCTCGTCCGGAGCCCCGCCGGGCCGGAACGGGACAGGGTGCGGGTTCGGAAGGGGGGAACGGGAGCCGGACGCGCCGTGCGGCGCCGGGGATGCGGCCGCCGCGGCGAGCCGGCGGTGCTAGGACGAGCGCCGGTCCAATCGTTCCGCGGCGCGGGCGATGTTGCGGGCCATGCCGCCGAAGACGACGGCGTGGAACGGGGACACGCTCCACCAGTACAGGTGGCCGAGCAGGCCGCGCGGATGGAACAGGGCCCGCTGGCGGTAGCGGGCGCCGCCCCCGTCCCCCGGGACCGGCGGATCGGCACGGAGTTCGAGCCAGGCCAGGCCGGGCAGCCGCATTTCCGCGCGCAGGCGCAGCAGGCGGCCCGGGATGATCTCCTCGACCCGCCAGAAGTCGAGGGAGTCCCCCACCCGCAGCCGGGCCGCGTCGCGGCGGCCGCGGCGGATGCCGACGCCGCCGACGAGCCGGTCCAGCCAGCCCCGCAGGGCCCAGGCCAAGGGGAAGGAGTACCAGCCGTTCTCGCCTCCGATGCCCTCCACCACCCGCCACAGCGCTCCGGGCGAGGCGTCGACCGCGCGCTCCCGCCGGTCGGTGTAGAGGCTGCCGCCCGCCCAGTCGGGGTCGGTGGGCAGCGGATCGCTCGGCGCGCCGGGCACCGCGGCCGAGGACCAGCGGGTGTCCACGCGGGCGTCCCGGATCCGCTGGAGGGCGAGGGCCAGGGCTTCGTCGAAGCCGATGGGCGCGCCGGGCGGGTCGGGGACGTAGGTGGCGATGTCGTGTTCCGCGCAGACCACCTCGTGCCGCAGGGATTCGGCGAGGGGCCGGGCCAGCGCGCGCGGTACGGGGGTGACCAGACCGATCCAGTGGCTGGACAGTCCGGGGGTCAGCATCGGGACGCGCAGGATCAGGCGGGCGGGCAGCCGGGCCACGACGGCGTAGCGGCGCATCATCTCCTCGTACGTGACCACGTCGGGCCCGCCGATGTCGAAGGCCCGGTCCACCTCGGGCGGCATACCGGCGCTGCCGACGAGGTAGCGCAGGACGTCGCGGACGGCGATGGGCTGGCAGCGCGTGCCGACCCAGCTGGGGGTGACCATGACGGGCAGCCGCTCGGTCAGGTAGCGCAGCATCTCGAAGGAGGCGGAGCCGGAGCCGATGACGACGGCGGCGCGCAGGACGGCCGCCGGGACGGGTCCGGCGAGGAGGATCTCGCCGACCTCGGCGCGGGAGCGCAGGTGCGGGGAGAGGGAGCGGACGGGGATGCCGGCCGGGGTGAGGCCGCCGAGGTAGACGATGCGGCGGACTCCGGCGGCGTGGGCCTGCTCCGCGAAAGTCCGGGCAGCGGCGCGGTCGCGCCCCTCGAACCCGGATCCGGTGTTGAGGGCGTGCACGAGGTAGTAGGCGACGTCGATCCCGGCCATCGCGGCAGCCAGGCCGCGCGCGTCGGTGACGTCCCCGCGAACGATCTCGACCTGCCCGGCCCACGGGTGGTCGCGCAGTTTCTCGGGGGTGCGGGCAAGGCATCGGACGCGGTGCCCGGCCTCGATGAGTTCGGGCACCAGGCGACCGCCGATGTAGCCGGTGGCTCCGGTGACCAGGCAGTTCTTTCCCGTCATGGTTGTCTCCGCTCCTCGTTCCCGGCTCTGCGCCGCTCCGCCCCGTCCCCCGGCCGCGTACCGCACGCGCCCGGCCGCGTACCGCACGCACGCCGTCGCCCGGACAGGGTGCCCCGGCGCGTACTCCCTTACCTCCCGTTCCCCGGGGCGCACCGCATCGGATGCGGGAATCCCCCCGGACGGCACATCCACGGCCTCCTCCCGTTCCGAAGCAGGGGGCCCAGGGCCGAAGGACATGACCGAGCGGAGACGATCGCGCCCCCAGCGGAGACGATCGTGCCCCCGCACCGCCGGGGCCGGCGGGGGTGTTCCGGGGCTGACTGCGGCATGCGTGGCCGCCCGCGCGAGGTGACCCTGCCTGCGTGGCCGCCACGGCGCCACCCCGGCTCACCTGCGCGTTGATAAGGTCACAGCATGGCGGTGGACGAGCTCGACACACGGATCCTGCGCCTGCTGATCGAGCAACCGCGCACCAGCGTCCGGGAGTACGCCCGGATCCTCGGCGTCGCCCGCGGCACCCTCCAGGCCCGGCTCGACCGGCTGGAGCGCACCGGGGTGATCACCGGGACCGGGCCCGTCCTGTCCCCGGCCGCACTCGGACACCCGGTGCTGGCCTTCGTGCACATCGAGGTCACCCAGGGGCACCTGGACGAGGTCGGCGACGCGCTGGCCTCCGTTCCCGAGATCATCGAGGCCTTCTCCATCACCGGCGGCGGGGACCTGCTGACCCGCGTGGCCGCGCGGGACAACGCGCATCTGGAGGACGTGATCCAGCGGCTGATCCGGCTCCCGGGAGTGGTCCGCACCCGGACCGAGGTCGCGCTGCGCGAACGGGTGGCGCACCGGCTGCTGCCGCTGGTCGAGTCCGTGGGACGAGCCGCACGCAAATCCTGACAAGATGGTCGGGACAGGTACAGGACCGGCACGGGCAGGACGGGCGCGGCGAATGATCTCCGTCATATTCGATCTCGACGGCACCCTCGTGGACAGCGAGCCGAACTACTACGAGTCCGGGCGGCGCACGCTGGAGCGGCACGGGGTCCCCGACTTCACCTGGGAGCAGCACTCCCGGTACATCGGCATCGGCACTCTGGAGACGCTGGAGATCCTCCGGGACGCCTACGGGATCCAGGCCCCGGTGGAGCAGCTGCTCACCGAGCAGAACGCCGCCTACCTGGAGCTCGCCCGCATCCGGACCGAGGCGTACCCCGAGATGCGCAAGCTCGTCGAGCGGCTGCACGGGGACGGCGTCCCGATGGCGGTGGCCTCCGGGTCCTCGCGCGAGGCGATCGACGCGGTCCTGGCCGGGACCGGGCTGGACGCGCTGCTGACCACGGTGGTCTCCGCCGAGGAAGTGGAGCGGGGCAAACCCGCCCCGGACGTGTTCCTGGAGGCGGCGCGCCGGCTAGGCGCGGATCCCGCCGACTGCGTGGTCGTCGAGGACGCGGCTCCTGGCGCGCAGGCCGCCCGTGCGGCGGGCATGGAGTGCGTGGCGATCCCGTACGTGGCGGCCGCCGCCGACGATCCGGCCTTCGCGACGGCCGGTCTGCTCTTCCCCGCCGGTCAGCGGGAGTTCAGCGCGGACGCCGCCTACGGCTGGATCGCGGAGCGCCGGGGCGCCTGATCCCCTGGCATCCTCGAGCCGGCGCTGTCACCCTGCCGGGGTGACCGCCACCCGCTGTCTTCGGGAGCCGAGCGCGGACCGCGCCGGTGGCCCCTGGTCGGAAACCTTCCCGCCTTCGCCCGCGATCCGCTGGCCTTCTTCGAGTCGCTGCGCGACGAGTACGGCGACTGGGTGCCCTGGGCGCTCGGCCCGCAGCGCAACGTGCTGGTCTCCCGGCCCGAGCACGCGGGCGAACTGCTGGGCGCCGTCGAGTCGACCTTCAAGCCGACCGAACTGGGGTGGGCCTTTCGCCAGTTGCTCGGCAACGGAGTGGTGGTGGCCACGGGCGACGACTGGAGGCGCAAGCGGGCGCTGGTCCAGCCCTCGGTGCGCCCGCGCCAAGTGCGCTCGTACGCGGCAACGATGGTGGAGTGCGCCGACGCGCTGGCATCCGCCTGGAGCGAGGGCGCGCGGATCGACGTGCACAAGGAGATGGCCGGGCTCACGCAACGGATCGGGGTGCGCACCCTGTTCGGCAGCGACGCGGCCGGTCGGGAGGCGCCGATCGGTGCGGCCATGGCCACGGCTCAGCGGGAACTGAGTGCGGAGTTCCGCGGAGTGACCCTGTTCCTGCCGCCATGGGTGCGGACTCCGGGCCGGCGCCGGATGCGGGCCGCGGTGGCCGTCCTCGACCGGGAGATCGAGCACGTCATACGGGAGCACGAGGCGGCCTCGGCGGCCGGCGAAGAGCGGGACGACCTGCTGAGCCGGCTCCTCGCCGCCCGGGGCGAGAGGGGGGAGCCGCTGTCGCGCACGGAGCTGCGGGACGAGTCGATCACGCTCTACATCGGCGGCCACGAAACCACCTCGACCACCCTGACCTGGGCCTGGCAGCTGCTGTCCGGTGCGCCCGAGGCGCGCGAGCGGCTGACGGAAGAGCTGGACCGGGTGCTCGGCGGGCGGCTGCCGACGTACGAGGACTACGCGCGGCTGCCCTGGACCCAGCAGGTGGTCAAGGAGGCGCTGCGGATCTACCCGCCGATCTGGCTGATCTCGGCGGTGGCGACGGAGGGTGCGACGCTCGGCGGGCGACCGGTCCCAGCCGGCCTGTCGGTGTGGGCGAGCCCGTGGTCGATGCACCGGGACGCGCGCTGGTTCCCGGAGCCGGAGTCCTTCCGCCCTGAGCGCTGGGACGCGGACGCGCCCCGTCCCGTGCCGGAACACGCCTGGTTCCCCTTCGGCAGCGGCCCCCGCGCCTGTCCGGGCGCCCGCTTCGCCCTGGTGGAGGCCGCCCTCGTACTGGCCGTCCTGGCCCAGCGCTTCCACCTGGACAGCGGCCCCGGGCGCGCGAAGGTCCTCCCGGGCCTGACCCTCCAGCCGGTCGGCCCGGTCCTGGCGACGCTCCGCGCCGGCCACCCGTAACGGGGGCCCGGGAAGATCCCGGCAACGCGCCCGGTTGGTAGAACCGTGAACGAATTTGCGGAGCGGACCACAGCCGGTACGGCGGTCGCGGCAGTCACGGACGTGGCGGTCATCGGCGCCGGCCAGGCGGGCCTGTCCAGCGCCTATCACCTCGCCCGGACGGGCATCGACCACGTGGTCCTGGACCACGCTCCCCGCCCCGGCGGTGCCTGGCAGTTCCGCTGGCCCTCGCTGACCTACGGCAAGGTCCACGGCATGCACGCCCTGCCGGGCATGGAGCTCGTCGGGGCCGATCCGCTGCGGCCGTCCTCCCAGGTGATCGGGGAGTACTTCGCTGCGTACGAGGCCCGCTTCGACCTGCGCGTACGCCGTCCCGTGAACGTCACCGCCGTACGCGAGGGAGCGGACCGGCGGCTGCTGGTGGAGTCCGCATCCGGGACCTGGTCGGCGCGGGCGCTGGTCAACGCCACCGGGACCTGGGACCGGCCGTTCTGGCCCCGCTACCCGGGGCAGGAGACCTTCCGCGGCCGGCAGCTGCACACGGCGAACTATCCGGGGCCGGAGGAGTTCGCCGGGGCCCGGGTCGTCGTCGTGGGCGGCGGCACCTCGGCGGTGCAGCACCTGCTGGAGATCGCCGAGGTCGCGGAGCGGACGACCTGGGTCACCCGGCGGCCGCCGGTGTTCCGCGACGGGAGCTTCGGCGAAGCCGAAGGCCGTGCGGCGGTGGCCCTGGTGGAGGACCGGGTGCGGCAGGGGCTGCCTCCGCAGAGCGTGGTCAGCGTCACCGGGCTGCCGCTCAACGAGGCGGTCCGGGGCGGACTGGCGTCGGGGGTCCTGGAGCGCCGGCCCATGTTCGACCACCTCACGGCCGGCGGCGCCGCCTGGGCCGACGGGAACCGGGTGGAGGCCGACGTGATCCTGTGGGCCACCGGATTCCGCGCGGCCGTCGACCACCTGGCCCCCCTGCGCCTGCGCGAGCCGGGCGGCGGCATCCGTCTCGACGCCACGCGCGCGGTCCGCGACGCGCGCGTCCACCTGGTCGGCTACGGCCCGTCGGCGTCCACCATCGGCGCCAACCGCGCCGGCGCCTCCGCCGCCCGCGAACTCCGCCGCTTCCTCACCCGCACCCCGGCCGAGGCCCGCTAGGTCCTGTCTGGAGTCCAG
>NZ_JAGGOW010000185.1 GCF_018614135.1 Streptomyces sp. ISL-66
CCGCGGCTCCGGCGCCCGCGACCGGCGACGCCGGCCGGCGGGAGCCCGCTCGGCCGCGGGCAGCTGGCGGCGGATCGTTCCGCAGGCCCTGGTCGTCGCGTTCCTGGCCGGCGGCACGACCGCCTTCGTCGCCACCGACAAGGCGGTACGACTCACCGTCGACGGGGTCCCGCAGAGGCTGCACACCTTCGCCGACGACGTCGGCGGACTGCTCGCCGCCGAAAGGCTCGGCGTGGGCCCCCACGACCTCGTCGCCCCGGCCAGGAGAGCGGCCCTGAAGGACGGAGACGAGATCATCGTCCGCTACGGCCGCCCGCTGCGCCTGACCCTGGACGGGCAGCGGCGCGAGGTGTGGACCACCGCCCGCACCGTGGACGGCGCCCTGCGCCAGCTCGGGATCCGCGCCGAAGGCGCCTACCTCTCCACCCCCCGCACCGCCCCCGTCCCGCGCACCGGCCTGGCCCTCGCCGTCCGCACCGAGCGCAGCATCACCTTCATGGCGGACGGTCGCGAGAACGCCATCCGCACCAACGCCGCCACCGTCCAAGAGGCCCTCGACCAGGCCGGGATCACCCTCCACGGCCAGGACACCACCTCGGTGCCCCCCGACGCCTTCCCCCGCGACGGCATGACCGTCACCGTGCTGCGGATCACCGGCACCCGCGAGGTCCGCGAGGAGCGCATCCCGTACGCGACCGAGAAGGTCAAGGACCCCGCCCTCTTCGCCGGCACCGAAGTCGTCGAACGCTCCGGGCGGCCCGGCGCGCGCAGGGTCACGTACGGCCTGCGCACCGTGAACGGCGTCCGGCAAAAGCCCCGCCGGATCGCCGAGGAGACCGTGCGCGAACCGGTCACCCAGCTCGTCAAGGTCGGCACCAGGCCGCTGCCGAGCTCGGTGGCGGGCGCGGACGGCCTCGACTGGGGCGCGCTGGCCCGGTGCGAGTCCGGCGGCCGGCCCGGCGCCACCGACCCTTCGGGGACCTACGGCGGGCTGTACCAGTTCGACGTCCAGACCTGGCAGTCCCTCGGCGGCAGCGGCCGCCCCCAGGACGCACCGGGCCAGGAGCAGACCTACCGCGCGAAGAAGCTCTACGTGCAGCGGGGGGCGAGTCCGTGGCCGCACTGCGGCCGTACCCTTTATCGGTGAGCACAGCAGAGCAGCAGCCCGAGCCCTCGTCCGAGACCGCGCCCGCGGCAGCGCCCGAAACCTCCGCCCTCCTCGGCGCGGCCGACATCCGGGAGCTGGCCGCCGTACTCGGCGTACGGCCGACGAAGCAGAAGGGCCAGAACTTCGTCATCGACGCCAACACGGTGCGCCGCATCGTGCGCACCGCCGAGGTCCGGCCCGACGACGTGGTCGTCGAGGTCGGTCCCGGCCTGGGCTCGCTGACGCTCGCGCTGCTGGAGGCCGCCGACCGGGTCGTCGCCGTGGAGATCGACGACATCCTGGCCGCCGCGCTGCCCGCGACCATCGAGGCGCGGATGCCCGGGCGCAAGGACCGCTTCGCGCTGGTCCACTCCGACGCGATGCTGGTCAAGGAACTGCCCGGCCCGCCGCCGACCGCGCTCGTCGCGAACCTCCCGTACAACGTGGCCGTGCCGGTGCTGCTGACCATGCTCGACCGCTTCCCGAGCATCGAGCGGACCCTGGTGATGGTGCAGGCGGAGGTCGCCGACCGGCTCGCCGCCAAGCCCGGCAACAAGGTCTACGGAGTTCCCTCCGTCAAGGCCAACTGGTACGCGGACGTCAAGCGGGCCGGCTCCATCGGCCGCAACGTCTTCTGGCCCGCGCCGAACGTCGACTCCGGGCTCGTCTCACTGGTGCGCCGGGCGGAGCCGGTGAAGACCACCGCCACCAAGTCCGAGGTCTTCGCCGTCGTCGACGCGGCCTTCGCGCAGCGCCGCAAGACGCTGCGCGCGGCGCTGTCCGGCTGGGCCGGTTCGGCGCCGGGCGCGGAAGCCGCGCTGGTCGCGGCCGGCGTCTCGCCGCAGGCCCGCGGCGAATCCCTGACCGTCGAGGAGTTCGCGGCGATCGCCGAGCACAAGCCGGCGCCGCAGAGGCCCGCCCTGTGAGCGCGAGCGTGACGGTACGGGTCCCCGCGAAGGTCAACGTCCAGCTCGCGGTGGGCGCGGCCCGGCCGGACGGCTTCCACGACCTGGCGAACGTCTTCCTGGCGGTCTCGCTGTACGACGAGGTCACCGCGACCGCCTGCGACTCCCTCACGGTGACCTGCGAGGGCCGGGACGCGGACCAGGTCCCCCTGGACCGTACGAACCTGGCCGCGCGGGCGGCGCAGATGCTGGCGGCCCGGGCCGGCCTGGCCCCCTCCGTCCACCTCCACATCGCGAAGAACATCCCCGTGGCCGGCGGCATGGCGGGCGGCAGCGCGGACGGCGCGGCGGCCCTGCTGGCCTGCGACGCGCTGTGGGGCCTGGACACCCCGGTGGAAGACCTCCTCCCCCTCTGCGCGGAGCTGGGCAGCGACGTGCCGTTCAGCCTGGTCGGCGGGGCGGCGCTCGGTACCGGCCGCGGGGAGATCCTGACCCCGGTGGCGGCCGGCCCCTTCCACTGGGTGTTCGCGGTCGCCGACGGCGGGCTGTCGACCCCGGCGGTGTTCCGCGAGTTCGACCGCCTCGCCGAGGGGCGCGAGATCCCCGTCCCGCAGGCCTCCCCGGCCCTCCTGGCGGCCCTGGCCTCCGGTGACCCGGACGCCCTGGCCGCGACCCTCGCCAACGACCTCCAGCCCGCGGCCCTGTCGCTGCGGCCCTCGCTGGCCGACACCCTCGCCGCGGGCACGGACGCCGGCGCCCTGGCCGCGCTGGTATCCGGCTCGGGCCCCACGACGGCCTTCCTGGTCCGCGACCCGGAAGCGGCGTCCAAGGTGGCGGCCGCCCTGGAAGCCTCGGCGACGTGCCGCAGCACCCACACGGCCACGAGCCCGGCCCTTGGCGCGAGAGTCCTTTCCTGAGCCTGATACGGGTCCAGGCTGAGGGAGACCGGACGAGTGATGCGGGAGGCGCTTCAATGACCGAGCAGGCCGTGACGGGCAGGCCCCTCATTCGCCGCCGCGTGCCGCGAGGCCGCCGCGTGAGCGACGGGTGGGTCGGTCGTCCGCGTGATCCGGCTCGGCTGACGGTCGTCCTCAAGGCGGCTGAGCAGCAGGTGCCCGTAAGGTCCCTCGCCGCCCTCGGCACCGGGCCCTGCCTGCTCGCCCTCCCGGTCACCCCCGCGCGCCGCGATCGCGACGGTGCTCGCCGGCCGGCTGCTGGGGGAACGGTCGGGCACTTCGCGGAGGGTTAGGCTGGGGGCTGATCCACACCCCTTCCCTGGAGCGCTCCTGATGGCCGTCAATCTGGTCAATGTCGAGGCAGTCGGCAAGGTGTACGGAACCCGTGCCCTGCTAGACGGCATTTCCCTCGGCGTATCCGAGGGGGACCGGATCGGTGTCGTCGGCCGCAACGGCGACGGCAAGACCACCCTCATCCGCATGCTCGCCAAGCTGGAGGAGCCCGACACCGGCCGGGTCACCCAGAACAGCGGCCTGCACATGGGCGTCCTCACCCAGCACGACTCCCTGGACCCCAAGGCCACCGTCCGGCACGAGATCATCGGCGACATGGCCGACCACGAATGGGCCGGCAACGCCAAGGTCCGCGACGTGCTGACCGGACTCTTCGGCGGCCTCGACCTGCCCGGCTTCGGGCAGGGCCTCGACACCGTCATCGGCCCGCTCTCCGGCGGCGAGCGCCGCCGCATCGCGCTCGCCAAGCTCCTCATCGCCGACCAGGACCTCCTCGTCCTCGACGAGCCCACCAACCACCTCGACGTCGAGGGCATCTCCTGGCTGGCCAAGCACCTCCAGGAGCGCCGCTCCGCGCTCGTCTGCGTCACCCACGACCGGTGGTTCCTCGACCAGGTCTGCACCCGCATGTGGGACGTCCAGCGCGGTGACGTCCACGAGTACGAGGGCGGCTACAGCGACTACGTCTTCGCCCGCGCCGAGCGCGACCGCATCGCCGCCACCGAGGAGTCCAAGCGGCAGAACCTGATGCGCAAGGAGCTGGCGTGGCTGCGCCGCGGCGCTCCCGCCCGGACCTCCAAGCCGCGCTACCGCATCGAGGCCGCCAACGAGCTGATCGCCGACGTGCCGCCGCCGCGCGACAAGTCCGAGCTGATGAAGTTCGCCAACGCCCGTCTCGGCAAGACGGTCTTCGACCTCGAGGACGTCACCGTCCAGGCCGGCTCCAAGACCCTCCTCAAGCACCTCACCTGGCACCTGGGCCCCGGTGACCGTGTCGGTCTCGTCGGCGTCAACGGCGCCGGCAAGACCTCCCTGCTGCGCGCCCTCGCCGAGGCCGCCCGCACCCAGGGCGAGGTCCAGCCGGCCGCCGGGTCCGTGACCGTCGGCAAGACCGTCAAGCTGGCCTACCTCTCCCAGGAGGTGGGCGAGCTCGACCCGTCGCTGCGGGTCCTGGAGGCCGTCCAGCGCGTGCGCGACCGGGTCGACCTCGGCCAGGGCCGCGAGATGACGGCGGGCCAGCTGTGCGAGCAGTTCGGCTTCACCAAGGAGAAGCAGTGGACGCCCGTCGGCGACCTCTCCGGCGGCGAGCGGCGCCGGCTGCAGATCCTGCGGCTGCTGATGGACGAGCCCAACGTCCTCTTCCTCGACGAGCCCACCAACGACCTCGACATCGAGACCCTGACCCAGCTGGAGGACCTCCTCGACGGCTGGCCCGGATCGCTGATCGTGATCTCCCACGACCGGTTCTTCATCGAGCGCACCACCGACACGGTGATGGCGCTGCTCGGCGACGCGAGCCTGCGGATGCTGCCGCGCGGCCTGGACGAGTACCTGGAGCGCCGCCAGAAGATGATCGACGCGGCCGCCCCGGCGCCCGCGCCCTCCACGGGCAAGTCCTCGGCGTCCGGGGACGCGCGCGCCGCGAAGAAGGAGCTGCAGAAGATCGAGCGGCAGCTCAACAAGATGTCGGACCGCGAGAGCAGCTTGCACGCGCAGATCGCCGAGCACTCCACCGACTTCGACAAGGTCGCCAAGCTCGACACCGAGCTCCGGGAACTCATCTCGAACCGGGACGAGTTGGAGATGCGCTGGCTGGAGCTCGCCGAAGAGGCGTGAGTTCCGGGGGCCCGGGCCCCAACCGGCCTGATAACGGGGGCATCACGGGCCGGTCCTCCCTTGGGAACAGGGGGCGGACCGGCCCGGCGCATACGCGCCGGCAGTGATAGAAAGGGCAGTCTCCGACCACCCGAAGCCGAAGGTATGCGCTGATGACCGAGCCGCCCCAGCCGCCGAACCAGCCGCCGACACCTTCCGGTTACGGCCACCTCCCCGGGCCGCCGCAGCCCGGGTACGGTTATCCGCCGCAAGGCGAGAACCCGTACGCCCAGCAGCCCCAGGGCCAGCCCCAGGACCAGCCCCAGGGCCCGTACCCGCAGCAGCCCCCGCAATCCCAGCCGCCGCAGGGCCCGTACGGCCAGCAGCCGCCCGGGGGTTACGGCTTCCCGCCGCCGCCCCCCGGCATGCCGCCGATGCCGTACCAGCAGCCCGGACCGCCCGCCAAGGCGAACAAGAAGGCCGCCGCACTGATCGCGGCGGCCGTCGCCGGCGTGCTCGTCCTCGCCACCGGCGGCTACTTCCTCTTCGCCGGGGACGGGGGCAAGGGCGAGGACCACCCCGTCGCGCAGGACTCCACGGCCCCGACCGACGACAAGGCCTCCCCGTCCGCCTCCGTCGACAAGGGCGACGGAAGCGGCAACGGCGGCGGCGAGAAGGAAGACCTCAACGCCGGGCGCAAGCAGGGCGAGGACAAGGTCCTCTGGTTCAAGACCAGCAAGATCGACGGCCCCGGCTCCGGAGTGGACTCCAAGGGCCAGTGGATCGTCGGCGACACCGTGGTCAAGACCCTCTGGAAGTCGGTCACCGGCTACGGCGTCGCGGACGGCAAGGAGAAGTGGACCCTCACCCTCCCCACCGTGATCTGCGGGGTCACCGACCAGAGCACGGACGGCAAGACCGTCGTCATGTACAAGGACGGCGAATCCGACAGCGCCCACTGCAACCAGATGCGGATGATCGACCTCAAGAACGGCAAGGAGGGGTGGTCGCACGAGGTGCCGAAGGAAGGCCTCTTCGACATCTTCACCACCCCGGAGCTCGCCCTCACCGGCGACGCCCTCGTCGTCAACCGGATGGGCACGACCAGCGCCTTCAAGGTCAGCACCGGCGACAAGCTCTTCGACAACAAGCGGACCGAAGGCTGCCAGCCCGGCGACTTCGCCGCCGGCAACGGCAAGATGATCGCCATCGCCACCTGCCAGGACGCCGACCGCACCGTCCAGGTCATGGACGCCGACCCGGCCACCGGCAAGAACACCTGGACCTACAAGCTCCCCAAGGGCTTCACGGTCAAGACCATCTACTCCCTGGACCCGATCGTCCTGGACCTCGGCAACTCCGAGAAGAAGGAACGCTCCATCGTGGTCCTGGGCCCCGACGGCCAGCAGCGCACGACCGTCTCCGGCGACGGCAGCTTCCCGTCCGGCTGCGGAGGCACCTTCGACCGGTCCCTCCAGAGCTGCGGGACCTCCTACGTCGACGCGAACACCCTCTACCTGCCCACCGCGGCCGAGGCCGGCAAGGCCAACGAGATCGTCGCCTTCGACCTGACCACGGGCAAGGAGAAGTGGCGCAGCCCGGCCGGAGAGGGCCGCACCCTCACCCCGCTCAAGGCGGCCGACGGCCAGGTCTTCGTCTACCGCAAGGCGGAGTACGACAAGGGCGGCGAGGTCCTGACCATCCCGGCCGGCGGCGGCACGCCCACGGCGGTCCTGCGCAACCCCTCCGGCCCGGCGGCCCCCGTGGAGAGCTCCTTCTACTCCCCGAACGTCGACTACGCGGACGGCCGGCTCTTCGTCTCGGCCTCGCACCTGCTCGCCCGGAACAAGGACGAGAAGCTCCTGATGGTCTTCGGCAAGTGAGCGGTTCCAGCGATCCCGCCGTGAACGATCCCCTGTGAACGAGTCCGTCGCGAACGAGTCCGCCGAGCAGCCCACCGAGAGGCAGTAAGCACAGATGAGTACCCCGCCGCCCCCCAGCCAGCCGCCGTCCGGCGGCTTCGGCGCGCCGCAGGATCCCCCGCAGGGCGGCTTCGGCGCACCCCCGCCGGCGCCGCCCGCCGCGCCGGCCGTGCCGCCC
>NZ_JAGGOW010000186.1 GCF_018614135.1 Streptomyces sp. ISL-66
GGCCGGACCACGGGCGCGGCCCGGCGCAGGGCCCAGCGCACGGCCCGGCCAGGGGGCCGGCCAGGGCGCCGGCGAGGCCAGCCCGGATCCGGCGGCCGCGGCCGTGCGCAAACTGCTCAAGGACCCCTCCCTCAAGGGCAGCGAGATCGGTCGGCAGCTGCTGCGCGCACTGCTCGCCACGGAGCTCACCCCGCACCAGTGGCGGCGGATCGCGGCCGTTCTGCCCGAACACTGCGCGCCGCTGGTGCGTACCGTCGCCGCGCAGCGCGCCGCCGAGTGGAACGCCCTGGCGGACGCGGTGACACCACGCCGGGAACGCCGCATGATCGCCTGACCCGACCCCCCTCCCCCTCGTTGCTCTCTCCTCCTTTCCCGTTCCCTTTTCCTTTCCGTTCCTCTGCCGTGCGCCGGAGCAGCCCGCGACCGCCGGCCGCTCCGGCCTGTCCGAATTTCCGTGCGGCACCGCACGGGATATCCGGCGCCGAATTTCCTTCCGCGCACGGCGGCCGGTGATTAGGCTGCATCGAGTCCGATACGGAAGCTGCTGTGTCCGGCGCCGTGCACGGACGCCATCCGGCCACCCCCTCAGAGGGAATTCATCCCACTTCGGCCCGCACGCTGCCGAAGTTTCCCCGGCATGCCTCCGGCAGCCGTCAGTCATTCACAGAGAAAGGGACATCCGTGTCCGAAGCCGTGTCCGAAGCCGTGTCCGAAACCGCCGCGGGATTCACCGACGCAGTCGAACTGCGCCGAAAGCACCGGGCCGTCGTCGAGCAGTACATGAACACCAGGGGCGAGGACCGCCTGCGGCGGCACGAGCTCTTCACCGAGGACGGCAGCGGCGGTCTGTGGACCACCGACACCGGCTCCCCGATCGTCATCAACGGGCGCGACCGCCTCGCCGAGCACGCCGTGTGGTCCCTGAAGTGCTTCCCGGACTGGGAGTGGTACAACGTCCGTGTTTTCGAGACGGACGACCCGAACCACTTCTGGGTCGAATGCGACGGGCACGGTGTCATCCGCTTTCCCGGCTACCCCGAGGGCTACTACGAAAACCACTTCCTGCACTCGTTCGAGCTGGCGGGCGGGAAGATCAAGCAGAACCGCGAATTCATGAATCCTTTCGAGCAGCTGCGCGCACTCGGAATTCCGGTGCCGGAGATCAAGCGTGAAGGAATACCCACCTGACGGGTCCTCCGCAGTCGAGAGCCCGGTTCTTCCCACCCTTGGAGAACAGCATGGAAAACGCCCTGCACGCCGATCAGTCCCGGGCCGCGCTCCAGCAGCCCCAATGGGGCGACCCGCTTCAGGTCCAACGGGTCCGGAAGACCCTGGAGGCCCGGCCCCCGCTTGCCAGGGCCGACCACATCCGTACGCTGCGTTCTCTGCTCGGCCGGGTCGCCACCGGGGAGGCCCTGATGGTGCAGGCCGGTGACTGCGCCGAGGACGTCAACGAGCACACGCCCGGTTACGTGGCGCGCAAAGCGGCGGTCCTCGACCTGCTGGCGGGCACCCTGCGGATGGCGACGCACAAGCCGGTCGTACGGGTGGGCCGGATCGCGGGCCAGTTCGCCAAACCGCGTTCCAGTCCCACCGAGTGGATCGATGGAGTGGAACTCCCCTCCTACCGCGGCGACATGGTGAACGGCCCCGAGCCGGATGCCGAGGGCCGACGCCCGGACCCGCTGCGCATCCTGGCCGGCTACATGGCCGCCAACGACATCGTGGAAAACCTCGGATGGAAGACCCGTACCGAGGGCCAGGGCATCGAGGCGCCGGTGTGGACCAGCCACGAGGCCTTGCTGCTCGACTACGAAGAGCCGATGCTGCGCCGCGACGAGGGCGGCGGTGCCTACCTCGGTTCCACCCACCTGCCGTGGATCGGGGAGCGCACCCGACAGGTGGACGGCGCCCATGTCGCTCTGCTCGCCGACGTGTTCAACCCGGTGGGCTGCAAGGTCGGTCCCGGCATGACGCCCGGGGAACTCCTCGCCCTGTGCGAGCGGCTCGACCCCGCCAGGGACCCCGGCCGGCTCACGCTGATCGCCCGGATGGGAGCGGGCCTGGTCGCCGACCGGCTGCCTCCGCTCGTCGAAGCGGTCCGCGCGGCGGGCCATCCGGTGATCTGGCTGACCGATCCGATGCACGGCAACACCGTCACGGCCCCCGACGGAAACAAGACCCGCATGCTGGCGACGATCGTGCGCGAGGTGCGCGGCTTCCAGCAGGCCGTGCTCGCCGGCGGGGGGATCGCCGGCGGCCTGCACCTGGAGACCACCCCGGACGACGTCACCGAGTGCGCCACCGACGAGGCCGCCCTCGCCCGGGTCGGCGAGAAGTACACCAGCCGCTGCGACCCGCGCCTCAACCCCGGTCAGGCCGTCCACGTGGTGTCGGCCTGGAACGGCTGACACCTCTCCTCTCAGAATCTGGAGGCCAGGGCCATGCCCGGCATACCGCCCATCGAACCCTACGCACTGCCCACCGCGGGCGACCTGCCGCCCAACACCGCCCGATGGACCGTCGACCCGAAGCGGGCGGTCCTCCTGATCCATGACATGCAGCGGTACTTCCTGGAGCCCTTCCCCTCCCCCCTGCGCGAAGAACTCGTCGCACACGCGGCCCTGTTGAGGCAGTGGAGCGTCGCGCGCGACGTCCCGGTGGCCTACACCGCCCAGCCCGGCGGGATGGACGACGCGCAGCGCGGACTCCTCAAGGACTTCTGGGGCCCGGGCATGCGCACCGACCCCGCCGACCGGGAGGTCGTCGTCGAACTGGCCCCGGGAGCGGACGACTGGCTCCTCACAAAATGGCGCTACAGCGCCTTCTTCCGCTCCGACCTGCTGGAACGCATGCGCGGCGCCGGACGCGACCAGCTGATCGTCTGCGGTGTCTACGCACACGTCGGGGTCCTGATGTCGGCGGTCGAGGCGTTCACCAACGACATCCAGCCGTTCCTGGTCGCCGACGCCGTCGCCGACTTCTCGGCCGAGTACCACGACCTGGCCGTGCGGTACGCCGCCGAGCGCTGTGCCGTGGTGCTCACCACCAAGGAGGTCCTCGCATGAGCCCGCGGCCGGCGTCGTTCCGGGGGAGCGGCTCGTCCTCGCCGGGACTCCTCGACCGGATACTGGGCGAAGAGCCGGGCCCGTTCGCGGTGCTGCACCGCCCCGAGACGACCGGCCCCGGGTACCTCGACGTGCTGCTCGGCGAGGTCTCGCAGCCGGATGCCCTGACCGGGATCCCGCTGCCCGACGGCCTGCCGCAGGGCGGGGGAGTACGGCACGACGTGCTCGCCGTCATCCCGTACCGGCAGATCGCCGAGCGCGGATTCGCCGCCCCCGACGACGGCGCGCCGCTGATCGCGCTGACCGTCACCGGCCAGGAGACCGTACGCGTGGAGGACGCGGTGGCGCGCATCCCCGACGTGCCGACCGAACTGCGCGATCCGCGCTTCGACGTGAGCGACGAGGAGTACGCCGACACCGTGCGCAGCGTCTTGACCGACGCCATCGGCACGGGCGAGGGCGCCAACTTCGTCGTCAAGCGGTCCTTCGTCGCGGACATCAGCGACTACGGACACCATCGGGCCCTGGCGCTCTTTCGCCGCCTGCTCGCCCGGGAGTCCGGCGCCTACTGGACGTTCGTCATCCACACCGGCGACCGGACCTTCGTCGGCGCCTCGCCCGAGCGGCACGTCAGCGTCCGTGACGGGGTCGCCGTCATGAACCCGATCAGCGGCACCTACCGCTACCCCCTGTCCGGCCCCGAACTGCCCGGGATCATGGACTTCCTCGCCGACCGCAAGGAGACCGACGAGCTCTACATGGTCGTCGACGAGGAACTGAAGATGATGGCCCAGATCTGCCCCGAGGGCGGCCGGGTCATCGGCCCGTACCTCAAGGAACTGGGCAGCGTCGCGCACACCGAATACTTCATCGAGGGACACACCGACCGGGACGTCCGCGACGTCCTGCGCGAGACGCTGTTCGCCCCGACCGTCACCGGGAGCCCGCTGGAGAGCGCCTGCCGGGTCATCGAGCGGTACGAACCGCAGGGCCGCGGCTACTACAGCGGGGTCGCCGCGCTGATGAGCCGCGACGAGTACGGCACCCGGCAACTGGACTCGGCGATCCTGATCCGCACCGCGGACATCTCCGCCGAGGGCCGCCTGAGCATCGGGGTCGGCGCCACGCTGGTGCGCCACTCGGATCCCGCCGCGGAGGCCGCCGAGACCCGAGCCAAAGCCGCGGGTCTGATCGCCGCACTCCAGGCGCCGGCCGTCAGCCGCTTCGCGGAACACCCCACGGTCCGCGCCGCCCTGGGCAGCAGGAACGACACCATCGCCGACTTCTGGCTGAGCGACGTCGGCCAGCGGCTGCGGCCGGCGCCCGACCTCGCCGGCCGCCGGGTCCTCGTCGTGGACGCCGAGGACACCTTCACCGCGATGATCGCCGGACAGCTCCGTTCGCTGGGCCTCGTGGTGAGCGTGCGGCGCTTCGACGAGAGCTACTCCTTGCACGGCTACGACCTGGTGGTCATGGGGCCCGGACCGGGCGATCCGAGCGCCCGCGACGACCCGAAGATGCGGCATCTGCGGGCGGCGGTCGACACCCTGTTGCGCGAGCGGCAGCCGTTCCTCGCCGTCTGCCTCAGCCACCAGGCGCTCAGTCTGCGGCTCGGCTTCCAAGTGCACCCCAGGGACGTCCCCAACCAGGGCGTACAGAAGGCCATCGACCTGTTCGGCGCCTCGGAACGGGTCGGTTTCTACAACACGTTCGCCGCCGTGAGCGACGACGATCTCGTCGAGGTCGACGGGGTCGGCACGGTCGAGGTGAGCCGGGACCGGGACACCGGAGAGGTGCACGCGCTGCGGGGACCGCACTTCGCGTCCATGCAGTTCCACGCCGAGTCCGTGCTCACCCGCAACGGCCCGGGCATCGTGGCGCGCGCGGTACGCGGCGTGCTGGCCTTGCCCGACGCTGCCGTACGCGCGGACGCCTCCGGACTGCCCGACGCCTCCGGACTCCCGGACACGTCCGCACGGCCGAAGCCGCGCGTCACGGTCTGACGCCGGACCGCCCCCGTGCGGTACCGCCCGGCCCGCCCCCGGCCGGCCCCGACAACCATGCGCACTCCGCGCGAGGGAGAGAGACCCGATATGCACAGGTACGTCGTAGTGGACGCATTCGCCGAGGAACCCCTGCGGGGCAACCCCGTCGCCGTCTTCTTCGATGCCGACGACATCCCCGGCGAGCGCATGCAGCGGATCGCCCGGGAGATGCACCTTTCGGAGACCACCTTCGTGCTCGCACCGCGGCACGAAGGAGACGCCCGTATCCGCATCTTCACGCCCGTCAACGAACTGCCCTTCGCCGGCCACCCGATGCTGGGCACCGCCATAGCGCTGGGCGCCGAGACCGACCGGGACAAGCTCCTGCTGGAGACCCAGATGGGAGTCATCCCCTTCGAACTGGACCGCAGGGACGGTGTGGTGGTCTCCGCGCGCATGCAGCAGCCCATCCCGACATGGGAGTTGTTCGACCGGGCCGACGAACTCATGGCAGCCGTCGGTGTGCGGGAGTCGACCCTGCCGGTGGAGATCTACCGCAACGGCCCCCGGCACGTCTTCGTGGGGCTCGACAGCGTCGAGGCGCTGTCCCGGCTCCATCCCGACCACCGGGCACTCGCCGAGTTCGAGGACCTGGCGGTCAACTGCTTCGCGGGAGAGGGAACGCACTGGCGCACCCGCATGTTCTCGCCGGCGTACGGCGTGGTGGAGGACGCGGCCACCGGCTCGGCCGCCGGACCGCTCGCCCTGCACCTCGGCCGTCACGGAGTGATCGCACCCGGGCAACCGGTGCAGATCCTGCAGGGCGTGGAGATCGGCCGCCCTTCCCTCATGCTGGCCCGTGCCGAGGGCACGGGGGAGCGCTTCGTCTCCGTCGAAGTCGGCGGCAGCGGAGCCCTGTTCGCCCGGGGCACGGCACTCGTCTGACCGGAACACCCAGGCTGAGGCCCCGCACCGACGCCCTCGCCGCCGCCCGCGCCGACGCCACGACGGCCACGACGGCCACGGCGGTCACCACACCGCACGATACGGAGGTAGCAATGAGTTCAACCAGGTCGGAAACGCTCACCGGCACCATCGAGATCAGCTTTCCCGAATACGACGCACCGCCCCCCGGCCCGGTGGGGATCGTCCGCGACTGGTGGGACACCGCCGCGCGCCTCGGCGTACGGGAGCCGAAGGCGCTGGCGCTCGCCACCGCCGACGAGCGGGGACGCCCGTCGACCCGGATCGTCGCGGTGAACGAGATCACCGACGAAGGCATCGTCTTCGCGACGCACGTCAACAGCCAGAAGGGCCGTGAACTCACCGGGAACCCCTGGGCGTCGGGTGTCCTGTACTGGCGCGAGACCAGTCAGCAGATCAGCATCAGCGGTGCGGTGGAGATCCTCGGCACCGATGCGGCCGACGCCAAGTGGCGGGAGCGGCCCCTCTTCACCCATCCCGCGTCGGTGACGTCGCGGCAGAGCGAGGAACTGCTCGACATGGCCGCGTTCCAGGCCGAGGTCGCACGGCTCGCGGACGCCGGACCGCTGCCGCGCCCGGAGACCTACGTCGCCTGTCTGCTGCGGTTCGACAGCGTGGAGTTCTGGGCCAACGGCGAGAACCGCGTGCATCAGCGCCTGCGGTACGACAGGAACGGTGACGGGTACACGGTGCGACGCCTCCAGCCGTGATCTCCGGACCTCAGGCGCCCCCGTACGGGGGCGCCCGACGGGTGCCGCTCCGCTGCCCAGCGGAGCGGCACCTTTGCGTTGCCGAACGCAGCCGAACTCCTGCACGGGCCCCGCCGCGGCCGCCGCGGATGACTTGACATAGTGCGGTGCTGCCCATCGCCAGGCATCGGCCGCATGCGCACAATTCACTGAGTGAGCGAAGAGTCCGAGAACACGGAGAAAGCCGGACCGAGCGATGCCGGGGAGATAGCGGCGGCCTATATCGCAGCCTGGCGAGGAAAAGAATTCGATGCCTTGAGGTCGCTCTTGGCAGATGACTTCTCATACGCAGGACCGCTGGCGACTCTGGACGATGCGGACAAATGCAGGGAGTCGCTGGAGCGCATGTCACCGGTGACGACGGACCTCGTGGTGGAACGGGTCTTCGTGTCGGAATCCGACGTCGTCACCTGGTTCACCTTGCACACCAGTATCGCCCCGCCCACTCCCGTCGCGAACTGGATCCATGTCGAGGACGGAAAGATCAACAGAATTCGAGCGGTTTACGACCCGCGCGCTCTGCTTTCCGACTGACTTCCGACCGGCTTTGGCCCACGCCAGACGCCAGACGCCAGACGCCAGACGCCAGACGACACACGACAGACGACAGATGAGGAAGCGAATCCTGATGGCCACAGAGCGCGAGAGAGCACGCGAGCCCGAGGAGCTGGCCCGGCTGTGGGTGGAGCGTGCCAACGAGGGCGACGCCGAGGGCATGGCCGCCCTCTACGAACCGGACGCGATCATGGCTTTCCCGATCGGCCAGGACCACTACGGCCGCGACGCCATACAGAAGGCGTTCGAAGGGATGCTGGCGAAGTTCTCGTACTTCCCGATGGAGAAGTCGCTGCCCACGCTGCGTCTGGACGACATCGCCCTGACGTCGAGCGTCCCCCAGGACAACAGCCGGGGCCGCTACCAGGTGGCGCGACGGCAGCCCGACGGTACCTGGCTGCGGGTCCTGCACTCGTCCGGTTACTTCGGCGAACCCACCTGACCTCCACCAGCGCCGGCTGGCACCCCCTCGGAAAGGAAGACAGTGCGATGAGCGCAAGCGTTGTGCCTGCCGATGCCTACACGACAGGCCTACTGAGCAAGGATCTGCCCACCGAACTGGAGCGGCTCCAACTCCTGGAGAAGACCTACGACCCGGGCACCGTGCACGCCCTGAGTCGACTGCCGATGCGGCCGGACTGGCGGTGCCTGGAACTGGGTGCCGGTGCGGGCTCCATCGCGTACTGGCTCGCCGAGCTGGTGCCCGACGGCTCCGTGCTCGCACTGGACATCGACCCCCGGTTCATCGACGGGGACCGCGCGCCCCACCTGGAGGTGCGGGGGTCGGACCTGACCACCGACGACTTTCCAGTCGGCTCCTTCGACCTGATCCACGCCCGCGCGGTGTTCATGCACCTGCCGCAGCGCGAGGAGATCCTCGAAAGGGTGATGCGCTGGCTGGCCCCCGGCGGCTGGCTGGTCCTCGAAGACGTCCACTTCCTGCCCGCGGCCGACTCCGCGTACCCGGCCTGGCGGCAGGTCCACGGTGCCTACCTGACGGCGCTCGCCGGACAGGGCATCGACCTGTCCTGGGCGCGGCGCATTCCGGCCCGGCTGGAAGCGGCCGGCTGTGATTCGGTGGGCGTCCGCGTCACCCCGGGCGGTCTCGGCGTGGACACGGTGCAGGACCAGCTTCTGGCCACCCGGCTCGTCCAGAGCGGTCCGCGACTGGTCGAAGCGGGCTTGGTGACCGCCGAACAGGTGGAAGCCGCGCAGGCCCTGGTCGCCAGTGGGCCGGCACCGGATGTCTCGACGTTCGTGTACTCCGCCTGGGGCAGGAAACCTCCCCACTCCGCCCACTGACAGATTCCCCCTCCCGCTCCCCTTCCCCCCTCCCGCTCCGGTGTCCGCGCAGTCGCACAGAGGCACAGACGCGCAGACGCCGAAGCATCTCCCCGAAGTGATCCCCCTGACGGCGGTGTGAAAGACATGAGTTCCACTCAATCAAAAGCAAACACGGGCCATTCCGTGCCTCTGGCGGCGAAGAAGGTATCGGCCACGGCAATCGCCTGGCTCTCGTTCACGACCATGTTCGTCATCGGAACCGACACCTTCCTCGTCGCCCCGATGCTGCCCATGCTCTCCCGCAATTTCGACGTCTCCACGAGCATGTCCGGCTGGATGGTGAGCGCCTACGCCCTCGGGTTCGCTCTCTTCGCTCTGGTGGCGGGCCCCCTTTCGGACGGCAGGAACCGACGCAGCGTCCTCCTCCTGGGATTCGCTGGATTCACTGTGGCAACGGCCCTCTGCGGAGTGGCGCCGAACTTCTGGGGCATGATCGTCTTCCGGGTGCTCGCCGGTATGTCGGCCGCCCTGGTCACCCCCCAGCTGTGGGCGTCCATTCCGGTCCTGGTGCCCGCCGACGCCATCGTGAAGACCATGGGCCTGGCGGGCGCCGGCATGTCCATCTCGCAGGTCGTCGGTGTTCCGATCGGCGGCTGGCTGGCGGCCAGCTCCTGGCACGTGCCGTTCTTCGCGGTCGCCGGACTCTCGGCCGTCGTATGGCTCCTGCTGTTCCGGGTCTTCCCGTCCGTGCCCGCCGCGTCGTCGGCCGGAGGCGGATTCTTCTCGGTGTACGCCGGTCTGTTCCGCTCCCGCACCTTCACCTGGTACCTCTTGGGGTATCTCGCCTATCAGACCGGTGTGTTCGAGACGATCTCGTTCATCGGGTCCTGGCTCTCCAAGGACTTCGGGCTCGGCGTCACCGCGATCAGCGCCGCGATGATGGCACTGGGTGTCGGCATGGCGATCACCTCGATCTTCGGCAGCCACCTCATCAAGCGGCTGGGTGAGGAACGCACGCTCGCCTACGCCTTCGTGGCGCTCATCCTCATCTACGGCGCCGTGCCGTTCGCCCCCAACCTGGCCACCGCGATCACCGGGCTGGCCCTCGGCTCCGTCGTGCTCGGCCTCAATTATCCGATCTTCATGGCCATGTTGCTCTCGTGCACCACCGCGGCGCGCGGCACGGTCTCTTCACTCGCGACGACCGCGCTGTACATCGGGACCATGATCGGAGGCTTCGTGGGCGGCTTCCTGCTCTCCACGTTCGACGGCTTCCACGGGGTCTCCGGATTCACCGTGGCGTCCCTTGTCATTGCCGCTCTCATCTTCGCCGGCACCGGAGCCTTCCGGTCCAAGAAGCCGGAGACCGCGGAAGCCTGACCGGGGCCCGTCCGATCGGCAGGAGCCCCGCCGTGGCAGCACCGCACGGCGTGGGACCCGGCCGCCGGCCGCCGTCCCTGACCGTGGCCGTGGAACGCGAACTCCGCAGCAGGAGGAAGCGCCCCACGGCCACGGGCCTGCCGGGTGCGACGGCGCGGCCCGCCGTTCCGGAGGCGTTCATCACCGTGGGACCAGGGGGAGTTCATGAAGAGTGCCGCGTGGCGCGAAGCCGCCGGGGACCAATCCGCCGACGAGGCCCTGCGGGCGCTGTGCGCCCCACTGTTCGCCTCGCTGGCCCGCAGCGATCAGCGCGCCCGGGCCGCGAAGTACGTCGAAGGGCTGCTCGTCACCGAGGGCCGCAGGTCCTTCCGCAACATGGCGGCCTGCCTGGGCGACGGGACCGCCCTGGAGCAGCGGCTGCACCACTTCGTCAGCTGCTCCACCTGGGACTGGATGCCGGTCCGCCGCGCCCTGGCCGCGCGGGCGGCGGCCGCCGCGCCGCTCGACGTGTGGGTGCTGCGCCCCATGCTCACGCCGAAGGAGGGCGACGACATCGCCGGCGTACACCGCCGGTACGTCCCCGACCTCGGCGCCGTACGCAACGTCCAGTACGCCGTGGGGCTTTGGGCCGTGTCCGGGGCGCAATGCCAGCCTGTCAACTGGCAGTTGCTGCGGCCCGGCGCCGCAGACGCCCGGACGGACCGCCCGGGAGGGCCGCTTGTTCCCGGGCGCAGCCGCGCGCGGACCCCGACGGAGTGCGCGATCGAGGTGCACCTGGACCTGCTGAACGGACCCGGGCGGCGACTTCCCTCCAGGCCGGTGGTGATGGCGATCGACGGAATCGACGTGATCGACGCGGTCAGGCGACTGCGCGCCGCCCGGTTGCCGTTCCTCATCAAGGTCGGCCGGGCCGTCCCGCTCGGCCTCCTCACTCCCGCACCCCTCTCCGGCGCGGAGGACCTGCTTCTCTTCGGATGCCGTGCGGGCGGCGAGTCCGGCCCCGACGAGGTGTGGCTCACCGACCTGCTGGACGCCCGTCCTGCGGAGCTGGTGGCCCTGGCGGCGTCGGCGCGTACGGTTGAGGAGTCCTTCGCGCGGGTAACCGACCCGGTCGGCGCGCGGGACTTCACGGGCCGCACCTTCGACGGCTGGCACCGCCACCTGACGCTCGTGTCCGTGGCGCACGAGGTTCGCGCGACCGCCCAGGGCCCCTCACTCCCGAGGGAGTCCGTTCTCGTTCCAGGTGCTGTCGAGCGCGTGCGTCTGGCTTGATCCCGCACGCGCCGCGCGGTTCGCGCCGACCGCATCCCGTTCCGTTCTGTCTGCCGGGGCCGCGCTTAACGCGATCACTGCCCCCTTTCCATTGGTTCCGCCGGTTTTACCGGACCTTTCAAGGAGTGTCATGTCCCGTCGTCTCTTCACCTCGGAGTCCGTGACCGAGGGACATCCCGACAAGATCGCCGACCAGATCAGCGACACCATCCTCGACGCGCTGCTCCGCGAGGACCCGACTTCGCGCGTGGCCGTGGAGACCCTGATCACCACCGGTCTCGTGCACGTCGCGGGAGAGGTGACGACGAAGGCCTACGTGCCGATCGCGCAGTTGGTCCGCGAGGCGATCCTGGAGATCGGCTACGACTCCTCCGCCAAGGGTTTCGACGGTGCCTCGTGCGGTGTGTCGGTGTCGATCGGCGCGCAGTCCCCGGACATCGCGCAGGGCGTGGACA
>NZ_JAGGOW010000187.1:0-39034 GCF_018614135.1 Streptomyces sp. ISL-66
GGGTGGCCGCCAGCCGCCGCAGGACCGCCGCGACCGGGTCGGGGCGGGCGGCGGCGGCCGCCAGGGACTGCTGGGCCTCGGTGACCCGGCGGAGCTCGGCGGTCCGGGCCTGCGCCATCAGCCGCCAGACGCTCCGGCCGACCGCCGTGAACGGGGTCCCGGGCGGCACCTCCAGCAGGGGCAGCCCGTGGCGGTCGCAGGCCTCGACGAGGGACCGCGGCACGGTCGCGTGCACCGGTGTCACGCCGAAGCCGATGGCGGCGGTCCCGGCCCGGACGAGCCGGGCGACGTACTGCTCGGCGTCGGTCCCGGTGTCCGTCCGGGCGTCGGCCGCCCGGGCATCCGCCCCGGTGTCCGTCCCCGCTTCCGCCCCCGCGCCCGCCTCCGCCTCCGTCCCTGCTTCCGCCTCCGCAAGGCCCGCCCCCGCCGTCAGTAGCAGTTCGCCGCCGAGCAGGTACGGCGAGGGGTCCGCCATCTCGGAGGCGTGGACGCCGTGCACCTCGCCCTCGGCGGGTCCTGCGAGGTGCCGCAGCCCGAGCTCGTGGTCGGCGAGCAGCAGGCCGAGCGGCACCGGCGGGGTGGGAGGGGCCTCCATGGATACTCCGTACACATCGGGGGACCTTGATGGATGAAACGTACACTTCGCGCCCCTCGGATGTCCCTTTACGCTCGAAGGACCGCACACCTCCTCCGGAAGGCACCCCCTCATGAGCACGCAGCCGCGCGGCCCCGTCGACTCCTCCCGCATCCCGCGCTACGCGGGCCCCGCGACCTTCGCCCGGCTGCCCCGCCTCGACGAGGTCGGCGGCAAGACGGACGTGGCCGTCGTCGGCGTGCCCTTCGACTCCGGAGTCTCCTACCGCCCCGGCGCCCGCTTCGGCGGCAACGCCATCCGTGAGGCCTCGCGCCTGCTGCGCCCGTACAACCCGGCGCAGGACGCCTCCCCCTTCGCGCTCGCGCAGGTGGCGGACGCCGGCGACATCGCCGTGAACCCCTTCAACATCAACGAGGCCGTCGACCAGGTCGAGGCCGCCGCCGACGAGCTGCTCTCCTCCGGCGCCCGCCTGATGACCCTGGGCGGCGACCACACCATCGCGCTCCCGCTGCTCCGCTCCGTCGCCAAGAAGCACGGCCCGGTGGCCCTGCTCCACTTCGACGCGCACCTGGACACCTGGGACACGTACTTCGGCGCCGAGTACACGCACGGCACGCCGTTCCGCCGCGCCGTCGAGGAGGGCATCCTCGACACGGAGGCGCTCTCCCACGTCGGCACGCGCGGCCCGCTGTACGGCAAGCAGGACCTGGACGACGATGCCAAGATGGGCTTCGGGATCGTCACCTCCGCCGACGTCTACCGGCGCGGCGCCGACGAGGTCGCGGACCAGCTGCGCCAGCGCATCGGCGACCGCCCCCTGTACATCTCGATCGACATCGACGTGCTGGACCCGGCGCACGCGCCGGGCACGGGCACGCCCGAGGCCGGCGGCATGACCTCGCGCGAGCTGCTGGAGATCATCCGGGGCCTGTCCTCCTGCAACCTGGTCTCGGCGGACGTCGTGGAGGTCGCCCCGGCGTACGATCACGCGGAGATCACCTCGGTCGCGGCCTCGCACACCGCGTACGAGCTGACCACGATCATGAGCCGTCAGATCTCTGCCGCCAGGCAGGGCCGATAGGCAGGGCCAAGAGGCACGACGCCGACGGCGAAGGCGACCCGAAGGGCGAGTAAGCGCACGTGACGCACGACCACGACCTGGTACTCCGTCCCACCGAAGCCCAGAAGGCGGCCGCGCTCGCGCCGCCGCCGGGGCGGACCGGCGGGGACCTGGTCGTGGAGACGCTGCGCTCGCTCGGCGCGACGACGGTCTTCGGGCTCCCGGGGCAGCACGCGCTCGCCCTCTTCGACGCGGTCGGCCGCTCCGACCTGCGGCTGATCGGCCTGCGTACGGAGAACAACGCGGGCTTCGCGGCCGACGCGTACGGCCGGATGACGGGCGAGGCGGCGCCGCTGCTGCTCTCGACCGGTCCGGGCGCGCTGATGGCGCTCCCGGCGCTCGCCGAGGCCGCCGCGGCCTCCGCCCCGGTCCTGGCGATCTCCTCGCAGATCCCGACCCAGGGACTGGGCGGCGGCCGGCGCGGGCACCTGCACGAACTGCGGGACCAGGCGGCGTCCTTCCGCGACGTCGTCAAGTCCGTGCACGTCGCCCGCACCCCCTCCCAGATCCCCTCCGTGATCGCCGAGGCCTGGGAGTCCGCGCTGACGGCCCCGCACGGCCCGGTATGGGTGGAGATCCCGGAGGACGTCCTCCGGGCCGAAACCCTGATCCCCCAGGTCACGGGCATGGACGCGACCCCGCACGAGCTGCCCCCGCGCCCTGAGCTGACGGCGCTGGCCGCGCACTGGCTGGAGAACGCCGAGCGCCCGGTGATCATCGCGGGCGGCGGGGTCATCCGCTCGGACGCGGCGGGAAAGCTGAAGCAGCTGGCGGAACGCCTGAACGCGCCGGTCGTCACCACCTTCGGCGGCAAGGGCGCCTTCCCCTGGACCCACCCGCTCTCCCTCCAGTCCTGGCTGGAGGACCGCCACATGACGGACTTCCTGGAGGACGCGGACGTCCTGCTGGTCGTCGGTTCGGGCCTGGGGGAACTCTCCTCGAACTACCACACGTTCTTCCCCGCGGGCCGGGTCGTCCAGATCGAGGCGGACCTCGGCAAGCTGGAGTCCAACCACGCCGGCCTCGGCATCCACGCGGACGCCCGCCTCGCCCTGCAGGCGCTCCTCGAAACCGTCGCCGAGCGCGCGGACCCGCGGGCCCCCGAGCGGGTCAGCCTGCTCCTCTCCTCCATCGCGGCCCGCCTGTCCGCCCAGGACGTGACCCTGGAACAGCAGCTCCTGACCTCGATCCGCGCCGCCCTCCCGCCGCGCTCCCCGTCCTTCTGGGACATGACGATCCTGTCGTACTGGGCCTGGTCCGCCTTCGACGCCAAGCACCCCAACACCATGCACTCGGCGCAGGGCGCCGGCGGCCTCGGCTACGCCTTCCCGGCGGCCCTCGGCGCCTGCCTCGCCGAACCGGGCACCCCGGTGCTGGCCGTCTCGGGTGACGGGGGCGCGATGTACTCGTTCGCGGACCTGGCCACCGCCCGCCAGCACGACCTGGACGTCACCTGGCTGATCGTCGACGACGGCGGCTACGGCATCCTGCGCGAGTACGGCTGCGAGACGGGCACGTCCCTCACCCGCCCCGACTTCGTCGCGCTAGCGGCCGCCTTCGACGTCCCGGCGACCACCACCACCCCGGAATCCCTCCGCGCGGACCTGACGAAGGCCCTCAAGACCCCGGGCCCCTCGGTAGTGGTACTTCCGGCCACCCTCAAGATGTTCGCCCCGACGCACGTCTGAAAGGTGTCCCGCGGCTGGTTAGGGTTGCGGTGATCAGGTGCGGGTCGAAGTGCGAGGGGGAACGGTGTCGTTCGAGGAAGAGTGGAGCCGTCACAAGCAGGGGGCGGGGACCGGTGACCCCTCGCCGCAGATGCGGCTGAACCAGGCCCCGGCCGACGGGGGCGGTCCCTCCGCGCCCCCCAGCGGTTACGGCGTACTGGCCACGGCCCCTCCCGAGAAGAAGAAGGCCGCCAACACCATCGAGAACGTCCTGCAGCCCGGCACGACCAAGGCCGCGGACGCGGCCGACGAGCCGACCCGCAGCGCCGTCAACGCCTTCAGCGGCTGGGCGACGGCGACCGGCCTGACGAAGGCCCACACGCACTGGGACGACCAGGTGAAGCGCCTGATGGGACGCCTGAACTCGGAAAAGACGTCCCTGCGCGGCGCGTCGAACCTGTTCACCGGAAACGACCAACTGACCGGCCAGGGCTTCCAGCCGGTGCAGTCCAAGGTCGCGGGACTGTAAGGGAAGACGAGCCGAACGTGCCGAACTACTCCGAGATCATGCACACGGACCTCTCCGCGCTCACCACGGCCGCCGACGGCTGGAAGGCCATGGCGACGCAGTTCAAGACCCTGGAGGGCGTCTACAAGGACGAGGTCCAGAGCGTCTCCACGGGCAACGGCTGGCTGGGCACCAGCCAGCAGACCGCCGCCTCCAACTCCGCCATCACGCGCCGCGAGTTCGCGTCCGCGCAGACGGAGGCCCTGGCCATGGAGTCCCTGCTCCGTGACGCGCACGCCCGTTTCACGGACCTCAAGGGCCGGGTGGTGTCGGCCGTGGCGGACGCCCGGACCGCCGGCATGAAGGTCTCGGAGAGCGGCGTCGCGAGCTACGACTACTCCAAGGCCGACGCCGCCACCGCCAACGCGGTGCGGCACGACCCCGACCTCCCGGAGGTCGAGCGGTCCTGGACGAGCCGGATCGCCGACACGGTCAAGGCGGTCACGGAGTTCGACGAGGACGTCCGGACGGCCCTGATGAACGCGTCGGGGGCGGACGGAACCTCGATGTTCGGCTTCAACTCCAAGCCCGTCAACGACGTCGAGGCCGTGGAGGCACTCGCCCTCACCCAGAAGATCCGTGACGGCAAGGCCTCCCCGGACGAGCTGCGGCACTACAACGAACTGCTGCAGCAGAACTCGAAGGACAAGCACTTCAGCGAGGCGTACCTGAACTCGCTGGGCGCGAAGGACACCCTCCAGCTGGCCGACCAGATGAACCTGGCGTCCAACGAACGCGGTGCGTCGGCGGCCGACAAGAAGCTGTACGAATCGATCAACTCCGGACTCGCGGGCACGATCGCGTCGGGCACCAAGGACCCGGAGAGCTACGCCTACAAGCCCTTCGTCAACGGCCTCAAGGAGCAGGGGCCCGAGCTCGTGGCCAAGGGCCTGCGGCCCACGTACGGCTACCAGGCCCTCGTGACCCTCATGGGCAACGGTGACGGCTACGGCAAGCAGTTCCTCAACGACCTCGGCGACGGCATGATCGAGGCCGAGAAGTCGAAGCCGCACATGTACGACCACGCCTACGACTCCCAGCGCCCGAACCTGGTCTCCGACCCGCTGGACGGGCTGCTCGGCATCATGGCCAAGGACCCGGATTCGGCGACGTACTTCCTCGACCCCGAGGCGCCCGGCAACAAGAACGAGCACCTGAAGTACATGCTCGACGAGCGGGAGATGCCCGACCCCTGGATCTCGACGGGTGTCGGCCAGCCGATCGAGATGCACGGCGACAAGACGGCCGGCCTCGGCGCCGCCCTCCAGGCGGCGGCCACCGGCCACGTCGACGGCGAGAAGCTGGGCCCGCCGGGACCCCACACGGAGGGGCAGGCACGCGTGATGCACGAGGCGATCCAGCTGCTCGACGGCGAGATGAAGGGCGACGAGTTCAAGGACGACCTGGAGGGCCTGCGCCAGCCGATGGCGAAGGCGCTGGTCGACTATGTGGCCGACACCCACGAGATCCTCGGCGGTAAGAGCTCTGCTCTGGGCTACGTAGACGGCAACGACTCGATCCACGGTTCGGGGGACAAGGCTCAGATCGCCGTCGGCCAGGGCAGTCTGATCCGTGTGATGCGCGGGATCGCCGACGACGGCCCGGCATACGCCCTGATGGTCGAGGCGGAGCGGGCGTACGGGGCAGGGCAGCTCGAGGCTGCCGCCCCGTACAAGAGCGACATGCACGGGGTGAGCGCGGACTGGGACAACATCGCCCATGACATCGGCGCGGCCAACGGCGCACTCAACGGCATCGGCGCCGACGTCTACAAGGACAAGGAAGACGACGCGGTCAAGTGGGCGGAAGGCACGTCCGAACACACGGCTGCCGCCGCGAACGGGCTCATCGGCGAGATCCCGGTCGTGGGCACGATCGGTGGTTCACTGATCGACTCGCTGAAGTACGAGTGGGTCGAGGGCATGAAGGACGACGCCGAGGAACAGAGCAAGAAGGATTCCAGTAGCAACTACGGAGCGGGCGTGCAGGCGACCAACACGATGATGGATGCGTGGGGAAGTGATCGGAAGATCGGCAATGACCCTGCGTTCGACCACGCCAAGAACGAGGCGAACGAGGGCTACACCTCGGGACGGGAGGCTGCTCGTGCGCACCTCAGGCCGTGACCCGCTCAAGGCTCTCGGACAATCGACGGCCGCGCTCGTCTGCGGATTGATGCTCGCGTCGTGTACCTCGGGCGAGCCCGAGGCCAAGAACGAGCAGCCGCCGTGTGGGATCAGTCCTTCCTCACAGGAGGGCGTCCTCCTGCGGGACGTCATCGCTGCGGACGCCTTCGATGCTCTCGTCTACAACAGCACGAGCGAGGTGGTGGCGACGCTGCGACGCGCACTGCCGGAGACGGGCCCGGAACACCGGATCCCTATGAGGACGAGGTGTGCCCTGTGGGCCGTCGGCCAAGATGGCGGGGGCGGCGTGACTTTCCGCTTCGGATGGGTCTCGCGTGCCTCCAAGGAGGTGCAATACCCCCTGCCCAACGGTGTTCCGTTCGAGGTGGAGGGCGGCACCTTCGGCCAGGCCAATGACGTCGATACGACCTTGTACGTCGGTTGCGAGATGCCCGGCGAGCTCGGCGAGGCCTCGAAGTCGGCTTGGTTCCACGCGAAGGCTGAGCACAGCGTCAGCTCCACGCCGGCGGCCGTCGACCAAGCGGCCCGCGATCGCCAGACCGCCCTCACCTACCTCATGGCCCGCCGGATCACCGAAGCCCTCGGCTGCGAGAACAAGCCACTGGAGAAGCCCCCCGTGGTGAAGCCGCTCCCTAGCCCCTGAGCCAAGCCGGCGCCGTTCTCGGTCGCAGCTCGTTGCATGCGGCGGCCTTGCCCTCTATGCTGCATATGGTGGAAGCCTAGGAGACATATATGTCCAACAACCTCTACATCGCAGGCGTCGACAACGAGGCCCTCGCGGCAGCGGCCTCCATACTGGGCACCAAATCGAAGAAGGACACGGTCAACGCCGTCCTACAGGACTACGTACGGCGACACAACCGACTGCAGGCTCTGGACCGGCTCGTCGAGATGGGCAAGCGCGGCGACTTCGACGACCTCCTGGATAAGGGCAACTACCGACGATGAGTCCGGTGACCCACCTCGTCGACACGTCCGCGCTCGCGCGGATCCTGACCAACGAGGACGTGCGCAAAGGGTGGCTCGAGCACCTCGCCATGGGCGTGATCGGCATCTGCGACATCACGGAGCTCGAGACCCTCTTCTCGGCCCGCTCGCTCGCCGACCGCCTGGAGAAGGAAGCCCTCCTGGGCGAGCTGTTCAACTGGACTCCCATGCCTGACACCGTCTATGTCCGGGCCCGGGCGGTGCAGCGGCTGCTCACGGACCGTGGGGAGCACCGAAGTGCAGGTCCGGTCGACCTGCTCGTCGCGGCTACGGCCGAGCTCGCGGGCCTCACACTGCTGCACTACGACAAGGACTTCGACACCATCGCCCGGGCTACGGGCCAACCCACGAAATGGGTCGCTCCTCCGGGCGAGGCGTAGCGCCGGTCCCTTAGGGGAAGGCAGGCTCCGTGTCAGACTCGCCGAGCTCGGCCACGGGGGTCGGTGCGCTTCCGTGAGAAGGTCCGCTCGCGGATGCCCGCCTCCGGCGAGGCGGCGAGCCTCGGGCTAGCCGCGGGGACACCCGTCGTGCTGGTCGTCCGGACCGCCTTCGCCGCCGACGGGCAGGTCGTCGAGGTCAACGAGATGGTCCTCGACGCTTCGGCGTACGTCCTGGAGCACGCGTTCGACGCGCCCTAGAGCCGTTCCCCCCGGACGGCCCAAGCCGCCTCGCCCAGCATCGCGTAAACCCGTTCGATTGTTGCGGCGGGATGAAATCCGCCGGTCGGAGCGTTGGCGCTTCCGGTAGGGCATGACGAACGGGGAGGCACCACGTGGTGGCGGCAGAGACGGGAACAGGCGAGAAACAGGGCTGGGCCAAGCGGCTGGCGGCCTACACCTGGCGGTACAAGGTCAACGTGCTGCTGGCGCTCGGCTCCTCGCTCGGCGGCATGGCCGTCATGGCGCTCGTACCGCTCGTCACCAAGGTGATCCTCGACGACGTCATCGGGGACAAGAGCAAGCCCATGGGCCCCTGGGCCGGAATGCTCATCGGCGCGGCGGTCCTCGTCTACGTGATGACCTACATCCGCAGGTACTACGGCGGGCGCCTCGCCCTCGACGTGCAGCACGACCTGCGCACCGACATGTACGACTCCATAGCCCGCCTCGACGGCCGCCGCCAGGACGAGCTGTCCACCGGCCAGGTCGTCGGCCGGGCGACGAGCGACCTGCAGCTCATCCAGGGGCTGCTCTTCATGCTGCCCATGACCATCGGGAACTTCCTGCTCTTCGGGATATCCCTCGGGATCATGCTGTGGCTGTCGCCGATGCTAACCCTCGTCGCGCTGCTCATGGCCCCCGCCCTGTGGTTCATCGCCAAGCGCAGCCGCAAGAAGCTCTTCCCCGCCACCTGGTACGCCCAGAGCCAGGCCGCGGCCGTCGCCACCGTCGTCGACGGGGCCGTCACCGGCGTCCGCGTCGTCAAGGGCTTCGGCCAGGAGGATCAGGAGACCGGCAAGCTGCGCGAAGCCGGCCGCCGGCTCTTCGCCGGGCGGATGCGCAGCATCCGCCTGAACTCGCGCTACACCCCCGCCCTGCAGGCCGTACCCGCCCTCGGGCAGGTCGCCATGCTGGCCCTCGGCGGGTGGATGGCCACCAAGGGGCAGGTCACCCTCGGTACCTTCGTCGCCTTCTCCACCTACCTCGCGCAGCTCGTCGGTCCCGTCCGAATGCTCGCCATGGTCCTCACCGTCGGCCAGCAGGCCCGCGCCGGCGTCGAGCGGGTCTTCGAGCTCATCGACACCGAGCCGGTCATGGACGAAGGGACGGAGCGGCTTCCCGACGACGCGCCCGCCACCGTCGAGTTCGAGGACGTCCGTTTCGGGTACGACCCCGAGCGCCCGGTCCTCGACGGCTTCTCGCTCGGCGTCCGCGAAGGGGAGACCGTCGCCCTCGTCGGCTCCTCCGGCAGCGGCAAGTCCACCGTCGCCCTGCTCCTGCCCCGCTTCTACGATGCCGACCGCGGCGCCGTCCGCGTCGGCGGCCACGACGTGCGCGAGCTGACCTACGACTCGCTGCGCGGCGCGATCGGGCTGGTCCCCGAGGACTCCTTCCTCTTCTCCGACACCATCCGCTCCAACATCGCCTACGGGCACCCCGACGCCACCGACGCACAGGTCGAGGCCGCCGCCCGCGCCGCCCAGGCCGAGGGCTTCATCCAAGCCCTCCCCGCCGGGTACGACACCAAGGTCGGCGAGCAGGGCCTGACCCTCTCCGGCGGCCAGCGCCAGCGCATCGCGCTCGCCCGCGCCATCCTCACCGACCCCCGCCTGCTGCTCCTCGACGACGCCACCTCCGCCGTAGACGCCCGCGTCGAGCACGAGATCCACGAGGCGCTGCGGACCGTCATGGCCGGCCGTACCACGCTGCTCATCGCCCACCGCCGCTCCACGCTCGCGCTCGCCGACCGGATCGCCGTACTGGAGCACGGGCGGCTCGCCGACATCGGCACGCACGAGGAGCTGGAGCGCCGCTCCGCCCTGTACCGGCGGCTGCTGACCGACCCCGACGCCCTCGGCTCCGCGTCCCCGCAGACCCCGGACGCGCCCGCCATGGCCGAGTTCGAGCGCGATCTCGAACGGGAGCGCGAGCGCGACCGGAACATCGAGCGGGACATCGAGCTCGAAGCCGAGATCGACTCCGAGCCCGTCAACGCCAAGCGCCGGGTGGCCGGCGGGATCACCCCCGAGCTGTGGCAGCGGCAGGAGGAGGCCGACGAGAAGACCACCGCCCCGGCCGGCATGCCCGCCACGCCGGAACTGCTCGCCCAGGTGGCCGCGCTGCCGCCGGCCGACGACGCCCCCGCGGTCGACGAGGCCCGCGCCGCGTCCGCCGAGGACAGCTACAACCTGGGCCGCCTGCTCCGCGGCTTCTGGGCGCCGCTCGCGATCTCCCTGGCCCTCGTGGCCGTGGACGCCGGATCCGGGCTGCTCCTGCCCATCCTGATCCGGCACGGGATCGACCAGGGCGTCGAACAGGCGGCCCTCGCCGCCGTCTGGGTGGCCGCCGGCCTCGCGCTGGCCGTGGTCGCCGCCCAGTGGGCCGCGCAGTTCGCCGAGACCCGGATGACCGGCCGCACCGGCGAGCGCGTGCTCTACGCCCTGCGCGTCAAGATCTTCGCCCAGCTCCAGCGCCTCGGCCTCGACTACTACGAGCGCGAGCTGACCGGCAAGATCATGACCCGGATGACGACCGACGTGGACGCCCTCTCCAGCTTCCTGCAGACCGGGCTCGTCACCGCCGTCGTCTCCGTCTTCACCTTCTTCGGCATCCTGATCGCCCTGCTCGTCCTCGACGTCGAGCTGGCCCTGATCGTCTTCGCCACCCTGCCGGTGCTGGTCATCGGCACGATCGTGTTCCGCCGCAAGTCGGTCGCCGCGTACGAGCTCGCCCGCGACCGGGTCGGCCTGGTCAACGCCGACCTCCAGGAGTCCGTGGCCGGGCTGCGCATCGTCCAGGCCTTCCGCCGCCAGAGCTCGGGCGCCGTCCGGTTCGCCGAGCGCAGCGATGACTACCGCCGGGCCCGGGTCCGGGGCCAGTGGCTGATATCCGTCTACTTCCCCTTCGTCCAGCTGCTGTCCTCCGGGGCCGCGGCCGCCGTGCTGATCGTCGGCGCGGGCCGGGTGGAGGCCCAGACGCTCACCACCGGCGCGCTGGTCGCGTACCTGCTCTACATCGACCTGTTCTTCGCGCCCGTCCAGCAGCTCTCCCAGGTCTTCGACGGCTACCAGCAGGCCACTGTCTCGCTCGGCCGGATCCAGGACCTGCTGCGCGAGCCGACCAGCACCCCCCGCCCCGCCGAGCCCCGTCCGCTGCCCGAGCTGCGCGGCGAGATCGCCTTCGAGGAGGTCCACTTCGGGTACGGCACCGCCGAGGAGCGCGGGGAGAAGGAGCCGGCACTGGCCGGAATCAGCCTGCGGATACCCGCCGGGCAGACCGTCGCCTTCGTCGGCGAGACCGGGGCCGGCAAGTCGACGCTGGTCAAGATGGTGGCCCGGTTCTACGATCCGACCTCCGGCCGGGTCACCGCCGACGGGGTGGACCTGCGCGAACTGGACCTGACGCAGTACCGCCACCGGCTGGGGGTCGTCCCCCAGGAGCCGTACCTCTTCCCGGGGACCGTCCGCGACGCCATCGCCTACGGGCGGCCCGGGGCGAGCGACGCCGAGGTGGAGGCCGCCGCGCACGCGGTCGGCGCCCACGACATGATCGCCACCCTCGACGGCGGCTACCTGCACGCCGTCACCGAACGCGGCCGCAACCTCTCCGCAGGCCAGCGCCAGCTGATCGCGCTGGCCCGCGCCGAGCTCGTCGACCCCGACGTGCTGCTGCTCGACGAGGCCACCGCCGCCCTCGACCTGGCCACCGAGGCCCTGGTCAACCAGGCCACCGACCGGCTCGCGGGCAAGCGCACCACCCTGGTGGTGGCGCACCGGCTGACCACCGCCGCACGCGCCGACCGGGTCGTCGTCATGGACCGGGGCCGGGTGGCCGAGGACGGTACCCACGCCGAACTGCTGGCCCGCGGCGGCCGGTACGCGGAGCTGTGGCGGACCTTCGTCGGGGAGGACGAGCGCGCGGCGGCTTGAGCGGCGGCCATCCGATCCGCGGTACGGGGTGATTCACCCGATGTGCCGGACCGGTCAGCGTCCACGCGATCCACCGCTGCGTGTGGGCAAAGGGGAGTGTAGGGGGCGGATCCGTCGATTCCGGCTGGATCCTGTGCTGACGGTCCGTCCCAACAAGGTCTGGTCAGCGGCGCGTTGACCCCGCTAGGTTCACGGCGACCGAAGTGAACTCAAGGGGAGGGTGAATGCGCAAGACGCTCGGATGGCTGCTGTCGCTCGTGGTGCTCATCGGCACCATGGGCGCGGCCGGCTTCACGGCACAAGCGGCCACCGCCGCGGAGCCTGCCGCCGCAACGGATGCCACCGCCGCCACCGCCGCCACGGCCGCGGACATCAAGGACCAGATCCTCTCCGTCCCGGGGATGACCCTGATCGAGGAGAAGCCGTACCCCGGTTACCGCTTCTTCGTACTGAACTACGAGCAGCCGGTCGACCACCGCGCGCCGTGGAAGGGCACCTTCAAGCAGCGGCTGACCCTGCTGCACAAGGACGTCTCCCGGCCGACGGTGTTCTTCACCTCCGGCTACAACGTCAACACCGCCCCGCGCCGCAGTGAGCCGACGACCATCGTCGACGGCAACCAGGTGTCGCTGGAGTATCGATTCTTCACCCCCTCCCGGCCCGATCCGGCCAACTGGGCGAACCTGGACATCTGGCAGGCCGCCAGCGACCAGCACCGGATCTTCACCGCTCTGAAGAAGGTCTACAAGAAGAACTGGCTCGCCACGGGCGGCAGCAAGGGCGGCATGACCGCCACGTACTACGAGCGCTTCTACCCGCGCGACATGGACGGTGTCGTCGCGTACGTCGCGCCCAACGATGTGGTCAACAAGGAGGACTCGGCCTACGACCGGTTCTTCGCCAAGGTCGGCACCAAGGAGTGCCGCGACAAGCTGAACGCGGTGCAGCGCGAGGCGCTCGTACGCCGCGTTCCGCTGGAGGCCAAGTACGCGGCGGCAGCCGCCGAGGCCGGCTGGACCTTCACCACCGTCGGCGACCTCGACAAGGCCTACGAGGCCGTCGTGCTCGACTACGTGTGGGCCTTCTGGCAGTACAGCCTGCTCGCCGACTGCGCCTCCATCCCGGTCGCCGCGACCGCGAGCGACCAAGAGATCTGGGACACGGTCGACGCGATCTCCGGCTTCTCGGCCTACGCCGACCAGGGACTGGAGACGTACACGCCGTACTACTACCAGGCGGGCACGCAGCTCGGCTCGCCCGACATCAAGCAGGCCCACCTGGCCGACCTGAGCCGCTACGGCTACCAGCCGCCGCGCAACTTCGTGCCCCGCGACATCCCGATGACCTTCCAGCCGGCGGCGATGCGGGACGTGGACGACTGGGTCAAGAAGAACGCGAACCAGATGCTCTTCGTCTACGGACAGAACGACCCGTGGGGCGCTGAACCGTTCCACCTCGGCTATGGGGTCCGCGACAGCCACGTGATGATCGCGCCGGGCGCCAACCACGGGGCGAACGTCTCCAAGCTGATGGAGAGCGAGAAGTCGCTGGCCACCGCGAAGATCCTGCAGTGGGCCGGGGTGGCCCCGGCCGCCACGCTCACCGGTCCGGCTGCGGCCGCGCCGCTGGCGAAGCCGGACGCGCAGCTCGACCAGCAGGACCTGGAGCGCGAGCCGATGCTGCGGCCGTAGCGGCGCGCGGGTAGCTCGCACGTAGCTCACGGGTAGCTCCCAGGTATGTCCCGAGCAGCCCCCGGGGGCCACGGGAGGCGTACACAGGGCCGTACTACGGCTCGTACGTCAGCCCGTGGCCCAGCGGGTAGCGGCCCGGCACCGGGACCGGGAGCCGCCCGGCGGGCCGGACGGCCCCGGTGACCACCCGGGCCGCCGCCCGCAGCTCCACGTCCGTCCAGGTGTACGTCGCCAGCTCGGCCGCGCACGTCGGCAGCCGGGCCGGGTCGTACGGGTTGCGGATCGCCACCAGGACCACCGGCACCCCGGTGGCCAGCAGTTCCGTGACCAGGTCGCGCTGCGGGCTCTCGCCCTCCGGGACGTTGTACGTGCACACGAGCACGGCGGCGTGGCCCGCGGCGGCCGCCACCGCGCGGGCCGGCGGCAGCGCCGTCGCCCGGCAGCCCAGCGCCGACAGCTCCCGTGCCAGTACCGCCGTAGGGGGTCCCGTCGTACCCGAGGGGGAGACCGGGTCAGTCCCGGTGACCAGGAGCAGCGGCCGGGACGCCGGGTCGATCGGCAGCAGCCTCACCGGGTTGGCCAGCAGGGTCGTCGTACGGGCCGCGATCTCGTCCGCGGCGGCCAGGTGCGCCGGGATCCCGACGGCCGCGTCCACCGCCTCGGCGGTCGTGCCTGCCCCGGCCCCTGCTGAGCCCGCCGCCCCTGCTGAGCCCGCCGCGCCCGCCGAGCTCGCCGCGCCCGCCGCGTTGAACAGGCCCCGGCGTGCCTTGAGTTCCAGGATCCGCAGCACCGACTCCTCGATCCGGGCCCGCGTCAGCTCGCCCGAGGCCACGGCCGCCAGCACGCTGCGGTGCGCGAGCCCCAGGTCCGGCGGGTTCAACAGCTGGTCGCAGCCCGCCTTCAGCGCCAGTACGGGGACGCGGTCGTCCCCGTACTTCTGGCGTACCCCGGCCATGTCGAGGGCGTCGGTGACCACCACGCCCCGGAAGCCCAGCCGTTCGCGCAGGATGCCCGTGACGATGGGCCGCGAGAGGGTCGCCGGATCGCCCGAGGGGTCGAGCGCGGGAAAGACGATGTGCGCCGTCATGACGACGTCCACGCCCGCCTCCACGGCCGCGCGGAACGGCGGCTCGTCCAGCTCCTCCCACTGCGCCCGGCTGTGCCGCATCAGCGGCAGCCCGACGTGGCTGTCGGTCCCGGTGTCCCCGTGCCCCGGGAAGTGCTTCGCGGTGGCGGCCACCCCCGCGCCCTGGTAGCCGCGGACCTGAGCGGCGACGAGGGCCGCCACGGCGTGCGGGTCGGAGCCGAAGGACCGGACGCCGATGACCGGGTTGGCGGGGTCGACGTTCACGTCTGCGACCGGCGCGTAGTCGTGGCGAATGCCCATCGCCGCCAGCTCGGAGCCCGCGATCCGCGCGGCCCGGCGGGCCTCGGCGGTGGACCCGCCGGCCCCCAGCGCCCCGGCCCCCAGGGCCATGGCCCCCGGGAGCAGCGTCGCGGGCTTCCCGACGCGCGCGACGGCGCCGTGCTCCTGATCGATGGACAGTAGCAGCGGGACGCCCGCGCCGGAGGCCGCGGCCGCCCGCTGGAGCCCGGCCGACAGCTCGGCGATCTGGTACGGGGTACGGGTGTTGTGCGCCCAGGCGAAGTAGACGATCCCGCCGAGGTGGTAGCGGGAGACCAGCTCGGCGGCGGTGCGCACGCCGAACAGCGCCAGGTTCTGCTCGGCGTCGGCCGGGTCGGGGCCGGTCGCCGAATGCCCGTACGCCCGCGATACGAAGAGCTGCCCGACCAGTTCCGCCGGGCTCATCCGGGCCACGGTGTCGCGCAGCGCGGCCCGGTCGGGAGCGCCCGCGGGCGCGCCCCCGCCGCCGGGCCGCGCGTCGGGAGGCCGGTGGTCGTCGGGGGCAGGGCCGCGCGGGGCCGGTCCGCCGGGGGACCGGGAGGTCACCAGGGCGGCGGAGGCGGCCCCCGCGGCGGTGACGGCGGCCATGGCGGCCGCGGCGAGCAGGGTCCGGCGGGAGGCTTGGTACGGCACGCGCCGGACGCTACTGCCGGGCTACGCCTTCAGGGCGACGGACACTCGCCAGGTCCCCCGGACGGGGGCGGCACTGGGCCCGGTCCCGGTCCCAGTGCTCCTGCAAGGTCCGGACGGCCTCGGTGATCGCGGGCCGGCGGGCCGCACCGGTCCGCCACAGCGCGTACAGCCGCCGTACGGGGGCCGGTTCGAGCGGCACCGTCACCGCGCCCGGCGGCAGGACCCCGGTGCCCAGGCGCGGTACGACGGCCACCCCGAGCCCGGCCGCGACCAGCGCGACGATGGTGTGGTTCTCCTCGGCGACGTGCACGATGTCGGGCTCGTACCCGACCGCGCGCAGGGTCCGCACCAGCCAGTCGTGGCAGACCCGGCCGGGCGGCTGGCACACCCACCGCAGGCCGCCCAGATCCGCCCGCCGGATGTCGGCGCGGGTGGTGAGCGGATGGCCGGCGGGCACCACGAGATCGCAGGGGTCGTCCCCGATCACCGCCCGCTCGACCCCCTCCGGGGTGGGTAGCGGGGCGACGTCCCAGTCGTGCGCGACCGCCAGATCGGTGACGCCCCGGGCCACCAGGTCCACGGAGAGGTGGGGGTCCACTTCCGTCAGGCGCACTTCCACGGCGGGATGCCGGGCGGCCAGATCGGCCAGTACCCCCGGCAGCAGCCCGCGCGCGGCCGATGCGAAGGCGGAGACCGTCAGCAGCCCGCTCGGCTGTCCGCGCCGCTCCTCGAGGGTGGTTTCGGCTCGCTCCACGATGGCCAGCAGCTGCTGCGCGGTCTGCGCCAGGTGGTGGGCCTCCTCGGTGAGCGCGACCCCGCGGCCGCGCCGCTCCAGCAGCGTGGTCCGGGTCTCCCGCTCCAGCTTGGCGATCTGCTGGGAAACGGCGGAGGGGGTGTATCCGAGGGCGGCCGCCGCGCCCGCGATCGAACCGTGGACGGAGACGGCGTGCAGGGCGCGGAGCCGGGCGAGGTCGAGCATGCGCCAAGCGTAAGCGCTGCTTCATCCAACCCGGAAGGGATCCGCGCTGGTGCTAAATGGTTCGGCGTCAGATCCTCGAGGCATGCGTCCCGTACACACCGCACTCGCCGTACTCGTCGCCGCCGTCTGGGGCTTCAACTTCGTCGTCATCGAGATCGGCCTCGGCCACTTCCCGCCGCTGCTGCTGTCCGCCCTGCGCTTCCTCGTCGCCGCCGTCCCGGCCGTCTTCTTCGTCGGCTCGCCCAAGGTCGCCTGGAAGTGGATCGTCGGCGTCGGGATCGCCCTCGGCATCGCCAAGTTCGGCCTCCTCTTCACGGGGATGGCGCACGGCATGCCGGCCGGGCTCTCCTCGCTCGTCCTCCAGGTCCAGGCCGTGTTCACCGCCGTGATCGCCGCCGTCGTGCTGCGCGAACGCCCCGGCCGGGTACGGATCGCCGGCATGGCCGTGGCGCTCGCCGGGATCGCCGTGGCGGCCGTGGACGGGGGCACCTCCGGACCGGTGCTCGGCTTCGTCCTCGTCGTCGCGGCCGCCGCCTGCTGGGGCGCCTCCAACGTCCTGACCCGCAAGGCCGCGCCGCCCGACGCCCTCAACTTCATGGTCTGGGTGTGCGTGGTCCCGGTGCTGCCGCTGTTCGCGCTCTCGCTGCTGATCGAGGGCCCCGAGCGGGACCTCGCCGCGCTGGGCGCCCTCGACTGGTCGGGGGCCGCGGTGATCGGGTACGTCGCCTGGATGTCCACCGTCTTGGGCTTCGGGGCCTGGGGCTACCTGCTACGGCGCTACCCGGCCTCCTCCGTCGCGCCGTTCTCCCTGCTCGTGCCGGTCTTCGGGATGTCCTCGGCCGCGCTGGTCCTCGGGGAGGGGATCTCGGGGCTGCGCTGGGTGGCCGCGGCCCTCCTCGTCGGCGGGGTGGCGCTCACCTCGCTGACTCCGGCGGGCGCGAAGCCCCGTACGAAGGACCCGGCGGGGGCGGAGGATTCCGGATGGACCGTGGCCCCTACGGGGCCTGCGGAGTCCTGGGGATCCGGGGGATCCTCGGGATCCTCGGGATCCGGGGCGTCTACGGGGTCTACGGGGTCTGCTGCGAGGCCTACGGGGCTTACGGGGCCTACGGGTTCTCCCGTAGCGGCAGCTGCCAGTCCTGCCCCGTAAGCCGTACGGGTGAACGCGGCGGATGCGCGGAAGGCGCGGCGGCGCGCTACTTCTTGCCGCCGCCGAGGATCTGGCCCAGCAGGTCGCCGAGGCCGCCGCCGGCCGCCGGGGCGCCCGCGCCCGCCGCACCCGGCACCGCGCCGGGGGAGGGGATCGGGGAGTCGGCGCCCCCGGCCGACGCGGGAGCGCCCGCGCCCCCGGCCTTGCCGGCCGCGCGCTTGGCGAAGACGGCCAGCAGCACGGGGATCAGCAGCTCGATGACGCGGCTGATGGTGGGCGCGGGGATGCCGGTCTTCTTCGAGACGGCGTTGGCCACGGGCTTGCTCACCTTGGCGAGCACCCCGGCCATCATTCCGCCGCCGAGCATCCCGCCCAGGCCGCCGCTCAGGGTGGCCACGCCCTCCAGCGGAGCCTCGGTCACCTCGGCGACGGCCTGGCGGACCTCGTTGCCGTCGTCGCCGTCGGCGCCGGCCTTCGCCTGGAGGTCGCCGGTCATCGCGCCGACGGTGGTCGCGACGGTCTCGCGGGCGCCGCTCGCGTCGGTGCCGAGGAGCCCGGCGATCTCGGTCAGCCGGTCGTCGCCGAGCTCGTTGATCACGTCGTCCTGGAATGAAGGTTCGCTCATGCCTGGAACGCTACTTCTGCGGTGATTTCCCGGCACCTCGGATCGCTCCCGGATCACCCTTCGGTAATGGAGGAGTAAAGGAGTGGATCGGCGTGCAACCACCGGCGGGGGTCGCGGGTCATATGTTGCGTCGGCGCTTCCGGGGAGGGATCTGGGGGGATCGGGAAGTCCGATGGGGGAGGGGTAACCGTGAGGGGGTCCGGCCGGAAGGCCGGACCCCCTTTCGGTCTTTCGGGGGGTTGTGGAGGACTTGTCCACAGGCCCGGCGGGCTGTCCGCGCCAGGCGGTAGTTTCGGGGCATGACTACCAACGCGGCGGTGCAACCGGCAGTGGTCGAGGGGGTGCTCGAGCGCATCACCTACGCCAATGAGGAAAGCGGATACACGGTCGCCCGGGTGGACACCGGCCGTGGCGCGGGCGACCTGCTCACGGTGGTCGGATCCCTCCTCGGGGCCCAGCCGGGCGAATCGCTGCGCATGGAGGGCCGTTGGGGCTCCCACCCCCAGTACGGCAAGCAGTTCACCGTCGAGAACTACTCCACGCTCCTGCCCGCGACCATCCAGGGCATCCGGCGCTACCTCGGCTCCGGACTCATCAAGGGCATCGGCCCCAAGATCGCCGACCGGATCGTGGAGCACTTCGGGATCGACACCCTCGACGTCATCGAGGAGCAGCCGAAGAGACTGATCGAGGTGCCCGGCCTCGGACCCAAGCGGACCAAACTGATCGGCGCCGCCTGGGAGGAGCAGAAGGCCATCAAGGAGGTCATGGTCTTCCTCCAGGGGGTCGGCGTCTCCACGTCCATCGCGGTGCGCATCTACAAGAAGTACGCCGACGCCTCCATCTCGGTGGTGAAGAACCAGCCCTACCGGCTCGCCGCCGACGTCTGGGGCATCGGCTTCCTCACCGCCGACCGCATCGCGCAGTCCGTCGGCATCCCGCACGACAGCCCGGAGCGGGTCAAGGCCGGCCTCCAGTACGCGCTGTCCCAGTCCACCGACCAGGGGCACTGCTTCCTGCCCGAGGACCGGCTCATCGCCGACGGGGTCAAGCTGCTCCAGGTGGACACCGGGCTGGTCATCGACTGCCTGGGCGAGCTCGCCGCCGATCCGGAAGGGGTCGTGCGGGAGTCCGTGCCGGATCCCCAGGGCGGGCCGGATCCGCTGACCGCCGTGTACCTGGTGCCCTTCCACCGCGCGGAGCTGTCCCTCGTCGGCCAGGTGCGCCGGCTCCTCACCGCCGAGGAGGACCGGATGCCGGCCTTCCGGGACGTGGACTGGGAGAAGGCCCTGGGCTGGCTCGCGGGCCGGACCGGGGCCAAGCTGGCCCCCGGGCAGCGGGACGCCGTCCGCCTCGCCCTCACCCGGCGGGTCGCGGTCCTGACGGGCGGGCCGGGCTGCGGGAAGTCCTTCACCGTCCGCTCGATCGTGGAGCTGGCCCGTGCCAAGAAGGCCAAGGTCGTGCTCGCCGCCCCCACCGGCCGGGCGGCGAAGCGGCTGGCCGAGCTCACGGGCGCCGAGGCCTCCACCGTGCACCGGCTCCTGGAGCTGAAACCGGGCGGGGACGCGGCGTACGACCGGGAGCGGCCGCTCGACGCCGACCTGGTCGTCGTGGACGAGGCCTCGATGCTCGACTTGTTGCTGGCGAACAAGCTGGTCAAGGCCGTGGCCCCGGGTGCACACCTGCTGCTCGTGGGGGACGTGGACCAGCTGCCCTCGGTCGGGGCCGGCGAGGTGCTGCGCGATCTGCTCGCCGAGGGCGGGCCGGTCCCCGCCGTTCGGCTGACCACGATCTTCCGGCAGGCCCAGCAGTCCGGGGTCGTCACCAACGCGCACCGGATCAACACCGGCCTGCCGCCGATCACCGACGGCCTGCCTGACTTCTTCCTCTTCCCCGAGGAGGACACCGAGGAGGCCGGAAAGCTCGCCGTGGACGTCGCCGCCCGTCGCATTCCAGCCAGATTCGGCCTCGACCCGCGCCGGGACATCCAGGTCCTCGCCCCCATGCACCGCGGCCCGGCCGGCGCCGGAAACCTCAACGGCCTGCTCCAGCAGGCCATCACCCCGGCCCGGCCGGACCTGCCCGAGAAGCGGTTCGGCGGCCGGGTCTTCCGGGTGGGCGACAAGGTCACCCAGATCCGCAACAACTACGAAAAGGGCGCCAACGGCGTCTTCAACGGCACGGTCGGCGTGGTCACCGGCCTCGACCTGGACGAACAGCGTCTGACGGTGCGCACGGACGAAGACGAGGAAGTGGACTACGAGTTCGCCGAGCTCGACGAGCTGGCCCACGCGTACGCCGTGACCATCCACCGCTCCCAGGGGAGTGAATATCCGGCGGTCGTGATCCCGGTCACGACCGGGGCTTGGATGATGCTCCAGCGAAATCTGCTCTACACGGCGGTGACCAGGGCGAAGAAACTGGTCGTGCTGGTCGGGTCCCGCAAGGCCCTCGGGCAGGCGGTGCGTACCGTTTCCGCAGGCAGGAGGTACACAGCCGTGGCCGCCCGCCTCTCGGGACGCATACCGGTGGGAAACATCACCTAGATGATCGATCATTTGGGCTATCCGCCACCGGGCCGAAGAGGCAGGATGAGCAGCTTGAAGGCACTCAGTGCCGTCAAAAACACCAAACCCCGACCCCGAGTGCACTCACCTGTGCCAAATGGGGGAAGGTAGAGGCAGTCAGGGCACCTCGAAGAAGAGGCACTACGTCGGTGAGGGATGACGTGAGCGACAACTCTGTAGTACTGCGGTACGCGGACGGTGAATACACCTACCCGGTGGTCGAGAGCACCGTCGGTGACCAGGGCTTCGACATCGCGAAGCTCAGGGCTCAGACCGGGCTGGTCACCCTGGACAGCGGCTACGGAAACACCGCCGCCTATAAGTCCGCCATTACCTACCTCGACGGTGAGCAGGGCATCCTGCGCTACCGCGGATACCCGATCGAGCAGCTTGCCGAGCGCTCGACGTTCATCGAGGTCGCCTACCTGCTGATCAACGGGGAGCTGCCGACCGTCGACCAGCTCGCGACGTTCAGCAACGAGATCACCCAGCACACGCTGCTGCACGAGGACGTGAAGCGCTTCTACGACGGCTTCCCGCGTGACGCGCACCCGATGGCGATGCTGTCCTCCGTGGTCAGCGCGCTGTCGACGTTCTACCAGGACAGCCACAACCCGTTCGACGAGAAGCAGCGCAACCTCTCGACGATCCGGCTGCTCGCCAAGCTTCCGACGATCGCGGCGTACGCGTACAAGAAGTCGGTCGGCCACCCGGTGGTCTACCCGCGCAACGACCTCGGCTACGTCGAGAACTTCCTGCGCATGACCTTCTCCGTGCCGGCCCAGGAGTACGACCTGGACCCGGTCGTGGTCGCGGCCCTCGACAAGCTGCTGATCCTGCACGCGGACCACGAGCAGAACTGCTCGACCTCCACCGTGCGTCTGGTCGGCTCCTCGCAGGCGAACATGTTCGCCTCGATCTCCGCCGGCATCTCGGCCCTGTGGGGCCCGCTGCACGGTGGCGCCAACCAGTCCGTCCTGGAGATGCTCGAGGGCATCAAGAACGACGGCGGCGACGTCGACGCCTTCATCCGCAAGGTGAAGAACAAGGAGGACGGCGTCCGCCTCATGGGCTTCGGACACCGCGTCTACAAGAGCTTCGACCCCCGGGCGAAGATCATCAAGGCGGCGGCGCACGACGTCCTCTCGGCGCTCGGCAAGGACGACGAGCTCCTCGACATCGCCCTGAAGCTGGAAGAGCACGCGCTGGCCGACGACTACTTCGTCGAGCGCAACCTCTACCCGAACGTCGACTTCTACACCGGCCTGATCTACCGGGCCATGGGCTTCCCGACCGAGATGTTCACCGTGCTCTTCGCGATCGGCCGGCTGCCCGGCTGGATCGCCCAGTGGCACGAGATGATCAAGGAGCCCGGCTCCCGCATCGGCCGTCCGCGCCAGATCTACACCGGCGAGGTCCTGCGCGACTTCGTCCCGGTCGAGGCCCGCTGACCGAGGCCCGCGCCCCCGAGACCCGCTGACCCGAGACTCGGCCGCAGTGCTCGTAGGACCCGTAGTACCGCAGTACTCGTAGGACCGCAGTACCCGTAGGACCGCAGTGCCTGGATACAGGAAAAGCGCCCCGCCATCGATCCCCCCACGGGTCGAAGGTCGGGGCGCTTTCCGTACCCCGGAACGGATTCCCCCCACGGGACCCGGACCGGGTGTTCGCGTGGAGCACGCGGGCGCGCTCCGATTGGGTGTGCCGGGACCCGTACGGGTCGGGAGGGCCGCTCAAAGCTTCCCTGGGGCACGCGTCCCGGCCGGCCGATGCCACGGACGTCCCCCAAGACCCCCGCGAACGCCCCCAAGACGTTCCTGGCATCGCCCCATTAGACCCACGGGGCCGCCCGATGGTTACGTTCTGATCGCTGTGATCTGCGTCTCCCGTGAAGGAAGTGTGTGCGAGACGCGAAGGCCGGGCACTAGCGGAAGGAGCGCAGCCGCAGGCTGTTGGTCACCACGAAGACCGAGGAGAAGGCCATCGCGGCGCCCGCGATCATCGGGTTGAGCAGTCCGGCGGCCGCCAGCGGCAGCGCCGCCACGTTGTAGCCGAAGGCCCAGAACAAGTTGCCCTTGATGGTGGCCAGCGTCCGGCGGGAGAGCCGGATCGCGTCCGCCGCCACCCGCAAGTCGCCCCGTACGAGGGTCAGATCGCTCGCCTCGATCGCCGCGTCGGTGCCGGTGCCCATGGCCAGGCCCAGGTCGGCCTGGGCGAGCGCGGCCGCGTCGTTGACCCCGTCGCCGACCATGGCGACCGTACGGCCCTCGGCCTGAAGCCGGCGTACGACGTCGACCTTGTCCTCGGGGAGGACCTCGGCGATGACCTCGTCGATGCCCACCTCGCGGGCCACGGTCTCGGCGACGGCCTTGTTGTCCCCGGTCAGCAGGACGGGAGTGAGCCCCAGGGCCCGCAGCCGGGACACGGCCTCGGCGCTGGTCGCCTTGACCGCGTCGGCCACGGTCAGCACCCCGCGGGCCTCCCCGTCCCAGGCCACCAGGACGGCGGTGGAGCCTGCGGCCTCGGCGGCGGCCTTGGCCTCGGCGAGGGCGGCCGGGAGGGCGATCGACCAGTCGGCCAGCAGCTTCTGGCGGCCCACCAGAACGGCGTGTCCGTCGACCACGCCCTGTACGCCGAGGCCGGCGACGTTCTCGAACCCTTCCGGGACGGGCAGTTGACCGGCCCTCTCGGCGGCGCCCGTGGCGATGGCGCGGGCGATCGGGTGCTCGGAGGCGTGCTCCAGCGAACCGGCCAGGCGCAGCAGTTGGCTCTCCTCCACGCCTTCGGCGGGGTGGACGCCGGCCAGGGTCATCCGGCCGGTGGTGACGGTGCCGGTCTTGTCCAGGACGACGGTGTCCACGCGGCGGGTGGACTCCAGGACCTCGGGGCCCTTGATCAGGATCCCGAGCTGGGCGCCCCGCCCGGTGCCGACCATCAGCGCGGTCGGGGTGGCCAGGCCCAGCGCGCAGGGGCAGGCGATGATCAGGACGGCCACGGCGGCGGTGAAGGCGGCCGTCGGGTTGTCGGTGATCAGCAGCCAGGCGACCCAGGTGCCCAGGGCCAGGACGAGCACGATCGGTACGAAGATCCCGGAGATCCGGTCGGCGAGGCGCTGAACCTCGGCCTTGCCGTTCTGGGCGTCCTCGACGAGCTTGGCCATCCGGGCGAGTTGGGTGTCCGAGCCGATGCGGGTGGCCTCGACGACCAGGCGGCCCGACGCGTTGACGGTGGCGCCGGTGACGGAGTCGCCGACGGCGACCTCGACCGGGACGGACTCGCCGGTCAGCATGGAGGCGTCCACGGCGGAGCTGCCTTCGACGACGGTGCCGTCGGTGGCGATCTTCTCGCCGGGCCGCACGACGAACCGGTCGCCCACGGCGAGCGCGCTCACGGGAACGCGCACCTCGACTCCCGCGCGCAGGACGGCCACGTCCTTGGCGCCGAGCCGCATCAGGGCCTTCAGGGCCGCGCCGGCCTTCCGCTTGGAGCGGGCCTCCAGGTACCGGCCGAGCAGGATGAAGCTGACGACTCCGGCGGCCACTTCCAGGTAGATCGCCGAGGAGCCGTCCGTACGGGAGACGCTGCCCCCCTGAACGGTGAAGAGGTCGAAGCCGTGCCGCATGCCGGGCATCCCGGCGTGGCCGAAGAACAGGGCCCACAGCGACCAGGCGAAGGCGGCCAGGGTGCCGACCGAGACCAGGGTGTCCATGGTGGCGGCGCCGTGCCGGGCGTTGGTCCAGGCGGCCTTGTGGAACGGCAAGGCGCCCCAGACGACGACGGGGGCCGCGAGGGTGAGCGAGAGCCACTGCCAGTTGTCGAACTGGAGTGCCGGGACCATCGCGAGCAGGACGACGGGCAGGGCGAGCGTGCAGGAGACCAGCAGGCGCTGGCGCAGCGCGGCCAACTCGGGGTCCCGTACCTCCTGCGGCCCTGCTCCCGGTCCGGGTTCGGACGAGGGCTCCGGCTCGGGCTCCGGCGGCGGGGGCTCCTCGGCGGTGTAGCCGGTCTTGACCACGGTCGCGATGAGGTCGGCGACCCCTACGCCGCCGCCGTAGGAGACCTTGGCCTTCTCGGTGGCGTAGTTCACCGAGGCGCTGACCCCGTCCATGCGGTTCAGCTTCTTCTCGATGCGGGCCGCGCAGGAGGCGCAGGTCATACCGCCGATGGTCAGCTCGACCTCGGCGGGGTCGGCTGCCGCCGCTATGGGTCCGTCGTGCACGGTGCTGCTGCTCATGATCCGGCTCCAGGGGGAAGGCCGGGCCGTACGGAACCAGTATGAGCTGGCCGGTACGGCCCGGCGGGGTACTGCCGAAGTGAGTGCTCAGGCCTGGCCGGCGAGCTCGTACCCGGCCTCGTCCACGGCGGCGCGGACGTCGGCCTCGGCGAGCGGGGCGGCCGAGACCACGGTGACCTCGCCGGTCGCGGCGACGGCCTTGACCGAGCTGACGCCCGCCAGGCCGGAGAGCTCGGCGGTCACCGCGCCCTCGCAGTGGCCGCAGGTCATGCCGGTCACCCGGTAGACGGTGGTGATCTGGGTGTCCGTGTCGGCGCTCATGTCGTTCTCCTCTTCAAGGGCGTTTCCGGGCGACGGGAGCCGGCGGATCCCTCCACCGTTCCTCCCTACGCTCGAAGACTATACCCCTAGGGGGTATAGATGCGAGCATCCGCCGAGATCTTTTGCCGCGGCTGCGGCCGCGCGTCGCTCCATCACAATCGATATGAATCGTATGTAAATGGCACGTATGGAGCATTCGGGGATCACTCTCATCCTGATCATGGCGATCGCGGTTCTCGCCCCCGTGCTCGCGTACGGGATCTCGCGGCGGCTGCCCGTACCGCTGGTGATCTTCGAGATCGCGCTGGGTGTCCTGGTCGGGCCGGACGTCCTCGGCTGGGCGCACACCGGCGAGGTGATCGACGTGCTCAGCGAGCTCGGCCTCGCCATGCTGATCTTCCTGGCCGGCTACGAGATCCAGTTCGACCGGGTCAAGGGCGACACCCTCAAACGGTCGGTCCGGGCCTGGCTGATCGCCCTCGCGCTCGGCCTCGGAGTCGGGGTGCTCCTGGCCCACGGCGGCGGGTTCGACAAGGGCGTCTACATCGGCACCGCGCTCACCAGTACGGCCCTCGGCGGTGTTCTGGGCGCTGCGGCCCAAGCCGCCCTGGTTCTCCCGGGTCATCGCCCGGACCCTGCACACCAGCGGTCAGTTCGCGGTGCGGCTGGTGGTGCTGGTGCTCGTGGCGTTCCTGGCGCTGGCCGAGGTGCTCGGCCTCGACGTGCTGCTCGGCGCCTTCGCCGCGGGGCTGATCATCCGGCTGGTGCTGCACGGGGCCGCGCCGGAGAGCAGCGAGGCCGTGCTGTCGAAGGTGGAGGCCATGGGCTTCGGGTTCCTGGTGCCGCTGTTCTTCGTGGTCACCGGGATCGAGTTCGACCTCGGCGCGCTGCTCGGGGGCGGGCGGGTCCTGCTGTTGCTGCCGGTGTTCCTGGTGCTGTTCCTCATCGTGCGCGGGCTGCCCATGTGGCTGCTGGCCCCCCGGGACCTGGCGCGGCGGGACCGGTCGGCGCTGGCGCTGTTCGGCTCCACGGCGCTGCCCCTGGTGGTGGCGATCACCACGCTGGGCGTGCAGGACGGCAAGGTCGGGTCGGGGGAGGCGGCGGCGCTGGTCGGGGCCGCGATGGTCTCCGTACTGGTGTTTCCGCTGGTGGGGCTGCGACTGCGGGCGGGTGCGGGTGCGGGTGCGGGACCCGGTCGGGGTGCGGGACCCGGTGCGGGTGCGGCCGGTGCGGGCCGGCCGGAGTCCGGGGGGCGGGGATCCGGGGCGGGGGTCAGTGAGGGGCAGGAGGCGTGGTGAACATCGGGTGGGCGCGGGTGGGGGCGCCCTTGCGGACGGGACCGGGGGAAGGTCCCGTCCGGGTCCGGCGGTCGGGCTCAGTCCTCGCGGCGTCCCCGGTTGCCGGGACGCCGGGCCACCCAGGTGCGGACGGTGTCCGCGTACCAGTAGGGCTTCCCGCCCTCCACGTGGTCGGGCGCGGGCAGCAGCCCGTGCTTGCGGTAGGAACGCACGGTGTCCGGCTGGACCCGGATGTGGGCGGCGATCTCCTTGTACGACCACAGCTGCCGGTCGCTCATCCTCGACACCTCCTTGTCCACGCCGCAGGGCCGGCCGGGAGGCCGTCGAGGGAGCCGGCGCGTGGACACTGACGATCACTCAGGTTGTGCCCGGAGAACGACGCTGGGTGAGGGGAGGGGAGGGCCTGTCGAACGGCTGTGACGGAAAACCCGCGTAACGGGGATATGCGTGACACGAGGGTGACCCCTGTGACACACACGGAACATCCGCCACGTAGAGCGCATGCGGCATGTGCACCACATATGCCGCATGTAGCACAGGGGTTGGGCAGGGTGGGAACGGGCGGGCGGGTGCGCGGGAGGGGGCGGCGGACCCGGTCAGCGGTCGTAGAGGGCCGGGCGCCGCACCTGCTCCACCAGGGTCCGTACGCCGCTGCGCGCCGCGGCCAGGCCCGCCTCGGAGACGGCGGACGCCGCATAGCCGTCCCACGCGTCGGGCCCGTCCACCCGGCCCCGCGCGGCCGCGGCGACCCACCCGCGCAGTTGGCGGTCGTAGGCGTCGGCGAACCGCACCGTGAAGTCCTGGTCGATCTCCCCGCCCCAGCGGCCCGCGGACTGGACGACCATCGCGTGGCCGTCGCCGATCCGGGCGCTGCCCGCCTCGCCGACCGCCTCGCACTGCACCTGGTAGCCGACACCGCAGTTGACGAAGACCTCCACGTCCACGACGGCCCCGCCGGAGGTCTCCAGGAGGACCAGCCGGGGATCGCGCAGTCCCTCGGGGGCGGCGGAGGTGGAGGTGGGGGAGAGCACGGTGACCGCGGTGATCTCCTGGCCGAGCAGCCAGCGGGCCGCGTCCACCTCGTGCACCGCCGAATCGCTGATCAGCATGTCGCTGGTGAAGAAGGACGGCGAGGCGGCGTTGCGGTGCCGGCAGTGCAGGAAGAGCGGCCGCCCGATGCCGCCGGTGTCGAGCAGCTCCTTGAGCCGCACGTACTCGGTGTCGTAACGCCGCATGAAACCGACCTGGACGAGTCTGCGGCCGAGCCGCGCCTCCGCCTCCATGATCCGCAGTCCGCCCACCGGATCCGGGGTCAGCGGCTTCTCGCAGAGCACCGGCAACCGCCGTGCCAGCGCGTGCAGGATCGCCTCCTCGTGGGCGGGTCCCGGCGAGGCGATCAGTACGGCGTCCACCCCGGGCGCGGCTATCGCGGCCGCCGGATCGGTGTGCGCGCTCACGCCCTCCAGGGCGCCCGCGACCTCCTTGACCCGGTCCCCGTCCGGGTCGGCCACGGCCACCACCCGGGCCCCGCCGACGCTCCGCCCGAAGCGGCGGACGTGGTCGGCTCCCATCTTCCCGGTGCCGATGACGGCGATGCCGAGCGTGCTGGTCATGTCGGTTTCCTCCACGAGGGGTTCGGTCAGCGGGCGCCGCAGGAGCGCAGGTAGGCGCGGGTGCGGCGGGCGATCGGCAACGGCTGGTCGGGCGGGCACGGGTACATGTCCTGCTCCACGATGGCGAACAGGTCCACGCCGAGCCGCTGCGCGGCCGCCAGCACCGGCTCCAGCGCGGGCACCCCGGCGGGTGGCTCGCACATCACGCCACGGGCCACCGCAGGCCCGAACGGCACTTGCTCCGCGATGACTTCGGCGAGGATCCGCGGGTCCACCTGCTTGAGGTGGAGGTAGCCGATCCGCTCGGCGAAGGTCTCGATGGCCCGGACGCTGTCGCCGCCGCAGTACGCGTAGTGCCCCGTGTCGAGGCAGAGCGAGACCAGCTCGGGGTCGGTGGCGTCGAGGAACCGGGCCACGTTGTCCGGGGTGTCGATGTGCGTGTCGGCATGCGGGTGGACCACGATCCGCAGCCCGTACTCGTCCCGGACCCACCGTCCCAGCCGCTCGGTCTGCGTGGTCAGTTCGCGCCAGCCGTCGGGCGTCAGGGTGCGGTCCTCCAGCACCTCGCCCGTCTTGTCGTCCCGCCAGAAGGACGGGATGACCACGAGGTGCGCCGCGCCCACGGCCCGGGTGAGCTCCGCGATCCGCGACACGTGCTCCCAGGTGTCCTCCCACACGGCGGGCCCGTGATGGAGTCCGGTGAAGACGGTTCCCGCGGAAACCCGCAGGCCGCGCTCGGCGACCTCGGCGGCGAGCCGGACGGGATCGGTGGGCAGGTATCCGTAGGGCCCCAGTTCGATCCACTCGTACCCGGCGTCGGCGACCTCGTCGAGGAACCTCTCCCACGGGGTCTGCCGGGGGTCATCGGGGAACCAGACCCCCCAGGAGTCCGGAGCCGAACCGATGCGGATACGGGTCAACGCGGGCGGTGAGGACGTCATGCGGCCACCTTAAAGTGCGACGCTCTGGGGGACGGGGAGCACTCGGTCGGGAGGAATGGTGTGGTGATGAGTACGGATCCGTTGGCGTTCGACCTGATCACGATGGGACGGATCGGGGTGGATCTCTACCCCCTGAAGACCGGCGTACCGCTCGCGGAGGCGGACACCTTCGGGAAGTTCCTGGGCGGGTCCCCGACCAACGTCGCGGTCGCGGCGGCGCGGCTGGGGCGGCGGACGGCGGTGATCACGCGGACCGGCGCGGATCCCTTCGGGGAGTACCTCCGCTCGGAGCTGCGCGGCTTCGGCGTGGACGACCGCTGGGCCGGGGAGGTGGCGGCCCTTCCGACGCCGGTCACCTTCTGCGAGATCTTCCCGCCGGACCACTTCCCGCTGTACTTCTACCGCTACCCGAAGGCCCCGGACCTGGAGATCGGCGCGGACGAGGTGGACCTCGACGCGGTGCGTGCGGCCCGGGTGTTCTGGATGACGGGTACGGGGCTCAGCGCGGAGCCGAGCCGGACGGCGACGCTGGGCGCGCTGGAGGCACGGGGCAAGGCCGGGATCACCGTCTTCGACCTGGACTGGCGGCCGATGCTGTGGCCTTCCGGGGACGGGGCCGGCGGCGCGGGCGGGGCCGGGGGCGCCGGCGGGGATTCCGGGCCCGGCGAGTGGTACCGGCGGGCCCTCGGTCTCGCGACGGTGGCCGTCGGGAACGCCGAGGAGTGCGCGGTCGCCACCGGCGAGAGCGAACCGCACGCGGCGGCCCGGGCGCTGCTCGCGGCCGGAGTGGAGCTGGCGGTGGTGAAACGGGGCCCGGAGGGGGTGCTCGCGCTCCACCGCGACGGGACGGCGGTGGAGGCCGCGCCCGTGCCGGTGACGGTGGTCAACGGGCTGGGCGCGGGGGACGCGTTCGGCGGGGCCCTGTGCCACGGGCTCCTCGCCGGGTGGGAGTTGGAGCGGGTGATCCGCTACGCGAACGCGGCCGGGGCGATCGTGGCCTCGCGGCTGGCCTGTTCGACGGCGATGCCGTTCGCGCACGAGGTGGAGGAGGTGCTGGACCGTGCCGGTGGTGTCTGAGGCGGAGATGGCCTTCACGCGGCTGAGGGTGCTGGACCTCGAACCGGGCGAGGCGTACGCGCACGCGTGCGGGGACGCGGAGTGGATCGTGCTTCCGCTGGCCGGAGGCTGCGAGGTCCGCTGCGCCGAGCCGCTCCCCGGCCGGGCGGATCCGGCCCGGCGGACGATCGGGGCCCGTGGCCCGGGCCACGGCGCCGACGGCGGACCGCCGGTCTTCGAACTGCGGGGGCGCCGCGCGGTGTTCGACGCGGTCACCGACTTCGCCTACCTGCCCCGCGACGGCGGCGCGGAGATCACCTCCGTCACCGGCGGACGGTTCGCGCTCGTCGGGGCGCGGTGCGAGCGCAGGCTCCCCGCGCGGTACGGGCCCGCCCGGGAGGTTCCGGTGGAACTGCGGGGCGCCGGGTCCTGCTCGCGGCAGGTCAACAACTTCGCCGCCGCCGAAGCCTTCGCGTGCGACCGGCTCATCGCCGTCGAGGTGCTCACGCCGGGCGGGAACTGGTCCTCGTACCCGCCCCACAAGCACGACGAGCACCGGCCCGGCGAGGAATCCCGGCTGGAGGAGATCTACTACTACGAGATCCGCGGCCACGGGGACACGCCCGGACTCGGATACCAGCGTGTGAGCCCCTCCCCGGGCGGGAAGACCGACATCCTCACCGAGGTGAGGACCGGGGACGCCGTGCTCATCCCCGACGGCTGGCACGGTCCGTCCATCGCCGCGCCCGGACACGACATGTACTACCTCAACGTCATGGCGGGGCCCGACGAGACCCGGGAGTGGCTCATCCGCGATCACCCCGATCACGGCTGGATCCGCTCCACCTGGTCCGGCCGGGACGTCGACCCCCGGCTCCCCTTCTACCGCGCGGAGGACCCCGCATGACGATCCGGACCCCGACCGGGAACGAGGCCGGGACCGCGACCGGGCCCGGGACCGCGATCCGGCTCACGGTCGCGCAGGCCCTCGTCCGGTTCCTCAGCCGGCAGTACACCGAGCGCGACGGTCAGCGCCACCGGCTCATCGCCGCCACCTGGGGGATCTTCGGGCACGGGAACGTGGCCGGGATCGGGCAGGCGCTGCTGGAGACCGGACAGGACGCGATGCCGTTCCTGCAGGGCCGCAACGAGCAGGCCATGGTGCACGCCGCCGTCGGGTACGCCCGGCAGAGCGGGAGGCTGTCCGCGCACGCCGTCACCACCTCCATCGGGCCGGGGGCCACCAACCTCGTCACGGGGGCCGCGCTCGCCACCGTCAACCGGATCCCCGTGCTCCTGCTGCCCGGGGACACCTTCGCCACCCGCCCCGCCGACCCCGTGCTCCAGCAGCTCGAAGTCCCCTACGCGGGTGACGTGTCCGTCAACGACACCCTGCGCCCCGTATCCCGCTACTTCGACCGGATCACCCGCCCCGAGGCCCTGATCCCCGCCGCCCTCCACGCCATGCGGGTCCTCACCGACCCCGTCCAGACCGGCGCCGTCACGCTCGCGCTGCCCCAGGACGTGCAGGCCGAGGCGTACGACTGGCCGGAGGAGTTCTTCGCCGAGCGCGTGTGGGGCGTCCGCCGGCCCCGCCCCGACCGTACGGAGCTCGCGCGCGCCGCCGAGACCGTACGCGGCTCCGCGCGGCCGCTGGTCATCGCGGGCGGCGGGATCCGGCACAGCGCGGCGCAGGAGGCGCTGGCGCGGTTCGCGCAGGACACCGGGATCCCGGTCGCCTCCACCCAGGCGGGCAAGGGGGCGCTGACCTGGGACCACCCCGCCGACGTGGGCGGAATCGGCCACACCGGCACGGCCACCGCCGACGCGCTGGCCCGGGAGGCCGATCTGGTGATCGCCGTAGGGACCCGGCTGACGGATTTCACCACCGCCTCCGCGACCCTGTTCAGCGCCCCGGGCGTGCGGTTCCTCGGGCTCAACCTCGACCCGTACGACGCCCACAAGCTCGCCGCCCACCCGCTGGTCTGCGATGCGCGCGTGGGCCTGGAAGACCTCCGGGACGCGGTGTGCGGGTACCGCGTGGACCCCGGGTACGAGTCGGCGTACAAAGAGAGGAAAAGAGGATGGGAGCGGCTGGTGGACCGGGCCTACGCGGCTCCCGACGAGGATGCCGTCCCCACCCAGGCACAGGTGCTCGGCCTGCTCGACGGCCTCGTGGACGGCACCGACGTGCTGATCAACGCCGCCGGCTCGCTCCCCGGGGACCTGCACAAGCTCTGGCGGGCCGGATCCCCGGACCAGTACCACGTGGAGTACGGCTACTCCTGCATGGGCTACGAGATCCCCGCCGCGATCGGGGTGGCGCTGGCCGCGCCCGGCCGCCCCGTGTGGGCACTGGTCGGCGACGGCACGTACCTGATGAACCCGACCGAGATCGTCACCGCCGTCCAGGAGCGGATCCCGGTCAAGGTGGTCATCCTCGACAACCACGGCTACGCCTCGATCGGCGGCCTGTCGGGGGCGGTGGGCGGTGAGGGGTTCGGGACCGCGTACCGCTTCCGGGCGCCCGACGGCTCGTACACCGGGGACCCCCTTCCGGTGGATCTCGCGGCGAACGCCGCCTCGCTCGGGATGGCCGTGATCCGCACCCGCACCGTGGGTGACCTGCGGAAAGCCCTCGCCGAGGCGCGGATGGCGGACCGCCCCACATGTGTCTACGCACAGACCCGAACACCCGACACTGTGTCGGGCCCACCCCCGGCACAGGCGTGGTGGGATGTTCCTGTGGCCGAGACCGCGACCCGTGCGTCGGCGGCCCGGGCCCGCGAAGAGTACGACCGGCAAGCCGCGCAGCGACGTCGCCATCTGTGAAGGAGCAAGGCATGAAGACCGTCAACCACTGGATCGGTGGCAAGACCGTCGAGGGCGCGTCGGGCAACTACGGCCCGGTCACCGACCCCGCGACGGGCGAGGTCACCACGCAGGTCGCCCTCGCGTCGGCCGCCGAGGTCGACGCGGCCGTACGGGTCGCCAAGGAGGCGTTCCTGTCCTGGGGCCAGTCCTCGCTGGCCGCCCGCACCAAGGTGCTGTTCGCCTACCGCGCCCTGCTGGACGCCAACCGTGACGCCATCGCCGAGCTGATCACCGCCGAGCACGGCAAGGTGCACTCGGACGCGCTGGGCGAGGTCGCCCGCGGTCTCGAGATCGTCGAGCTGGCCTGCGGGATCACCGTGCAGCTCAAGGGCGAGCTGTCGACGTCCGTCTCCAGCAACGTGGACGTCTCCTCGATCCGCCAGCCGATCGGCGTGGTCGCGGGCATCACCCCGTTCAACTTCCCGGCGATGGTGCCGATGTGGATGTTCCCGCTGGCCGTGGCCTGCGGCAACACCTTCATCCTCAAGCCGAGCGAGAAGGACCCGTCGGCCTCCACGCTGCTGGCGCGGCTGGCGAGCGAGGCCGGTCTGCCGGCGGGCGTGCTGAACGTGGTCCACGGCGACAAGGTCGCCGTCGACGCGCTCCTCTCGCACCCCGACGTCGCGGCCGTGTCGTTCGTCGGCTCGACCCCGATCGCCCGCCACATCCACACCACCGCCTCCGCCAACGGCAAGCGCGTCCAGGCCCTGGGCGGCGCCAAGAACCACATGCTGGTGCTGCCCGACGCCGACCTCGACGCGGCCGCCGACGCGGCGGTCTCGGCCGCCTACGGCTCGGCCGGCGAACGCTGCATGGCCATCTCCGCCGTGGTCGCGGTGGGCTCCATCGCCGACACGCTCGTCGAGAAGATCCGCGAGCGCGCCGAGAAGATCAAGATCGGCCCCGGCAACGACCCGACCTCCGAGATGGGCCCGCTGATCACCGCCGCCCACCGCGACAAGGTCGCCTCGTACGTGAAGGGCGCCGCCGCCCAGGGCGCGGACGTGGTCCTGGACGGCACCGGCTACACGGTGGAGGGCAACGAGAACGGCCACTGGATCGGCCTGTCGCTCCTCGACCGCGTCAAGACCGACTCGGACGCCTACCGCGACGAGATCTTCGGGCCGGTGCTGTGCGTGCTGCGCACCGAGACCTACGAGGAGGGCGTGGCGCTCATCAACGCCTCGCCGTTCGGCAACGGAACCGCCATCTTCACCCGCGACGGCGGCGCCGCCCGCCGCTTCCAGCTCGAGGTCGAGGCGGGCATGGTCGGCGTCAACGTGCCGATCCCGGTGCCGGTGGGCTACCACTCCTTCGGCGGCTGGAAGGACTCCCTCTTCGGAGACCACCACATCTACGGCAACGACGGCATCCACTTCTACACCCGGGGCAAGGTCATCACGACCCGCTGGCCCGACCCCTCGGACGCCCCGGCCGGCGTGGACCTCGGCTTCCCGCGCAACCACTGACGCCGTAGGCCGCGCGCGGTTGGAGCGCCGGCTTGTTGGACCGCTGATTGTCCGACCGCCGGCTGTCGACCGCCGACGGTCGGACCGCCAGGCTGTTGGACCGCCAGGCTGTTGGGCCGCTCGTCGTCGGACCGCTCGCCCCCCGCAACCCTCACCGCGGGGGGCGAGCCCGTTGTCGCCCGGCCGGAGGTCAGAGCAGCGGCCAGACGTCCGCCGCGGCGGTCGCCGACCAGACCACGTCACCGTGGCCGTAGTCCGGGACGACGGTGAAGCCGACCCGCTGGTTGCCACCCGCGCGGATCAGCCGGGGGCCGCGCGAGTGGTCGCCGCGGCCCAGCTCGGTGTTGATCCAGACCACTTCGGCGCCGATCCGCTCCCAGTCGATCGCGTACGTCTCCTCGTCGCCCGCCCAGATCGCGGCCAGGTCCCGCATCAGGGCGGTCGGGACCAGCCCGCTGCCCAGGGCGGCGGTGGCCGTGTGCCAGGTGGCGAGCGGGGTGTGGGTGAGGCTGAAGGAGTCCTCGGCCGGGGTCGCCCCGAAGGTGTACGAGCCCGCACTGTGGCCCCGGACGTAGATCCAGTTCGCCGGGCCGGGCAGCAGGGACGTGCGGACCAGCGCGAAATGGGCGAGCCCGGCATGAGTGAAGCGCAGCTCCGGGTCCGGCGGCCAGGGGACCGGGGAGGGGCCCGCCGGGTCGCTCACGGCGCGGGCGATCAGGGCCGCCAGGCCCGGGGCCGCCGCGTGCTCCCCCCGCGCGAGCTGGGCCTCGTACGCCTCCAGGGTCTGGGCGGCGCGCACGGCCAGGTCGCCGGAGTAGGGCCCGGTCGTGTCCAGGACCACCACCCGGGTCAGGCGCGGCGAAGCGTCGTGCGCGGCCGCGTCCAGCGCGAGGGCGCCGCCGGCGGAGTGGCCGAGGTACTGGTACGGCAGTGCGAGTACGCCGTCCAGCGCCGCCACGACGGCGGCGAGGTCCCGGCGGTGCGCGGCGAGTCCCCGATCGGGGCCGATGTCGGCCGCCGACGCGGCGTCCTCGCGCGGGGTGACGCCGACGACGAGCAGTCCCGCGCGGCGCAGCCGGTGGGCGAGGGCCTCGGGGGTGGGACCGGCGGTGCCGGTGGCGTTCGCGGCGCCCGCGGCAGCCGTGGTGCCGCTGGTGCCCGTGGTGTTCGTGGTGCCCGTGGTGAAGAAGTCGGCGTGGAAGTTCAGTCCGCCGCCCGGCAGGAGGTAGGCGATCCCGCGCGGCGCCCGCAGGGTGTCCGCGACCACGTCCACCGTGACCGGGGCCGGGCCGCCGTCGTCGAGCGGGAGCGTCAGCCGGATCCAGCCGTCGCCCGGGACGTGGGCGGCGGTCCCGGTGCCCAGCGTCCGCTCGACGAGCGTGAGCAGCTCTGCCCCGCGGGCGGCGGGGCCCTCCGGCCGGCCCGTCCGGTCCTCCCCGTGCGGCGGCCGGCCGGTCTCCTCTTCGCCGTGCTGTCGTGCCATCGGTGGTGCCTCCCCGGCGCCTTCGCCTACCCGGCGATGGCCGGACGCCGTCACCTGAGGACACCTTCACCGGTCAGCGCGCTTCAGCCAAGTCCCGTGCCTCCTCCGGCTGTTCGGTCGCCGTCCGGCGGCGCCGACGCAGCACCCACACGGTGATCCCGGCACCCGCCAGCACCAGCAGGGCGCCCAGCGCGGGCCACGGCACGGCGAGGAAGTCCGCGGTGGAGGAGGAGACGAGGTCGGGATGGGCCGAAGCGCCGGCGGTGATGTCCACGGTGACCCAGTCCGACTGCGGCGCGTCCGCCCAGTCCTCGGTCAGCTCGACGCGCTGGCCCGGAAGCAGCACGAGCTTCAGCTCGCGCGCCGGGCGGTCCAGCACCCGGCGGCCGAACAGGCCCTCGGCGGTGACCGTCACCTTCGGTTCGACCACCACGTTGCCCCGGTTGACCAGGGAGTACGAGATCTTCGCGCGGGCGTCCTTCACCCAGGGCAGCAGCGGCGCCGTCCGGCTGACCCGCACGTCCTCGACGCTCAGCCCCGGGGTCACCGGCCCCGGCACCCGGAAGTAGAGCCGGGCGCCCACCTGGCGCTTGACCCCCACCTGGACCGTGCCCTCCTGCTGAACGCCCTCCACCTCGGTGTTGAGGGCGACGATCCCGCCCACGTGGTCGCCGGGCGTCGCGTCCGCCGGGACCTTCACGGAGAACGGGACGTCCTTGCGGCCCTTGGGCGGCACGGTGACGGTGGTGTTCGTCTCGGGCGGCAGCGCGACCCAGGTGCCCACGTCCTTGGGCTTCGTCTCGACCGGCAGCAGCGCGAAGGCACCGCCCGCCGGGGTGTTCACGGCGTCGGTGGCGAATATCCGGAACGTCAGCTCCTTGTCGGAGGAGTTCAGAATCGTCGCGCTGTCGTTGACGGTGGTGCCGGCCTCGCCCTGGTGGAAGAAGTACGCGCGGTCGGTCATCGCCGTACCGGCGGGCGGCGTCGGGAACACGCCCCAGGTGCCGTTGTCCGCGGCCGTCGCGGTGGCCGCGGGGAGCAGGCCCGTACCCAGCAGGAGGAGGGTGACGAGCAGTCCGTAGAGGGAGGAGCGGGTGCGGCGGGTGCGGGTGCGCATGGGCGGTTCTCCAGTCGGCGGCGGACGGGGGTGGGGAGCAGGGTGTGGGGAAGTCGGTGGCGACGCAGGGTGTGGGGGACGGGCGGGGGAGGCGGGCGGGGGACGGGCGGGGGAGGCGGGCGGGGGACGCGGGCGGTGACGGGAAGCGCCGAAGGGTGGTGCGGCGCCGGAGCGCCGCACCACCCGGGTTGGAGCGGGGCCGTAGGGGTCAGGCGATCGAGAAGGTGACGACGGACCGGTAGGTGTCCGCGAACATAAACGCCGGGAGCTGGATCATTCCGGCGCCGCCGATCTCGAACTCACCGCCGGTCAGATCCTCACCGGCCGCCGCCTGCGAGGCGATCTTCATGGGGGTCTCGGAGATCGCGCCCGGCGCGCCGGCGGAGCAGGTGCTCGGGCTGTCCGCGTTGGTCACCTTGCACGTCGGCTGGATGCCGATCTGCGCCTTGGCCATGGAGTGGCCGGTGACCTCGTTCAGGAACGGCGTGCGGGTCGCCGAGACGTCCCAGCCGAGGGTCCCGCCGCGGAAGTCCTGGACGGCCATCGCGGTGAACTGACCGATGACCGACTGGGCCTTGCCGTTGATGGTGACCTTGCCGAAGTCGACGGCGGGGTTGCCGGCCTGCGGGCCGATGGCCAGCGGGCCGGGCAGGACCTCGACGTCGACCGGGTTCTGCACACCGGGCTGGTCGACGATGAAGACGAAGCTCTTGTACGGGGTGACCGAGCCGTCGATCTTGACCTCGTCCGCGGCCTTGGAGACGGTGATCTCGCAGGTCGCGACGCCGGTCGCGGTGGCCGTACCGGCACCGGTGTCACCCGTGGCGGCGCCGTTCTTGAGCGCCGAACAGGTGACCGGGCCCGCCGGGAAGTTGGCGCCCGTGACGGTGACCACGGTGCCCGCCTTGCCGCTGTTGGGCGTCAGCTTGGTGGTGATCGGGTCCTTGGGCAGGGCCTCGACGGCTACCGAGCCGAGCGCGGTGCTCGGGCGCGGATTCGGCGTGCAGGTGGTCGTGAAGACGGAGCCACCGAGGTTCGCGTCGGTCACCGCCAGGTCCAGGGCCACGCCGACGGTGGTCCCCTCGGTGCCGTCCGGGATCTTGACGGTGCCGGAGAACGCGGCGGGGTCGAGCGGCTGTCCGGCGACCACGCTGACCGTCTCGGGCGGGCTGACGACCGTCTGCGTGGTCGACCCGACCTTGAGGGTGATCTTGGAGGTGTTCACCGTCGTGACGGAGAACCCGGGGATGACCGGGCTCGCGCCCGGGTCGATGGTGATCGGAACCACGTCGCCGGCCTTGGCCCCGTCGGGCAGTGTGACCGTGTAGTTCTGGATGCCCGAGGCGCCCGCCTGGGGCGGCGGCGCGACGCAGTCCATCTGGACCGGCGTCGTCTTGGTCGCGGCCTGCGCGGCGCCTGACAGCCCCACCACGGCGCCGGTCAGAGCCAGGGACAAAGCGCCCGCCCCGGCCAGAACTCTTCGTCGAAACGTTGTACTCACTGGGTCGCGACTCCTTCGTCAAACGAACCCCTCCCCCCACCCGCTGTGTGGGGGAGGCCGAGCCGGTGCGGTGGCCGACATTGAGGCGTCGCGGTGATGAGAAGTCAATGACTTGCTTTCGCCCGAAGCACACAGAAATTGATGTGCCATCAGGCCGGGTGCGGCAGTGGTCGGGATACCGACCGGCCGGTGGGCGGTGTGGGCGGTGTGGGCGGTGTGGGCGGTATGGCGGTGCGGGCGGTGTGGGTGCGGGCCGTGCGGGCGGTATGGCCGTGGGAGCGGTGCAGTTGGGGCGGGTGGAGGCGCCGGAGGCGCGTGCCCCGCCTCTGAGCTGCGTCGGGGGGCCCGCTCGGGCCGGTCCGGAGCTGGGCCGGGCCGGGTCGGGTCGGGTCGGGTCGGGCCTGG
>NZ_JAGGOW010000187.1:39179-41937 GCF_018614135.1 Streptomyces sp. ISL-66
GGTCGGGTCGGGTCGGGCCTGGAACGGGTCGGTGCCGGTCCGCCCCGAGCCCCGGCGGCCGCCCGCCGGGGCTCGGATGGCGCCGCCGGCGGGTGTCCCCGTACGGGCTACTCGGCGGCCGGGACGTGCAGCAGCAGGTTCCGCGACCCGGCCGGGAGGCCCGTGATGCGGCCCGGCACGGCGCTTCGTAGGAGAGTTTCGGCCACCTGCGCGGGCGTCTTGCGCGGGCCGCCGGCCGCCAGGCCCTCCGCGAGCACCAGCGCGGCGACGCCCGCCGCGTGCGGGGCGGCCATGGAGGTGCCGGAGGCCCGCGCGGTGGCCGTCGTGGAACCCCTCCAGGCCGAGACCACGGCCACGCCCGGGGCCGAGAAGTCCACGCAGGGGCCGTAGTCGGAGAACTTGGGCCGCCGGTCCTCGATGTCGGTCGCACCCACGGTGACCGCCTGCCGGATGCCGGACGGCGAGCCGGTGCAGGCGTCCTCGCCGGAGTTGCCGGCCGCGACGGTGAAGGTGATCCCGGCGGCGATCGCCCGCGTGACGGCCCGGGTCAGGGCGAAGCTGTGGCCGCCGCCCAGGCTCATGTTCGCCACGGCCGGGACGGAGGGGGACTTGAGGGAGTCCTTCACCATCCAGTCGATGCCGCTCGTGATGGCCGACAGGCTTGCGTCGCCGCGGCAGTCGGCGACCTTCACGGCGACGAGCGAGACCCCCTTCGCGACCCCGTACGTGGCCCCGCCGACGGTCCCGGCGACGTGCGTACCGTGGCCGTTGCAGTCCGTGACGCCCTCCCGGTACACCGCGGTGGCGCCCGTCCGGGCGCGGCCGCCGAACTCCTGGTGGAGGGTGTTGATCCCGGTGTCCACGATGTACGCGGTGACCCCCTCCGCCTTGGTCCTGTAGGCGTACGAGCCGTCGAGCGGGAGCGCGCTCTGATCGAGCCGGTCCAGGGCCCAGGGCGCGGACGTCTGGACGAGTGGCAGCCCGGCGGCGCCGTCGGCGGTCCCGGGGTCGGTCCGGTCGGTGCGGTCGTTGCCGGTGGTGTCGCCGTCGCCGTCGCCGTCGGTGCCGGTGCCGGTGCCGGTCGCGAGGGTGCGGGTCGCGAGGGTGCGGGTCCCGAGAGTACGGGGCCCATGGGTGCGGGTCCCGTGCGTGGGGGCGCCGTCGATCCGGAAGGTGGCGTCGGGCTCGACGGAGGCCACCCGGGGATCGGCGGCGAGTTCGGCTGCGCGGGCGGAGGTGGTCCGCACGGCGAAACCGTTCAGGGCGGTGTCGTAGACGGCCCCGACCCGGTCGCCGGACGCCTCGGCCTCGGCGACGAGGGCGCGGGTGGAGGCGCGGGCGGAGGCGCGCGAGGCGCTGTCCCTGAGGACGACGACGTAGGGGGCGAAGGCGGTTTCGGCGTCGGTGGCGGCTGCGGCTGCGCTGGTGGCGGCGTGGGGAGGCAGGGCGGTGGCCACCGCCAGCAGAGCGGCGGCCGGAAGCAGGGCGGTGAATGCGGTCATGCGGCTGATGCTCGGTGAGCCGCGGGTCGCCCGCGCGGAGGGTGCGCCGACTGGCCCCGCGACACGCCCGCGCGAGGGGCGAGATCCGCAAGGGACGGCCTACGGCGCGATGGTCCAGCCGCGCATCGCGAAGACGCCCTCGTCATGGGCGCCGGCTGCGTCGTAGGTGGCCAACGCGGCCTCGTTGTCGGTATCGACGCCCACCCACATGCCGTAACAGCCGCGGGCCTCCGCCTCGGCGGCGAGCGCCAGGGTCAGGGCGCGGCCGATGCCGCGCCGCCGGTAGCCCTCGTCGACGGAGAGCTCGTACAGGCACATCTCGGTGCCCTTGTCGGGATGGCTCATCTCGATGCCGGAAACCATCCCGGCGGGCACTGCGTCCACGTAGGCGATGAGCATCAGGTGCCCGGGGGCGTCGAGGAAACGCTGCGACCAGTCCGGGCGCGCGGGCCCGTCCAAGAGCCCCTCGGCGGCTTGCAGTTCGGCGAGAGTGCGAGCGGGTCGGATGTCCATGGCGGTGACGATAACGGCCGGACGACCAACGGCCGCTCCCTTCCGACACGACACGGCGCGCAACGCCGGAACCGGCGCGCGGAACACTCGCCCCCGCGAGGCCCTGACGGCCGTCGGCCGACGGCCCGGCAGCGGGTCGCACCCCCAGGTCGCCGGTGGCGCGGCCGGCGGCCCGGGAGCGGGCCGCACCCCCAGGTCGCTGGTGGCCGCTCCGAAGGACCGTCATCTGCCCGGATCGCGGCGGCGGTCGGATCGGTCCTGACAGACACCGCGGCAAGGTGATCGCGGAGGGCCGCAACCAGGCGTACGAGAACGAGCCGGCCTGCGGTTCAGCCTGCGGTTAGGGCAGCGCTCGGGCGGCAGTCCGGGCGGCAGTCCGGGCGGACCTCGGCCTGCGGTTCGGCCGGCGTCTCGGGCGGTGTTTCCGTCGGCACCCCGCTGCGGGGCACACCCCCGCCCATGCCGAGATGAACGCGCTGGGAGCCGCCCGGACGGGCTGAGACCTGGGCGCGATGACCACCCGGAGCACGCAGGAGCCGTGCCGTGCTCAATGTCCGCGGCGGTGGCCGAGTTCACGAGCGTGCACTGGCTGCGGTTCGTGGCACCGAACGCGCCCCGCGCCCCGCGCCCGCGACGCTCCGCCGCGCCCACCGCCCACCGCCCACCGCCCACCGCCCACCGCCCACCGCCGCTCTCCTTTTACACCCCTCACGCCGCCGCCCACCTACCCGCCATCCTGTCGC
>NZ_JAGGOW010000188.1 GCF_018614135.1 Streptomyces sp. ISL-66
AACTCCAAACAGGACCTAGCCCCACCGCCCGGTGTGCCAGCGCCTCCACCTGGACAGTAGTCGTAGCCGGCCCGGCTCCCGCCTCGGATATCGTGTTCCTCTACGGGGCGCCATAACGGATGTGACGCCCCCCAGCGGAGGTAGTCAGCGTATGAGTTCAAAGCGCAGCAAGAATCCAGCCCTGCCCGTACTTGACGACGCATTCCGACTCGCGTCGGTCAAGGACGCCGAAGAGTCCACCCGTGAATTGGCCGCGCGGCTGGCCACCACCGAGCTGCGCCGCGTTTCCCACCCGGGCCGGGTCACCTGGGAGCCCACCGATCAGGCCGAGCCCGTACCGGTCCCGCCGACTGTGGTCGACGGTGACGGGGACCTGTGGCTGCGGGACCGGGGCACTGGCACCTGGACCATGCCCGAGTTCAACCCGAAGGACTTCCCGGCCCGCTGTGGCGAGGTTCTCACGTGGAACCAGCTTGCCCGCGAGTTCGGCCCGCTGACCGCACTGGCCGACGACCGCCGCATCGGCGGCGGCCGGCGCTGACCGCGCTGCCTTCTGGGATGACCGCGCCCCTGAAGCGCCCGTTACGGGTAGCTGGGAGCTCCAGCTCACCGCCGAGCTCGACGATGGCGGCGAGCAGGTGAGCGTGGTGGTCGCGTGCGACGGCCTCGAGCAGCGTGGTGCGGGCCTGGCGCCACCCGATGTCCTCGGTGCGGCCGGCGTCGGTGGACCAGCCGGGTAGCGGTCGGCCTTTAGTTGCCGTGGTGAGCGCGCGGCCCAGCTCGCCGATCGACTGCTGCCAGGTCGGCCAACTGCCCGAGCAGGCCGCGCACCAGCTCGTCGACGGCGGCCGCCGGGCCGGCGCCGAAGGCCCGCGCTTCGGCAGCGGCCTCGGCGAGGACGTCTGTGGTGGAGGCGAGCGTCCATGTCCCTTCCGGGCGCCTGACCATCCTGGGGTGCAGCGACTACCTGCCTGACGCTGCCCGGTTCGACGTCCCGGCCGGATGGATGCGCGTCCGTGTCTCCCGCAGCGGCCTGGCGGTTGCAGCCGGGGACCCGGAAGGGTCCGCCCCCGAGGGCATCCGCCTGCAGATCTGGCCCGCACCTCAGCGGGAGCTGCGGGTGATCACCAGGTGGACGAGGCCAACGAACGGGGCTTGACCTCCATCGTGACCGCACCCACGGTGAGCCACAGTCACCGTTCGTCCGAGGGCGGACGTTAAATCACAAGCTCAGCCTTACGGCGATGAGCACGGGCGGGGTCCGTACACAGCTGCCGGTTCGTCAGGCGCCGATGGCGTCGTCCCTCGGCTGGTCGACCAGGGCAAGCAGGCGCATGGTCTTGTCGGCCCGCCCGTACTCGGCGAACGCCGCCCCCCAGCGGGGCTGGGGCCGCTAGCGGGTCAGGCCCGGCGCCAGCGCGGGCTCGGTACGACAGGGGCCGGTGGCGGGTCGGCGCGGTCGAGGCGCAGGCTGCGCAGGGTGGCGTCCGTCTCGCGCTCGAAGTGCTCGTACGTGATCAGCCGGTCCCACAGGGGGTCGGGCAGGCCGGGAACCGTGGCCCCGCGTGACTCCCATTCGCGCGCGAGCTGGTCGAAGACGACGGACCCGCCGCCGATGGTGGTGGTACTGCCCGACTGCTGCCGGGGGATCCCCCGCGCCGGAACGGCGGGACCGCGCTCGGGTGCCCGGTGCCGCGCCACGGAGGGCGAGTCGGTCGCGTGTGTAGTGCCCATACCTGCCCCAACGATTCTGCGCGCCCTCGGGTACGCCCTGCCGGCGACGGGCGATCGTCGGCATCCGGGGCGGCCTTCGGGCGGCGTCCGGGCGGAGTTCCGGATCCCGTTGCCCGCGACCCCCGACGTCCGTCAGCCGAGGCGGCTCGGCGAGGAAGCTGCCGGTGCCAGGATGCGGGGGGCGCCGGTGCCGTCCGCCGGAATCGTCCAGAGATCCGTGGTGTCCACCGCGCCCTCGGTGGGCAGGGCGTAGGCCAGGGTGCGGTCGTCGAGCCAGACGGCCTGGTCGTCCACGCTGCGCTTCTCCGCCAGCGGCTGCTCCCGCATCGTGCGCAGGTCCAGTACGTGTTCGCGCCACAGGGACGCACCGCGCAGCACGCGCTTCTTGTACGCGAGCCGGGTCTCGTCGGGGGACAGGGAAGGGCACTCGACGTTCTGGGCGAGGGTGACGACGCTGCGGCGCGCGAGCGAGCCCTTCACGAGGTAGGTCTGGCCCCCCGTCGAGAGGGTCGCGTAGAAGGTGTCGTCGTCCCTGGAGAAGGTGACGCCCCAGAAGTTCACGTCGCCCGCGCTGTACGGCTTCCCGCCGAGCTGGACGGCGAACTTCTCCAGGTCCGGTTCGAGCTCCCAGGTCCGGGTGTCCACGAGGGACGTGCGGGTGGAGAAGAAGGCGGAGCCGTAGGACTCCCCGGACACGAAGACGGTCCAGGCGGCGAAATGACCGCTGGGGGAGACCCGGGCCCGGGAGGGGGTGCCCGCGAGCGGGAAGCTGCGCAGCGTGCGCAGGCCGGAATCCAGGATCAGGGCCCGGTTCTCCTGGGACAGGGCCCCCGGCGTGGAGTTCAGGCACACGCCGGTCCCGGCGGAGGCGTGGAAGCGCAGGCAGTTCAGGTCCGACGCGGTGCGCTCCGCCTGGGGCGTCCGGGCCGGTACGGAGACGAGGGATCCGCGGTGCGGGCCGTGAGCGCCGTTGAGGAACACCAGGGCGTCCGGCCGGGCGAGAGTGACCTCGCCCCGGGCGACGGTGGGATCGCCGTCCTGGGTCCGCTCGGCGCGGGCGGCGGCGCGCAGCACCAGTACGGCGGCGAGACCCCCGAGGAGCAGCACGGCCAGCGCGAGTGCGAGCAGTCGGCGGGAGCGGGTCATCGGGTTCCTCCGGAGCGTCGGGGGGTGCCGTCGGTGTCGGTGTCGATGACCGTGCCGGTGTCGGTGTCGGTGTCGGTGCCTCTGTCGGTGCCGGTGCCTGTGTCGGCCGGATCCGGTGCTTCGCCCTCCGGGGCCGCCGGGCGCAGTACGAAGCCCGCGACGGCGGCGCAGCAGCACAGGCCGGTCGCGGCGGCCGCGAGCGCCGGACCGGACCCCCAGACCGTCCACGCGGCGCCGAGGGCGAGGGAGCAGCAGAACCGGGCCAGGGCCTGGCCGGTGCCGACGAGTGCGATTCCGGTGGCCCGCAGCTTCGCCGGAACGGTCGCCGCGACGGCGGCGGGGAGGACTCCGTCGGTGGCGGCGTAGAACATGCCGTGGAGCGCGAGGACCAGGTAGGGGAGGGCGGGCAGGCCGGGCGCCAACAGCAGCAGCCCGTACCCGGCGAGGAGGAGGGCGTGACCGGTGAGGAAGACGGTGCGGCGCCCGACCCGGTCGGCGAGGGCGCCGGCCGGCACGGCGAGCAGCAGGAACACGCCGGCGGTGCCCAGGGGGAGCAGCGGGAACCACTGCTCGCCGATGCCGGTGCGGTCCTGGAGCAGCAGGTAGAGGAAGGCGTCGCTGACGGTGGTCAGGCCCAGCAGGGCGGCGCAGCCCGCCAGGGCGCGGAGCCGGGGCAGGCGCAGCAGGCCCACCGCTTCTCGCAGGCTGACGGCGCCGGGCATAGGGAAGCCGGGCCTCGGGGAGGCCGGCCCCCGGGAGCTGGCCTCGGGCGAGGCGGGGCCTTGGGGGGACGGGTCATGAAGAGACGGGTCCTGAAGGGACGGGCCTTGGGGGGACGGGTCCTGAAGGGACGGGCCTTGGGGGGACGAGCCCGGGTAAGAGGGGCGCCGGGGAGACGGGAAGCGGGCCGGGCCGAGGTCCGCTCCGGAAGGGACGAAGAGCACGAGCACCACGACGCCCAGGACGGCGACGCAGGCGCTGACGCCGAAGACCGCGTCGTACCCGTCCACCGTCAGGCTCAGGATGAAGAACGCCGCCAAGGGCCCGAGCAGGGCCCCGGTGGTGTCCATGGCGCGGTGCACGCCGAAGGCGCGACCCTGTAACTCGGCGGGCGTGGAAAGGGAGATGAGGGCGTCCCGCGGGGCGGTGCGCAGGCCCTTGCCGGTCCGTTCGAGCGCGAGGATCACGCCGACCGGGCCGAGGCTGTGCGCGAGGAGCAGCAGCGGCTTGCACAACGCCGACAGCCCGTAGCCGAGGCCGGCGATCAGCTTGTGGTTGCGGATCCGGTCGGCGAGGTGGCCGCCGGTCAGCTGCACCAGCGCGCTGACCCCGTTGTACAGGCCGTCGAGCGCACCGAAGCCGAGCGGGCTCAGGCCCAGCCCGGCGACCAGGTACAGCGGCAGGACGGCGGTGACCATCTCGGAGGAGATGTCGGTGATCAGGCTGACCGTGCCCAGCGCGAACACCGCCGAGGCGACGGCGGGGGCCCGGACGGGTCCCCCGTCCGCCGGGCTCTTCGCGCCGACGGGCGCGGAGCGGTCCGCGAGGTACATGCTGTGCAGCTCCCGGTGGGTGCCGACGGTCTGAGTCGTCTGAGTGGTCCGAGTCGTCTGAATTGGTGAGGTGTGCCGGACGGACGGGCCCGGTCGGCCTCAGCCCTGCCGACTGCTCTCGTCGCGCAGCCACGTGGAGAAGTCCCCGGCCCGGATGGCCTTGCGGGAGCCCCGGCGGGCGGCGAGGGCCGCCACGACGAAGACCACCACCCCGGGGAGCAGGCGCGGTTGGGCCCGGAGCAGGGCGCGCAGATCGTCCGTGCCGGTGCGTGCGGACGGGGCGGACGGGGTGGGCCGGGTGGACGGGGCGGACGCGGCGGCGGGTGCCGGCCGGCCGGGCGCGGGTGTGGACGTCTGCTGCGCCTGGAAGTGCTCCAGTTCGGCGGAGGAGGTCGCCGCGCGGACGCGCCGCCGGATCAAGTCGCCCCAGGTGCGCGGCGGACGCACCACGACCCGGGCCGTCTCGACCACGCGCCGCTCCCCGGGGGCGAAGGCCAGGGACGCGGCCAGGTCGTCGGCCATCAGCGGGGGCAGGGCGGCGATCCGCGCGTGCCCCGCTTCGGTCACCGCGATGACCCCCCGCCCGAACAGCCCCTCCCGGACGGCCGGCAGCAGCTGCCAGACCCGGTAGTACGCCCGGACCGGCCAGGCGCAGCCGGCCAGCGGGATATCGCGCCCGGGGGCCGCCGCGAGGAGCCCCGGAGTGTCGGCGAGGGCGCCCGCCAGGGCTCGTACGTCGGCCGCTCCGACCACGACGTCGGCGTCCACGTACAGCCGGGGGAAGCCCCGCGCGTGCTCGTCGCCGACCCGCAGTGCCGTGTGTTTGGAGGGGGTGGCGATCTCCACCACGCGTACGCGCGGGCCGCGCGCGCCGGCCACGGCGGCGGTGTCGTCCGTACAGCCGTTGCAGACCACGACGATGTCGGGCTGTCCGGGATCCGGAGCGCCGGCGAGGAGCGCGTCGAGGAGCCGGCCGATGACCCGGCCCTCGTTGTGGGCCGGGATCACGATGCTGGTCACCCCGGAAGTATGCATGCCCGAACACCCGTACCGACCGATTCCTCCAACTCTCCCCGGGGGTGAGCCCGGTGGTCTAGATTGAACCCAGCCGACCGGATTCGGCGCGCTTCGGCGATGCCATATCCCGGTCGGCTCAAGGAAGTTGTGGCGGGTACGGGTGGGGTGGGCCTGGGGGAACGGGCCGCCCGCCCATGGGCTGGACCGGCGCGAGGGTGCCGGACGGCCGGGGGGCGGAAAGTACGTGGAACACGTACGGCATCGGTCGTGGGGGCCATCACCGTCGGGCGGGTCACGCACGGGTCGCGCAGGCGCCCGGCCCGTCTGCGACGGCACCCCCTTCCTTCGCACGCACCCCGGTCCTGGGTCGTGACACGCCCACGGGCGTTCGCGGGAGGAAGGGAACGCTGTGAAGGACACCGCGAAGGACGCCGACCGGGACGCCGGAACCGAAGGTGCGGGCCGGGCGGAGCCGTTGGGCGTCGCCGTCGTCGGAGCCGGGTACTGGGGCCCCAACCTCGTCCGCAATTTCCAGTCCAGCCCCGAGTTCCGGCTCCGCTGGCTCTGCGACCTGAACGTCGACCGGGCCCGCCAGGTGCTCGGCGACTACTCCACGGTCCAGGCGACCTCCGACTACGCGGCGGTGCTGGCCGACCCGGCCGTCGACGCCGTCGCCGTGGCCACCCCGGCCGGCACCCACCTCGACGTGGCCCTGGCCGCCCTGCGCGCGGGGAAGCACGTCCTCGTGGAGAAGCCCCTCGCGGCCACGTACGAGGACGGCCTGCGGCTCGTGCGGGAGGCCGAGGAACGCGGCCTCACCCTCATGTGCGACCACACCTACTGCTACACCCCCGCGGTCGCCCGCATCCGGGACATGGTCCGCTCCGGGGAACTCGGCGAGATCCAGTTCGTCGACTCGGTCAGGATCAACCTCGGGCTGGTCCAGAAGGACATCGACGTCCTGTGGGACCTGGCCCCCCACGACCTCTCCGTCCTCGACTTCATCCTCCCGGACAACGTCCGCCCGGTCGCCGTCGCGGCGCACGGGGCCGACCCGATCGGCGCCGGCCAGTCCTGCGTGGCCTATCTGACGCTCCAGCTCAACACCGGCGCCATCGCCCACGTGCACGTCAACTGGCTCTCCCCGGTGAAGGTCCGCACCACCATGGTCGGCGGCTCGAAACGGACCCTGGTGTGGGACGACCTCAACCCCACCCAGCGCGTCGCGGTCTTCGACCGGGGAGTGGACCTGACGGCCCCGCAGGAGATCGGCGCGGACGAGCGCCGCGACATGCTCGTCTCCTACCGGACCGGCGACATGGTCGCACCCGCGCTCGGCGAGAAGGAGGCCCTGCGCAGCATGGTCGAGGAGTTCGCCGCGGCCATCCGGACGCGGCGGCCGGCACTCACCGACGGCCGGGCCGGCCTGCAGGTGCTCGACATCCTCGAAGCGGCTTCCCGCAGCCTGGAGTTCAAGGGTGCGGTCGTCGGACTACGCACCGGGCGTTGACCCGTTCACCCGGTCTTCGCGCCCCGCACCCGCGCACACCGCGGCGGGGCCAACAGGGGACACACAACAGGGGACGCGCAACAGCACACGCAACAGTGCGCACACGCAGCAGGGACACCACGACCGACTCAGTAGGGGCAGGGCGTTGAGCAGCGTACGAGGCAAGAGGATTCTGGTCACCGGCGGAGCGGGCACGATCGGCTCGCACCTGGTGGACCTGCTGGTGGACAACGGGGCACGTGAGATCGTGGTCCTCGACAACTTCGTGCGGGGACGGACCGAGAACCTGGCCCGCGCGCTGCCGAGCGGCGTGGTGGACCTGGTCGAGGGCGACATCCGGGACGTCGCCGCCGTGCGCAAGGCGACCGAGGGCGCCGAGCTGGTCTTCCACCTGGCGGCCATCCGCATCACCCAGTGCGCCGAGGAGCCGCGGCTGGCGAACGAGGTGATGGTCGACGGCACCTTCAACGTGCTGGAGGCCGCCGCCGCGGCCGGGGTGGGCAAGGTGATCGCCTCCTCCTCGGCCTCCGTCTACGGAATGGCCGAGTCCTTCCCCACCACCGAGCGCCACCACCCGTACAACAACGACACCTTCTACGGGGCCGCGAAGGCCTTCAACGAGGGCGTCCTGCGCAGCTTCCACTCCATGTACGGGCTGGACTACGTCGCGCTGCGCTACTTCAACGTCTACGGCCCCCGGATGGACATCCACGGGCTGTACACCGAGGTGCTGATCCGCTGGATGGAGCGGATCGCCGCGGGCGAGCCCCCGCTGATCCTCGGGGACGGCACCCAGACCATGGACTTCGTCCACGTCAGGGACATCGCGCGGGCCAACCTGCTGGCCGCCGAGTCGGACCTGACCGACGAGGTGTTCAACGTCGCGAGCGGCTCCGAGACCAGCCTGCTCGACCTCGCGAACGGTCTGCTGGAGGCCATGGACGCGCAGGGGATGGTGCCGCAGCACGGTCCGGCCCGCGCCGTGAACGGGGTGACCCGGCGACTCGCGGACACCTCCGGGGCCACGGAACGCCTCGGCTTCACGGCCGGGATCGAGCTGCGCGCGGGGCTGCGCGACCTGGTGGAATGGTGGCGGGCCGAGCGCGCGGCGGACGCGACCGCCGCGGCCGCCGCCGGCGGCGCGACCGGTGGGGCAGGCCGATGAGCACCCCGCAAGCCCCCGCCCGGGCAGCACGGACGGCCCAGGAGGCCCAGCCCGCCCAGGCAGCCCAGCCCACGCAGGAAGCCCGGCCCGCCCAGGCCCGGATCCCGGTCATGATTCCGTGGCTCGGCGAGGAGGAGGCGCGGGCCGCCGCCGACGCGGTCCTCTCCGGCTGGGTGGCCCAGGGGCCCCGCGTCGCGGAGTTCGAGCGGGCCTTCGCCGCGCGGGTGGGCGCCGAGCACGGCATCGCCGTGAGCTCGTGCACCACCGCCCTGCACCTGGCGCTGATCGCGCTGGAGCTCGGTCCGGGCGACGAGGTGATCGTCCCCTCGCTGTCGTTCATCGCCACGGCCAACGCGGTGCGCTACGTGGGCGCGCACCCGGTGTTCGCGGACGTGGAGGAGGCCACGGGGAACCTGACGCCGGCCACCGTGGACGCGGTACGCACCCCGCGCACGCGGGCAGTCCTCGCCGTCCACCAGGGCGGGGTGCCGGCGGACGTGCACGCCCTGCGCGCGGCCTGCGCGGACTGGGGCGTACCGCTGGTGGAGGATGCCGCCTGCGGCATCGGCGCCACCGTGGGAGGCACGTCGGTCGGCCGGGGCGCGCTGCTGGCCGCCTGGTCCTTTCACCCGCGCAAGGTGATCACCACCGGCGAGGGCGGCATGGTCACCACCGACGACGCGCGGTGGGCCGAGCGGCTGCGCCGGCTGCGCGAGCACGGCATGAACGTGTCCGCCGCGCAGCGGCACGCGAGCACCACACCGATCGCCGAGAGCTACCTCGAGGTCGGCTACAACTACCGGATGACCGACATCCAGGCCGCGGTCGGCCTGGTACAACTCGGCAAGCTGGACGCGATCGTGACCCGGCGGCGGGAGCTGGCCGCCCGGTACGCGCGGCAGCTCTCCGGGATTCCGGGCCTGCGGCCGGTCACCGATCCCGCTCACGGCGAGGGCAACTTCCAGTCGTACTGGGTGCTGCTGGCCGAGGAGTTCCCGGTCGGCCGGGACGAGCTGCTCGCGGTGCTGTCCGAGGCCGGGATCTCCGCCCGGCGCGGGATCATGGCCTCGCACCTGGAACCGGCGTACGCCGGGCACGGGGCGGCGGCCCTGCCGGCGACCGAACGGATCAGCCGCGACTCGCTGATCCTGCCGCTCTTCCACACGATGACGCACGAGCAGCAGGACCGGGTGGTGGCGGTCCTTCGCGAACAGGCCGCCCGAGGAGCGGACGGACGGGCCGCCGGACAGCCCGGCAGACGGATGGACGGACGGGCCGGCGGATGACGCGCACCAGCGGGCCGGCCACCGAGGACCTGCTGATCGTCGGCGCGGGCGGGTTCGCCCGGGAGACCGCCCAGGCCGTACGGGACACGGTCGCCGCCGACCTGGCGGGCGGACGTACCCCGCGGTGGCGGCTCGCGGGGCACCTGGACGACGATCCGGCCCTGCAGGGCCGGGACGTGGACGGGGCGGAAGTGCTGGGCGGCTGCGATCTGGTGCACAGCCGGCCCGGCACCCGCGTGGTGGTCTGCGTCGGCAGTCCGCGCGACTACGCCGTGCGGGCCCGCCTCGTGCGGCGCCTGGGCCTGCCCGAGAGCCGGTACGCCACCGTGGTCCATCCCACGGCGGTGGTCTCCGGTTCCTCGGTGCTCGGCGCGGGATCTGTGCTGCTCGCGCAGTGCGTGCTGACGGCGGCGGTACGGCTGGGGTCCCACGTGGCGGTGATGCCGCACGTGGTCCTCACCCACGACGACCGGGTCGCGGACTTCGCGACCCTCGCCTCGGGCGTCCGCCTCGGCGGCGGGGTGCGGGTCGGCCGGGGGGCCTACCTGGGCGCGGGCGCGCTGGTCCGGGAGCACACCACGGTCGGCGCCTGGTCGCTGACCGGCATGGGAAGCACGGTCCTGGCCGACGTGCCGCCCGGCGAGGTCTGGGCCGGCAGCCCGGCCCGCCGGCTGCGCGAGGCGGGGGGCCCGGCGCTCGAAGAGCTGCGGGCCGAGGTCCTGGAGACCGGCCGGAGGCCGCAGACACGGATGGGGAGCACGACCCGATGAACCAGATACCGCTCGTCGACCTGAAGGCGGCCCACGCCGAGGTCGCCCACGAGATACGCGCAGGATTCGACCGCGTGCTGGCCGACACCGCCTTCATCGGCGGCGAAGAGGTCCGCGCCTTCGAGCGCGAGTACGCCGAATTCGCCGGCACCGCCCACTGCGTCGGCGTGGCCAACGGCACCGATGCCCTCGAACTGGCCCTGCGGGCCAGCGGGGTGGGCGTCGGCGACGAGGTCGTGCTGCCCGCCAACACGTTCATCGCCACCGCCGGGGCCGTCGCCCGGATCGGCGCCCGGCCGGTGCTGGTGGACTGCCTCCCCGACACCCTGCTGATGGACCCCGAGGCCGCGCTGAAGGCCGTCGGCGCGGCCACGCGCGCGGTGGTACCCGTCCACCTGTATGGGCAGTGCGCCGACGCCGGGGAACTGGCCGCGCGGCTGCCGTCGCACGTCAAGGTCGTCGAGGACGCCGCGCAGAGCCAGGGCGCCGCCCGGAACGGGCGCACCCCCGGCAGCGGCGGGATCGCCGCGACCAGCTTCTACCCGGGCAAGAACCTGGGCGCGTACGGGGACGCGGGCGCGGTGGTCACCGACGACGAGGAGACCGCCGACCTGGTGCGGGCACTGGCCAACCACGGGGGCGTCGCCAAGTACCGGCACGACGTCGCCGGGTTCAACAGCCGCCTGGACGGACTACAGGCCGTGGTGCTGCGGGCCAAGCTGGCCCGGCTCGCGGAGGGGAACGCGGCCCGCCGCGCCGCCGCCGCCCGCTACGACGAGCTCCTGGCCGGCCCGGTGTCCGACGGACGCCTGATCCCGCCGGTGACCGCGCGGGGCAACGTCCACGTATGGCACCTGTACGTCGTGCGGGTAGGCGACGCCGAGCGCGACGCCCTCGTGGGCAAGCTCAACGCGGAGGGCATCGGCGCCGGCGTGCACTACCCGGCACCGGTCCACCTCACCCCTGCCTTCAGCCACCTCGGCCACGGACGAGGAGAGTTCCCGCACGCCGAACAGGCCGCCGACCGGATGCTCTCCCTCCCGCTCTTCCCACAGATCACCGCCGCCCAGCAGCAGCGGGTCGTGGACGCGCTCACCGACGCCCTGTGCTGACGCAGAAGCGGTAGAAGGAGGAACGGATGAACAGACGGACAAGGTTGCTCCGGTACGGACTCTTCTCGGTCGTCGCGGCGCTGACGGCCTCGGTCTTACCGCCGTCCGCGGTGGCGGCCGCGGTGGACCCCTGCGGCACCACCACGAACGCGATCGTGTGCGAGAACTCCAAGGCGGGCACGCCGATGTCCGACTGGTTCGCGCCCAGCGCCTACGGGGACATCAAGGGCTTCAGCGCCCAGACGAGCGTCCAGTCGGGCGACACCGTGCAGTTCAAGATCCAGTCCCCGACCCCGTACAAGGTGTCGGTCTACCGGCTCGGCCACTACGGGGGTGACGGGGCCCGCCTGATGTCGACCCCGACCCAGGCGGCCCAGAGCCACCCGGCGAACTTCCCGCAGGGCGGCAACCCGCAGAACTGCACCACCAAGCCCGCCACCGGTCTGGTCGACTGCGGCAACTGGCCGGTCACCGCGACGTGGACGGTGCCCTTCGACGCCGTATCGGGCCTCTACATCGCCAACTTCGACCAGGCCGACGGCAACGGCGTGATGCCCTATCCCTTCGTCGTCCGCAACGACTCCAGCCACTCCGACATCGTCGTGCAGACCAGCGACCAGACCTGGCAGGCGTACAACAACTACGGCGGTCAGGACCTGTACGACGGCGGGGGACCCGCCCCGGACGGCCGGGCGTACGAGGTCAGTTACAACCGCCCGATGGACATCGGCGGGGAGAACGGGATCTACGGATCCGAGTTCCAGATGATCTCCTGGCTGGAGCGCAACGGGTACGACGTGAGCTACATGTCGGGCATCGACATGTCGACCAGGGGCGCCACCCAGCTGCAGAACCACAAGGTCTTCATGTCCTCCGGGCACGACGAGTACTGGACCCAGGACCAGTACACGAACGCCCTGGCCGCCCGCCACGCGGGCGTCAACCAGACGTACTTCAGCGGCAACGAGGTCTTCTGGAAGACCCGCCTCGCCCCCAGCATCGACGGCGCCAACACGGCCAACCGGACACTGGTCTGTTACAAGGAGACCAAGCTCTCCTTCCCCCAGCCCAACGGCGTACCCGACCCGAGCGGCATCTGGACGGGCACCTTCATGGACCCGGCCAGCGCCACGAACGGGCGGCCCTTCCAGCCGCAGAACCAGGTGACCGGCTCCCTGTTCAGCGTCAACGGCTACCGCAGCGACGCGATCACCGTGCCCGGCGCGTTCGCCAAGATGCGACTGTGGCGGGGCACCACCGTCGCGAACCTGACCCCCTCCCAAACCGCCACCTTCCCGGTCGGCACCCTCGGATACGAGTGGGACAGCGACGCGCAGGACGCGGCCCGCCCCGCCGGCCAGATCCAGCTGTCGTCCACCACGGTGGACATCAACGACGGCAAGCTCCGGCTCGACTACGGGAACACGTACGGCAACGGCACCGCCACCCACAGCCTGGTCGCCTTCCGGGACCAGACCTCCCACGCCCTGGTCTTCGGCGCGGGAACCGTGCAGTGGTCCTGGGGCCTGACCAACATGCCCACGGGCGACCCCGGCAACACGGTGGTCACCGCCGACAAGCGGATGCAGCAGGCGACGGTCAACGTGTTCGCCGACATGGGCGTCCAGCCCAAGTCCCCGCAGAGCGACCTGGTCGCCGCGACGAAGTCCACCGACACCACGGGCCCGGCCGTCACCGTGACCGGCCCCGCGGCGAACGCCACCGTGCCCGCACTGCGGCCGGTGACCATCACCGGCACCTCGGCCGACAGCGGCGGCGGAGTCGTGGCCCGCGTGGAGGTCTCCACCGACGGCGGCGCCACCTGGAAGGCCACCACGGGCATCGGGTCCTGGAACTACCAGTGGACCCCGACCGCCCCCGGCGCCGTACAGATCAAGGTCCGGGCGGTCGACGACAGCGTCAACATCGGCGCGACCACCACCGTGCCGCTGACCGTGGGGCCCCAGCAGTGCCCCTGCACCGTCTGGCCCGCCGCGGCCGTGCCGGGCACCGTCAACGCCGGTGACGGCAGCGCCGTCGAGCTCGGCGTCAAGATCCGCTCCTCGGCTCCCGGATCGATCACCGGGATCCGCTTCTACAAGTCCCCCGCCAACACCGGCGCCCACACGGGCAGCCTGTGGAGCAGCACGGGCCAGCGCCTGGCCACGGGCACCTTCACCCAAGAGACGGCGTCCGGTTGGCAGCAGCTGAACTTCCCCTCGCCGGTCCCCGTCAAGGCCAACACCACGTACGTCGCCTCCTACTTCGCACCCAACGGCGGATACTCCTTCGACAACACCTTCGCCGCCTCCGACGCCGGACTGGCCCCGCTGACCGCGCTGCGCAGCGGCACCGACGGCGGCAACGGCGTCTACCGCTACAGCGCCACCAGCGGGTTCCCGGCCACCACGTCCTCGGGCAGCAACTACTGGGTGGACGCCGTCCTGGACACCTCCACCGCGAGCACCGTGCCGCCCACCGTCACCTCGACCACACCGCAGTCCGCGGCGACCGGCACCGCGATCACCGCGACGGTCAAGGCCACCTTCAGCGAGGGCGTGGACGCCGACACCCTGGTGTTCACCGTGAAGGACCCCGGCGGGGCCACCGTCCCGGGCAACAAGGTCCTCGACTCCACCAACAGCGCCACCTTCACCCCGTCCACCGAACTGGCGCTGAACACCACCTACACGGCATCGGTGCGGGCGGCCGACCTGTGGGGCAACACCATGGCGCAGCCCTTCACCTGGACCTTCACCACCAGCACGAGCCCTCCCGCGGTGAACTGCCCCTGCACCCTGTGGGCCCCCACCGCCGAGCCGACCACCGCCAACGTCGGGGACGACACCAACTCCGTCGAACTGGGCACCCGCTTCCAGTCCACGGTCGCCGGATACATCACCGGCGTCACCTTCTACAAGGGACTGGGGAACACCGGCACCCACACCGGCAGCCTGTGGTCCGCCGTAGGCACGCTGCTGGCCACCGGCACCTTCGGCAGCGAGACCCTGTCCGGCTGGCAGCAGCTCCACTTCACCACCCCGGTGGCCATCACCGCGAACACCGAGTACGTGGCCTCGTACCACGCGCCGAACGGCAAGTACTCGGTGGACGGCGGCTACTTCACGGCGGCGCACCGCTCCTATCCGCTGGTCGCCCCCGCCGACGGCAGCGGTGGCGGCGCCGTGACCGGCAACGGCCTCTACAAGTACGGGGCGGCCACCGTCTTCCCCGCCAACACCTTCGGCTCGGTGAACTACTGGGTCGGCCCGGTGTTCACCATCACGGTGCCCTCCGGTCCCGCCCTGGCGGGACCGACGGAGGTGTCCGGCCCGTGAGCACCGTCAGCGTGGTGATCCCCTGCTACAAGTACGGCCACTTCCTCGCCGACTGCGTCAAGAGCGTCCTGGACGAGCAGGAAGGCGTCGACGTCCGCGTCCTGATCATCGACGACGCCTCGCCCGACGACTCGGCGGCGGTCGCGCGCGCCCTCGCGGCCGCCGACCCCCGCATCGAAGTACGGGTCCACGAGCACAACCGGGGCCACATCGCCACCTACAACGAAGGTCTGCTGGAATGGGCCGACGGGGACTACGTGGCCCTGCTGTCCGCCGACGACCGGCTCGTCCCGGGGGCCCTGGTGCGCGCCGCCGCCCTGCTCGACGCCCACCCGGAGGCCGGCTTCGCGTACGGCAGGCCGCTGCGGTTCCAGCACGGCGGTCCGCTGCCCACCGCCCGGACCCGGAGCACCGGTTCGGTGGTCTATCCCGGGCGGTGGTGGCTGGAGCGGCGCTTCAGGGAGGGCACCGGGTGCATCACCTCGCCCGAGGTGGTCGTCCGCACCAGCCTGCAGCGCAAGGTCGGTGGCTACGATCCGCAGCTCCCGCACGCCGGGGACATCGAGATGTGGATGCGGCTCGCGGCCCACGCCGACGTGGGCTACGTCCGCGGAGCCGACCAGGCCTTCTACCGGGTGCACGGCAACAACATGTCCACCACGGACTTCGGCGGACACCTCGACGACCTGCGCCAACGCCTCGTCGCCTTCGATTCGGTCCTGGAGAAGTGCTCCGGCCTCCTCCCGGAGGCCGGAGCACTGTCGCTGGCGGCGCGGACCCGGCTCGCCCGGTACGCGCTGCGGCGCGCCTACCGCGCCTACGACCGCGGGCGCACCGGGACGGTTCCGGTCGGGGAACTGGAGGCGTTCGCCGCCGAGTGCCTGGCGGACTACACCTCGCTCGCCGAGTACCGGGCACTGCGCAGGCGCCGGCGGATCGGGGCCCGCGCCATGCCGTACCTCCAGCCGCTGGTGCTCTCGGCCTTCGCCGACCGGGGGCGCGAGTGGCTCTGGTGGCGGTCGTGGAAACGCCGGGGAATCTAGGGCGGTGACCAGTGCGGCGACCGGCACAGCACTCATCGGGGATGCGATGAACCACCAGCACGAGTGCCCCGCCCGCGGGGCGTGGGCGGCCCGGCGGCCCGCTGTCTCAGCGGGCCGCCGCGGCCGTCGGCACGCGGCTTCCGGCCGGGTCCCCGCAACCGGAACCGGCGCCGTCGCCTTCGCGCCGGCGCCGGTTCCGGCGTGCCAGGAGCTGGTCCGTCCACAGTGCGCAGGCCACCCCGCAGACCCCGGCCAGCAGCGCCGTCCCGGCCAGGCCGCGGCTCTTGGCGGGGGTCTGCGGGGTGGCGGCCGGAGGCACCAGCAAGGTCACGCTCATCCGGGCGGCGGCCGGTATCCGCTGCTCGGCCTGCATGTCCGCGAGGTGCTCGCGGTAGGCCTCGACGATCTTCAGCACCGACTGGTCGGCCGCGCCGGGATCCGTGTGCTCCGCCTGGACCTGGAGCGAGGGGATCAGATAGCGGGGGGTGACACTGGTGCCGCTGTTGCGGGGGGTCAGGCGATAGGTCCCCGACACCCCCGCGGCACGCAACTCATCACGCCCGGAAGGGGATTCGAGCTGCTGGACCGCCGCGTAGGAGACGGCGGCGAGCGGAGGCTGCAGATTGGCGAACTGGTTCGGCTGGTTGCCCGTCACCGGCGGTTTGAGCACCACGATCGCCGAGCTCACGTAGGTCGGCTCGGGGCGCAGCACCTGCAGGGCGCCGACGGCCGCGAGCAACGCCGCCAGGACCAGGACGTACCAGCGGCGGCGCAGCGTACGGAACAACTCGCCAGGCGACACAGGATTCCTTCCGTAGCCATCGATCTTCCCAGGACGCCGGTCGGATGGCCATCGGTTCCGGCGGCTCGCGGAGCACGCTCGTGAACATCGGTGAGATGGGCACGGTGCTGCGGCGGCGCTGGTACGTGATGGGACCCTTGACGACGATCGGTCTCCTCGCCGGTCTGCACCTGTACGAGTCCGTGCCGGTGTCCTACCAGTCGCAGAGCTCGGTGGCCCTGCTCGACTCCACGGCGGTGGCCGAACTGGCCCCCGCCTTCGGCAACCCCATCGCGAACGCGGGGGGTTCGCTGGTCGTGACCGCCGACGTGCTGATCAGGACCATGTCGGGGGCCGACGCGGCCCGGGACCTGCGGGGGCTCGGGGTGAGCGACCCGTACACGGTGGGCTTCGCCGCGAACACCTCGGGCCCGATGCTCACGCTGACCGTCACGGGCACCGACCGGGAGAAGGTGCTCAAGGAGACCAGCACGCTCACCGCGTTCGCCGGCGAACAGCTCAACGCGCTCCAAGCGGCGGCCAAGGTGCAGCCCGCCTACTTCGTGCAGTCGGCCCCGGTCGTGCTGCCGCAGACCCCGAAGGCACAGCTCAAGGCCCGCTACCAGCAGGTGCTGGCGGTGGTCATCGCCGCCGTGGTCGCGGGCTTCACCGCCTCCTTCATGGCGGAGAGCCTCCTGGCGGGCCGCCGCCGCAGGCGCGAGGCCGAGGCCGCCGCCGCGGGTGAAGCCGAGGCCGCGGGTGAGAGTGTCGGTGGGGGCGCGAGCGCGAGCGTCGGGGCGAAGCCCCGCGTACGCAGGCGGACGCGGGCCCGGGAGCTGGACGCCACGGCCCTGCTCACCGGCTATCTGGGGCTGGCCTTCTTCATCCCCTCGAACCTGACCCTGCCCGGCCTGGGCGGGGTGGGCACCCCCGCCAACGTCTTCGCGCTCCTGGCCCTGTTCTGGTACCTGGCGACCTGGCTGAGCGGCCGGATCCGGGCGGCCCCGCGCACCCGGCTGCCCCGGTTCGTGATGTGGCTGCTGGTCGTCTCCGTGCTGGCCTCCTACCTCGCGAACGCCTCCCGGGGCAGCTCGCACAAGGAGGTGCTGGGCGCGGACCGGGGGCTCATCGGACTGCTCGTCTGGGTGTCGCTGGTGGTGCTGGTCTCGGCCGGCATCCAGGACAGGGCCCGCCTCGACGTACTGCTGCGGCGGACGGTGGTGATGGGAGCGGTGGTGGCCGCCATCGGCTACTACGACTTCTTCACCGCGACGAACATCGCCGAGAAGATCAGCATCCCGGGGCTCCAGTCGAGCGTCGCGCAGATCACCACACTGGACCGCGGGGCGTTCACCCGGCCGCGCTCCACCACGGCCCAGCCGCTGGAGTTCGGCGGCATGCTCGCCCTGCTGCTGCCCTTCGCCGTGCAGCAGGCCTTCGATCCCGTACGGGCGCACCTGAGCCGCTGGCGCCGCTGGGCGCCGGTGGCACTGATGGGGGGCGCCCTGCCGCTGACCGTGTCGCGGACCTCGATCATCGGGGTGCTCATCGTGGTGCTCGTGATGGTGCCGCGCTGGAAGCCGCGGCGCCGCTGGAGCACCTTCGGCCTGCTGATGGGCTCGGTGGCCGTCTTCAAGGTCCTCGTACCCGGGCTGATCGGCACCATCACCACCCTCTTCGGGTCCTTCCTGTCGAACTCCGACAGCAGCACCCAGGCCCGTACCGTCAAGTACAGCGCGATCGTGCCGTACGCGCAGGAGCGCCCGCTGTTCGGACGGGGCCTGGGGACCTTCACGCCGGACCTCTACTTCTTCACCGACAACCAGTACATGCTGACCCTGGCCGAGATGGGCCTGCTGGGCCTGGTCGCGCTCCTCGCCCTGTTCCTCACCGGGATCCACCAGGGCGGAGCCATCCGCCGCCTCGCCGCCGACGAGTCCGACCGGGAGCTCGGGCAGGCGTTCTTCGCGTCCGCCCTCGTCGCCCTGGTCAGCGCCGCCACCTTCGACGCCCTCAGCTTCCCGATGTTCGCCGGGATGTTCTTCCTGACGATCGCCGCCGGAGGCAGTTGCCTCGGCTTCATCCGGCGCACCGCGCCGAAGCCCCGAACCGTGGAGTCACCGTGCCTTTCGATGGACCCGTCTCCCGTCACCCGGACCGGCCGGCCCGATCGGACGCAGCCGGTCCAGTAGCCGGTCCAGTAGCCGGTCCAGTAGCCGGTCCAGTAGCCGGTCCAGCAGCCGGGCCCGTGGCCGTCATCGTCGTCACCTGGAACAGCGCCCCGGTGATACCCGAGTTCCTCGCCTCGCTCCCCGAGGGCATGGACGGGCTCGACTGGCGCCTGGTCGTCGCCGACAACGACTCCGCCGACGACACCGTGGAGTTGATCCGCTCGCTGGCCCCGGACGCCACCGTCGTCCAGACCGGCCGCAACGCCGGGTACGCGGCCGGGGTGAACGCCGCCCTGGGGGCCGCCGCCGGACGGGAGGACGGCTTCCGCGCCGCCCTGGTGTGCAACCCGGACATCCGGATGCGGCACGGCTGTGCCGGGCTCCTCGTCGACGCCCTTGGCGCCCCCCTGGCCGGCGGGGGCCGGGTCGGGATCAGCGTCCCGCTGCTGTACGGGGAGGACGGCGCGCTGCAGCACTCGCTGCGCCGGGAGTCGCGCGTGACGCGGGCCCTGGGCGAGGCGGTGATCGGCAACCGGCGGGCGGGCCGCTTCCCGCTGTGGAGCGAGCTGGTCACCGATCCGTCCGCGTACGGGCGGGCGACGGTCGCGGACTGGGCCACCGGCGCGCTGATGGCCCTCTCCCGGGACTGCCTGGACGCCTGTGGGCCCTGGGACGAATCGTTCTTCCTGTACTCGGAGGAGACCGAGTACTGCCTGCGGGCCGGCGACCGCGGCTTCGCCACCCGCCTCCAACCCGCGGCCTCGGCCGTCCACCTCGGCGGGGACTCGCAGGTGTCCCCCCGCCTGTGGACGCTGCTCACCCTGAACCGCGTACGGCTCTACGGGCGTCGGCACGGGACGGCGGCCACCGCCGCCTTCCGCGCGGCCGTCCTGCTGCGGGAGACCTCGCGGGCCGCGCTCGGCCGGCCCGCGAGCCGGGCGGCGGCCCGCGCCC
>NZ_JAGGOW010000018.1 GCF_018614135.1 Streptomyces sp. ISL-66
GCCCGCGCCCGCGCCGCGTCGGCCGTGCCGCCGGGCCCGGGCGGCCGTCGGTCAGGTCAGCAGGCGGGCGCGCAGCCGGGCCGTGGTCCCGGGGGTGATGCCGACCTGCTCCGTGAGGTAGCCGGAGACGGAGCCGTAACGGGTGGCGAGGTCGGCGAGGGTCAGCCGCAGCACCTCGGCGGGGGCGCGCCCGTAGGCGGGCCAGCGCATGGTGCGGCCGGGGTGGGCCGCGTGCCAGTCGGCCGTCAGCCGGGCGGTGGCCAGCTCGGTCAGCGCGAAGTCCGCGAGGATCTGCTCCTCGTCCACCCCGAGCAGGGTCAGGACGAGCGCGGCGATCAGCCCGGTGCGGTCCTTGCCCGAGGTGCAGTGGAACACCGCCGGTCCCGGGCCCTCGGCGAGCAGCTCGATCGCGGCGCGGATCTCCGCCACCCCGTCCTCGGCCACCTCGGCGAACCGGTCGGCGAGGAAGCACCAGGGGTCGAGGTCCGGGTCGATCTCGGCCTGGTCGTACGGCCGGTGCTCGATGCTGAGGTTGGCGTACGTGAACCGCTCGGGCTCCGGTATCCGGCCCTTGGCTTCGATCTCCCACGGATAGCGCAGGTCGATCACGGTGCGGATGCCGAGGCCGAGGAAGCGGTCCCAGTCCGCGCCGCCCAGCTTGCCGAGCGAGTCCGCCCGGTAGAGCGCGCCCCACGCGACGGCGGCGCCGTCGGCCGTGCGATAGCCCCCGAGATCACGGAAGTTGTGCAGCCGCTCGAACTCGATGTGTCGCGTCGTCATGACTCCGATGATCTTCCAGGGCGGCCGGATCCACCAGCCCCGCCGGGCACGCACGCCCCGTACGGGCTCCGCGGCATCGGCGAGGCACACCGACGCTGTCCCCGACCCCGGCGATCGCCGCCGCGATCCGCGCCGCCACCGGCCTTGTCCTGCGCCGGGTCCCGGTCCGGCCGGAGCACCTCACCGGGACCTGATGGACGCCGAACGAACAAGGACGGCCGGGCCGCCGGGCCCGAGGGCGGTTCACGGTCGGCTGACCCGTACCTGGTAGCTGCCGTTGCGCAGCTCGCCGACGACCGAGACGCTGATGCCGGCCTTCTCGTCGGTGAAGGTCTCGCCGGGCTTGAAGGGCGCGTCCGAGAGCTCGGCGTGGACGTTGGGCCGCCGGGTGCAGCCGCCGCTCGCGCCCGAGCTGTCGGAGACGGCGACGGGCCCGCGTCCGGTGTCCACCTCGGAGTCCACCTTGTATATGAGGACCCCGGGCTTGCAGACGGCCTCGTCGTTCCCCGCCTGGGTGCGCACCTCCACCGCGTAGCCGGCGCTCTCCGAGACGGGGACGAAGGCGAGCTTGGTGCCGCCCTGGACGGCGAGCGGGGACAGGACGTGGTCGCTGATCCCGGATTTCGCGGCGCAGCTGATCTGGGAGCTGTCGAGCCAGCCCAGCTTCCACTTGTGCCAGCCGAGCATGTCGTTGTTGGCGCCCCAGTCCTCGCTCATGATGTCCCAGTGCCCGACCGTGCCGCCGCCGTCGGAGGTGTAGAGGTCGGGCAGGCCGAAGACGTGCCCGTTCTCGTGGGGGAGCACGCGGTAGCCGTTCTCCCGGTAGGCGCCGGAGCCGTCGTCCTGGCGGCTGTAGACGAAGGACGTGTTGGCGAGCGGCACGCCGTCGGCCATCGGGGCCTCGTTGTTGCCCGAGAAGGTGACGGACAGGACCGTGTCGAGGGCGGAGGGGCCGGCGTTCGGCGTGACCAGGATGTTGATCAGGTCGTACCGGGAGAAATCGACCTGGGCGTCGGCGGTCTTCACGATGTGCTCGACGAGCTGCCGGTAGCCCGGCTCGTACGCGGACCCGCGCTCGATCCCGTACGCCGCGAACGGCATCGGCATGCGCAGCCAGTTCCGTATGGGCGCCTCGGACCGGTAGGTCAGTCGCCCGTAGGAACTGGTGCGGAACCAGTCCGAGGTCTGCGGGAAGAACTCCGCCAGCCGGTCGGCCGCCGTGCCCTCGCCCTTGGCATCGGGAAAGTCGATCATCAGGTTCAGGGCCCGGACCTCGCCGGTCGAGCGCGAGTACCCGGGGGCGGTGGGCAGCCCTTCGGACAACTGCACGCCCATCGCGCCGGCGATCCGGCAGGGCGCGAGCGCGGACTCGGCGCTGGTCGCGGCCACCGGCCCGGACGCCGAGTGGCTGCGGGCGGATATGCCGGCGCTGGCGGTCGCGGTGACGCCGAGGGCCAGCGCGGTGATGCCGATGTACGCGCTGGTGCGGCGTGGCTTGCGTATCCGGTGGCGCGTCTGCGGCATGGAGACCGGCCTTCGGGTCCGCGGCAGCCGGCCGGGCCCGGTCTGCGCTCTGTTCGATCACCCTCCGACGCTCCCGGCGCGCCCGCGCGCCGGGAGAGGCCAAACGGGAGCGGCGGGTCCGGGGTGATGTGGTCCAGGTCACACGGGAGGGTGAAATAACCGGGGACTGCTTCCCCGTTTGCACGAGAGTCCCGCCGAAGCGGGGACCCGCTCCCCGTTTCGAGCGGCCGTTCGCGTCAGTCGTGCCAGCCAGGGAGCCCCCGGATGAAGAGCCCCGCCACCACCGCTCCGGCGGCCCTGCCCGTACCCGGGCCGCAGGCCGCCCTCGACCTCGCGGCTCCTTCGCCGACCGGGGCCGGGACCGGGGCGTGCGGCGCGGGCGCGGCCGGGCCCTCGGGCGCGGCGTGCTCCGTGGGCTCCGGCCCCGGTTCCGACCCCGGCTCCGGCTCCGGCGCGGTGCCGAGGCCGCGCGCCGACGCCGTCCGCAATCGGGAGCGCATCCTGACGGCCGCGCGCGAGGCGCTCGTGGAATTCGGCTCGACGGCCCCCCTCGACGAGATCGCCCGCCGGGCCGGCGTCGGCAACGCCACGCTCTACCGGCACTTCCCCGACCGGCCCACGCTCGTCCACCACGTCGTGCTGTTCGTGATGGACCGGGTCACGCTGCTGGCCGAGACGGTGCTGGCCGAGACGGTGCTCGCCGAGACGGTGGCCGCCGACGGCCCGGACGCCTTCGACGCGCTCTGCCGCTTCACGCACGGAGCGGCGGACGAGCGGATCGGCGCCCTGTGCCCCATGCTCTCCGGGGACTTCGATCGGGACCACCCCGAACTGCTCGCCTCCCGTACCGCGTTGGAGGAAGCCGTCGAGGCCCTGGTGGCCGCCGGCCAGTCCTGCGGGCTGCTGCGCACCGACATCGGCGTCGGCGATCTGCTGATCGCCCTGTCCCAGCTCAGCCGCCCCCTCCCCGGCACCGCCTGCTTCGACGTGGACCTCTTCGCCCACCGCCATCTCCAGCTGTTCCTCGACGGTTTGAGGGCCCCGGCCCCCTCCCGGCTCCCGGGTGCGCCGACCACGCTGGCGGACCTGAGACGGAAAACCATGTGACGCCCCGGGTCGCTCCCGCTAGCGTCGTAAACCCGCCTCAAACCTGTTCTTAACCTCCCTTTCAGTCATCTCGCACCACGAAGTGGGTACCCCCATGTCTAAAACAGCCGCGAATCCGCCGCTGTCCGTCGCCGACCCCAGTCGTTGGAAGGCGCTCGTCTTCATCGCGCTGGCGCAGCTGATGGTCGTCCTCGACGCCACCATCGTGAACATCGCCCTGCCGTCCGCCCAGACCGACCTCGGCATCTCGGACGGCAACCGCCAGTGGGTCATCACCGCGTACGCCCTGGCCTTCGGCGGACTGCTCCTCTTCGGCGGCCGCATCGCCGACAAGTGGGGCCGCAAGAACACCTTCATCGTCGGTCTGATCGGATTCGCCCTGGCCTCCGCGCTCGGCGGCGCCGCCCAGGGCGAGGCCATGATGCTGGGGGCCCGCGCCCTGCAGGGCGCCTTCGGCGCACTGCTCGCGCCCGCCGCGCTCTCGCTGCTGGCCGTCACGTTCACCGACGCCAAGGAGCGCGCCAAGGCCTTCGGCATCTACGGTGCGATCGCCGGTGGGGGTGGCGCCGTGGGCCTGATCCTCGGCGGCTTCCTCACCGAGTACCTCAACTGGCGCTGGACGTTCTTCGTCAACATCCCGTTCGCGATCGTCGCCGCCGTCGGCGCCTGGATGATCATCCGTGAGCCGGTCGGCGGCCGTAACCGCGCGCCGCTCGACATCCCCGGCGTGGTCCTGTCCACGACCGGTCTGGTCGCCCTGGTCTACGGGTTCACCCGCGCCGAGTCGGCGGGCTGGTCGGACGGTCTGACCGTCGGCATGTTCGTCGCCTCCGCGCTGCTGCTCGCCTCGTTCGTCTTCGTCGAATCCCGTGTGAAGTCCCCGCTGCTGCCGCTGCGCGTCCTGCTGGAGCGCAACCGGGGCGGTGTCTACCTCTCGCTGGGCCTCGCCGTCATCGCGATGTTCGGCCTGTTCCTCTTCCTCACCTTCTACCTGCAGGTCGTGAAGGGCTTCTCGCCCGTCAAGACCGGCTTCGCCTTCCTCCCGATGATCGCGGGCATGATCCTCGGCTCCACGCAGATCGGCGCCCGCCTGATGACGCGGGTCCCGCCGCGCCTGCTGATGGGCCCCGGCTTCATGGTCGCCGCCGGCGGCATGCTGCTGCTGACGCAGCTCGAGGTCGGCTCCTCCTACCCGGCGCTGATCCTGCCGGCGCAGCTGCTGCTGGGCCTCGGCATGGGTACGGCGTTCATGCCGGCCATGTCCCTGGCCACGTACGGGGTGAACCCGGCGGACGCCGGCGTCGCCTCGGCGATGGTCAACACCTCGCAGCAGGTCGGCGGTGCGATCGGCACCGCCCTGCTGAACACGATCGCCGCCTCCGCGACGACCGCGTACCTGACCGACCACGCGGCCGAGGCCGCGGCGGGCGGCCCGGCGGCGAAGCTGATCCAGGCCCAGGCCATGGTGGAGGGCTACGCCTCGGCGATCTGGTGGGCGGTCGGCATCCTGGTCGCCAGCTCGCTCATCGCCCTCACCCTGATCAACACGGGCCGTCCGGGCGCGGGTGGCGCGGTCGCCGGCTCCGGCTCCGGTTCCGGCGAGGGCGCGGACGCCGAAATGAAGATCCCGGTGATCGCCCACTGACGGGCCGGGCCCCGGTTCCGGGGGTGCGGGAATGACTGATGACCCCGCGTCGTTCAAATTTGAACGACGCGGGGTCGGTCTTTGTCCGGCGGCCCGCCCGAATCCCTGGAGCCCCTGATGACCACCTCGGCCCGGATGCCCGCGCTGTACCTGAGCCACGGAGCGCCGCCCCTGGCGGACGATCCCCTCTGGCCGGCCGAACTGGCCGCCTGGTCCGCGGACCTGCCCCGCCCCCGGGCGATCCTCATGGTCTCCGCCCACTGGGAAGAGGCCCCGCTCGCCCTCGGCGCCACGGAGCCGGTCCCGCTGGTCCACGACTTCTGGGGCTTCCCCGAGCACTATTACCGGGTCCGCTACGACGCCCCGGGCGCCCCCGAGCTGGCGGCGGCCGTACGGGGTCTCCTCAAGGCCCCCGGCACCCCCGTCCAGGACATCCCCGACCGGGGGCTGGACCACGGCGCGTACGTCCCGCTCGTGGAGATGTTCCCGGCGGCCGACATCCCGGTCCTCCAGATATCGATGCCGACGCTGTACCCGCGCCGCCTGATGGAGATCGGCCGCAAGCTCGCCCCGCTGCGCGACGAAGGCGTCCTGATCGTCGGCAGCGGCTTCTTCACCCACAACCTGGCCGCCCTGCGCCACACCGGCCCCGGCGTCCCCGCCTGGTCGGCGGAGTTCGACGCGTGGGGCCACGAGGCCCTGGCGGCCGGCGACCTCGACGCCCTGCTGGACTTCGAGGCCAAGTCCCCGGCGGGCCGCCTGGCCCATCCGCGCACGGAACACTTCGCTCCGCTGTTCGTCACCCTGGGCGCCGCCGAAGCCGAACTCGCCTCGGCCTCCACCCCGGTCTCGGGCTTCTGGATGGGCCTCTCGAAGCGGTCCCTGCAATTCGGCTGACGGAATGGCCTGCTTGTGGCGTATCCGGCGATTCGATCGCAGGTCCAGGCAACCAAGAGCCGGTGCGGACCGTCTTCGGAGGAGGAACCCGGCCGGGGGTGGCGCTGTTCCGAGGCGAAACGGCCGTGCCGCGTGTGACGGCGGTCTCACGGGCGGCGGGTCTCACCCGTCCGCGAGGGCGGCCGGATCGGTCTCCGTCCCGGCCCTGACCTGCACCTCTTCCGGTTCGGGCGGCCTCCCTCCATCTGCTCGGACCCGGGGATGGCGGGGCAGGATACTGCAAGATCTCGAAAAAGAGGGAGCGGCGTGGGAATTCTGTCCCGATTCCAGTCGTTGTTTCCTTCGGAAGCGGGCACTCGGGAGAGTGTCAGGCAGCCGCAGCACCGCGACCGAACTCATCCCAAGGGAGCACGCATGGCAACCCGCGCCGTCGCCCGTCGTCAGTCCAGGAGCAGCGCTCGCGCTGTGGGCGGGGAGATCGCAGACCGCGACCTGGTCGGCATGTACCTGGATGAGATCGCGCGCACCCCGCTGATCGACGCGGCCAAGGAAGTCGAGCTCTCGCAGATCATCGAGGCGGGCGTGTACGCCCGGCAGATCCTCGACGGAGCGATAGAGCGCGAGGGCAAGACCCCCTCCCAGGAGGAGCTGGAAGCGCTGGCCGCCGAGGGCGAGCGCGCCAAGGAAGTCTTCATCCGCTCCAACCTCCGCCTGGTCGTCGCCGTCGCCCGCCGCTACCCGCGCAGCGGCCTGCCCCTCCTCGACCTCATCCAGGAGGGCAATGCCGGCCTGGTGCGCGCGGTCGAGAAGTTCGACTACGCCAAGGGCTTCAAGTTCTCCACGTACGCCACGTGGTGGATCCGCCAGGCCATCACCCGCTCCATAGCCGACCAGTCGCGCACCATCCGCCTCCCCGTCCACCTGGTGGAGGAGCTCGGCCGGATCCGCAGGATCCAGCGCGAGTTCCACCGCGAGAAGGGCCGGGAGCCGGAACACGCCGAGATCGCCGCAGAACTGGACACGACCGAGAAGCGTGTGGGTGACGTCCTGGACTGGGCGCGCGACCCGGTCAGCCTGAACATGTCGGTGGACGAGGACGGCGACACACAATTCGGTGACCTGCTGGAAGACACCTCGGCGGTCTCCCCGGAGCAGTCCGTCCTCTCCCTCCTGCGGAGCGAGGAGCTGGAGGAACTGCTGGGCCAGCTGGACCAGCGGACGGCCTCGATCATCAAGATGCGTTACGGCATCGATGACGGTCGGGAGCGTACCCTGACAGAAGTGGGCAAGCAGCACGGACTGACGCGGGAGCGAATCCGCCAGATCGAGAAGCACGCCCTCCTGGAGCTCAAGCGCATGGCCCGCGACACCGGCTTCGATGCAGTGGCCTGACGCCCCCCATATACGAGCCCCCGGTGCCTATCCCCCCCAGGCGCCGGGGGCTCCCCTTTCTCCCGGGAGACGGCCGCTAGTGCCGCGTCAGGCAACGTTCGCCCCGTCGCGGCGTCCGGCACGCACTCTCGCCGCACCGGCCGAAAGCCCAAGTACGTCCAGTACGAGGGCTTCCGGCCGGCACGCCGAGAGCACGCACCGGACGCCGCTCCTTGACGGGCAAACGTTGCCTGACGCGGCACTAGCAGGGCGCGGCCCCGGCTACGGCCCCGCCGCCTGCGCCAACCGCGCACCAAGCCCCCGCGCGGCGTCCACCAGCGACTCCGGGGCGTGCACACGGAACGGCACCCCCACCAGCGCCAGCCGCGCCACCAGCCACTCCGGCGCGTCCGCCGTCTCGAACCGCACCCGCACCCCGCCCCCACCCTCCGGACCGGCACTCCCCCCGGCCTCGACGCGAGGCGCAGGCGCAGCCTCAGGCCCCGCCCCGGCCCCGCCCTCCGGACCGGCACTCGCCCCGGGCTCGACGCGAGGCGCAGGCGCAGCCTCGGGTCCCGCCCCGGGCCCGGGCTCCACGCGAGGCGCAGCCTCCGGCCCTGCCCCGGCCCCCGCCGCCCGCAGCCACCCCGGCAGCTCGCCCGGTCCGCAGCCGAACCAGACGTCCACCCCGTACGTCTCCCCGCCCCGCAGTCCCCGCCGCACGAACTCCACCGCCTCCATCGGCAGGTCCCGCACCGCGTACCTCGCTCCCGTCGCGCCCGGCTCGCTCATGCGGTCCACCCTGAAGGTCCGCCAGTCCGCGCGCTCCATGTCGTACGCGACGAGGTACCACCGGCTCCCGGTGCTGACCAGCCGGTACGGCTCAACCAGCCGCCGCGACCGCGCCCCGTCGCCCGCCAGGTACGCGAACCGCAGCCGCTCCGAGCCCGCCACCGCCGACGCGATCGCGGTCAGCGTCCGGGGGTCCACGCTCGCCCCGTCCCCCCGGGTCACGGCGACCGTCGCCGACTGCAGCGCGCTCACCCGGTGCCGCAGCCGCCCCGGCAGGACTTGTTCCAGCTTCGCGAGGGCCCGTACCGAGGCTTCCTCGACGCCCTCGATCGCGTGCCCGGCCCCCGCCCGCAGGCCCACCGCGATCGCGACCGTCTCCTCGTCGTCCAAGAGCAGCGGCGGCATCGCCGCGCCCGCCACCAGCCGGTAGCCGCCCTCCGCGCCGAGCGTGGCCTCCACGGGATATCCGAGCTCCCGCAAGCGGTCGATATCGCGCCGGATCGTCCGGGCGCTCACCCGCAGCCGCTCCGCGAGCTCGCTCCCGGGCCATTCGCGCGGCGTCTGGAGCAGGGAGAGGAGGGAGAGCAGGCGGGCCGGGGTGTCGGTCATGGGTTCAAGGCTGCCAGCCAAATAGGACACCATCTGACCTATATGCCGTCTAGGTTTCTCCCCATGAGCACGAAGACGCCCCAGTCATCGCCCGAAGGAAAGAACGGGCCCGTACAAGAAGAGCGGACCGAGACCCCCGCAGAGACCAGCTCGCCCAGCTCGACCGCCGCCCAGGCAACCGCCGGGGCAACCGCCCGGGCCGCGGCCGCTCCCGGCCCGTCCCTCGACCGCCGCCGCTGGCTGGCGCTCGCCATCGTGATGACCGCGGCCTTCATGGACCTCGTCGACGTCACGATCGTCAACATCGCGATACCCCGCATGCGCGAGGACCTCGGTGCCTCCACGAGCGCCATCCAGTGGATCACCGCCGGCTACGCCCTCGCCTTCGCCGCGGGCCTGATCACCGGCGGCCGTCTCGGCGACATCTACGGTCGCAAGCGGCTCTTCCTCCTCGGCATATCCGGCTTCACCGCAGCCTCGCTGCTCTGCGGCCTCGCGCCCAGCCCCGACGTGCTCGTCGCCGCCCGCATCCTCCAGGGCGCGATGGCGGCCATGATGGTCCCGCAGGTGCTCGCGATCATCCACGTCACCTTCCCGCCGCACGAGCGCGGCAAGGTCTTCGGCATGTTCGGCGCGATCGTCGGCCTCGGGGCGGTCTCCGGCCCGATGCTCGGCGCGCTGCTCACCGAGTGGAACATCCTCGGTCTCGAATGGCGTCCGATCTTCCTGATCAACCTGCCCGTCGGCATCGCCGGCGTGCTCCTGGGCCGCAAGTTCATCTCCGAGTCCAAGGCCCCCACGGCCCTGCGTCTGGACCTGGTCGGCGTCGTGCTCGCCACCCTCGCCCTGGTCATGCTGATCTTCCCGCTCACCCACGGCCGCGAGAACGACTGGCCGGTGTGGGGCTTCGTCTGCATGATCGCCTCGCCCTTCATGTTCGGCGGTTTCATCGCCTACGAGAAGTACAAGACGCGCAAGGACGGCTCCCCGCTCGTCGAGCTCTCCCTCTTCAAGGTCAAGAGCTTCGCGGGCGGCATCGCGGTCCAGCTGACCTTCGGCATCGCGACCGGCATCTTCTTCCTGGTCTGGACGCTCTACATGCAGATGGGCCTCGGCTGGAGCGCCCTGAAGGCCGGCGCCACCGGCATTCCGTTCTCCCTCGCCGTCTCGGCGGCCGCGGGCATGTCCGTGCAGAAGCTCGTACCGCGCTTCGGCCGCAAGGTGCTGCAGGGCGGCGCGCTGGTGATGGCCGTGGGCGTGCTGCTCTACATCTGGGAGTCGCGGCACTACGGCATGGAGATCTCCTCCTGGCAGATGGCGGCCCCGCTGGTCGTCATGGGCCTGGGCATGGGCCTGATCGTCGCGCCGCTGACCGACACCGTGCTGTCCGAGGTGCCGCGTGAGCACGCCGGCTCGGCGTCCGGCCTGATCAACACCACCGGCCAGATGGGCAACGCGCTGGGCCTCGGCCTCACCTCCGTAGTCTTCTTCGGACTGATCGACGACGACATGGTCTTCGGGCCGCCGTACGTCGAGGCCTTCCGCAGCGCCCTGTGGTGGGTCGTCGCCGTCCTGGCCGTGATCTTCGCGGTGATGTTCGTGCTGCCGCGCAAGGCGGTGCCGATGGAGCAGCGCGAGGGCGGTGCGGAGCACTCCGCCGAGCACTCCGGTGAGCCGGCCGCAGCTGCGGAGAAGCTCCCGGTCGGGTAGCCGCCGCCCTCGTAACGCGGAAGACGACGACGGGCATGTCCGCTTTTGTTGGCGGGCATGCCCGTTTCTTTTGTTTTTGGGTCCAAACGGGCGTAGGCTACGGCTCAATCCACAGAGTCGGGCATCGAACGGATCTGAAACCACATGTACGCACCGGAGCGCCAGCAGGAGATCCTCCGCCTCGCCCGCGAGGGGGGCCGGGTCGACGTCCTGTCCCTGGCCGAGCAGTTCCAGGTCACGGCCGAGACCGTCCGCCGCGACCTCAAGGCCCTGGACCGGGCCGGCCTCGTACGCCGGGTGCACGGCGGCGCCATACCGGCCGGACGCCTCGACTTCGAGCCGGACCTCACCGAGCGCGAGGCCACCGCCGCCGACGAGAAGGACCGCATCGCGGCCGCCGCCCTCGCCGAGCTCCCCGAAGGTGGCAGCATCGTCCTCGACGCCGGCAGCACGGTGGCCCGCCTCGCGGCCGCCATCCCCGTGGACATCGCGCTCACCGTGGTCACGCACGCGCTGCCCGTCGCCGCCCGGCTCGCCGACCACACCGGCATCGACCTCCACCTCGTCGGCGGCCGCGTCCGCCACCGCACCCGCGCCGCCGTCGACGCGTGGGCGCTGCGCGCGTACGCCGAGATCCGCGCCGACGTGCTCTTCCTGGCCACCAACGGCTTCACGGCGGACGGCGGTCTGACCACGCCCGACCTCGCCGAGGCCGCCGTCAAGCGGGCCGCGATGGCCGCCGCCCGCCGCGTCGTCCTCCTCGCCGACTCGGCGAAGGCGGGCCAGGAGCACTTCGCCCGCTTCGGCTCCTTCGAGGGCGTCGACCTGCTCATCACGGACTCGGGGCTCGACCCCGCCCAGAAGGCGGCGATCGAGGCCGCCGGTACGGAAGTTGTGCTCGTATGATCCTCACCGTCACCCCCAACCCCTCCCTCGACCGGACCTACGAGGTCGGCTCGCTGGACCGCGGCGAGGTGCTCCGCGCCACCGGCGACCGGGTCGACCCCGGGGGCAAGGGCGTCAACGTCTCCCGCGCGGTGGCCGCCGCGGGCGTCCGTACGACGGCGGTCCTGCCGCTCGGCGGCGCGCCGGGCACGCTGATCGCCGAACTCCTCGGCGCGCAGGGCGTGGACGTCACGGTGGTCCGGATCGCCGGCCAGACCCGCTCCAACATCTCCCTCGCCGAACCGGACGGCACCCTCACCAAGATCAACGCGACCGGTCCGGAAGTGACGCCGGAGGAGTCCGCGCTCCTCCTGGAGACGGTCCGCACCTGCTCGGGCGGCGCCGCCTGGATCGCCTGCTGCGGCAGCCTCCCGCGCGGCCTGCGCCCCGAGTGGTACGCCGAACTCGTCACCCGCGCCCACGCGGCCGGCGCCCGGATCGCCCTGGACACCTCCGGCCCGGCGCTGCTCGCGGCGCTGCCGGCCCGCCCCGACGTGATCAAGCCGAACGCCTCGGAGCTCGCGGCCGCGGTGGGGCGCCCCCTGGCCACCCTCGGCGACGTGGTCAAGGCGGCGGAGGAGCTGCGCTCGCTGGGCGCGAGGGCGGTCCTGGCCTCCCTCGGCGCGGACGGCCAGCTCCTGGTCTCCGAGGAGGGCACCTACTACGGCACGGCGGCCGTCTCCTCGGTCCGCAGCAACGTCGGCGCGGGCGACGCCTCCCTCGCCGGCTTCCTGATCGCGGGCGGTACGGGGGCCCCTGCCCTCGCCTCCGCCCTGGCCCACGGCGCGGCCGCGGTCCAGCTCCCCGGCAGCGCGATGCCGTCCCCCGCGGACCTGCGTCCCGACGCGGTCCGCATCACCCAGGACCTGCCCCGGGACCTCCCTCTGTCCGAAATGAGCGACGAGCGATGAGCGAGATGATCACCCCCGAACTGGTCGACCTCGGCCTGTCCGCCGATTCGAAGGAGGAGGCGGCACGCGCCCTGGCCGAACGGATGGTGACGCTGGGCCGGGTCACGGACCTGGACGGCTTCCTGGCGGACGTGGCGGCGCGCGAGGCGCAGATGCCGACCGGCCTGGAAGGCGGGATAGGCATCCCGCACTGCCGCAGCGCCCACGTCAGCGCCCCCACCCTGGCCTTCGGCCGCTCGGCCGCCGGCGTGGACTTCGGCGCCCCGGACGGCCCGGCGGACCTGATCTTCCTGATCGCGGCCCCGTCCGGCGCGGACGACGCCCACCTGTCGATCCTGTCCTCCCTGGCCCGCCGCCTGATGCGCCCCGACTTCGTCGAAGCCCTCCGCTCGGCGACCACCCCGGCCGAGGCCGCGGCCCTGGTCGCGGGCGAGCCCACCACCGGGGCGAATGCGGCCGCGCCGGCGTTCGAGGCGAAGGAGTCCGGGGCGAAGGAGTCCGAGGCGAAGGAGTCCCGGGGCGAAGCCCCCGACGGGCCCGGGCGGAGCCCGGTTCCGGACAGGGGCGAGGCGGGGGAGAGCCCCACAGGGCGGCACCCGTTCCGGATCGTCGCCGTCACGTCCTGCCCCACGGGGATCGCGCACACGTACATGGCCGCCGAGTCCCTCCAACGGGCCGCCGCCGAGGCCGGGATCGACATCCAGATCGAGACCCAGGGCTCCGCCGGCTTCACCAAGCTCACCCCCGAAGCCATCGCGGCCGCCGACGCGGTCATCTTCGCCCACGACGTCCCGGTCAGGGACCGGGCCCGCTTCGCGGGAAAGCCCACCGTCGACGCGGGCGTCAAGGCCGGCATCAACCGCCCCGCCGAACTCCTGCGCGAAGCCCGTGACAAGGCGGACCGCGGGGAGGCCGGGGACTACGCCCCGCTCCTGACGCGTTTCGGTGAGAATGTCAGCGGACGACGGGGCCCTGACCAGCCCGCCAATCGTTGAGCCGCTTACGGATGCTCGGCACCATGGGAAGCCCGTCGATGGCTTCCGGAGCGAGCCACGCCACTTCGAACGACTCGTCCGACGTGCGCAGACTTCCGCCGGTGGGGCGGGCGAGAAGGCAGATTGAGAACTCCTGCCGTACCTCGCCGTCGTCGTAGGCGAAGACGTGGCCCGGGTCGGTGTACGTTCCGACGATCCCGGTGACTTCAACCGCAATCCCCGTCTCCTCGAACGTCTCCCGGACGGCGCAGTCTCCCAGAGACTCGCCAAGCTCCATCTTGCCGCCGGGAAGGGCCCACATTCCGTTGTCGGTGCGTCGCTGCAAGAGAACACGGCCGCTTTCGTCCACGACGACGGCCGAAGCGGCGGGGACAAGACTGTTTGCTTTGGGGGCTTGGGGGTCGTCCTCGTAGTCACGCCTGGACATCTTGGCCTGCCTCCCGAATATCGCGTCCTCGGCTCCACAGCTCCTCTACGTGAGCTGCGAAGCGGTCGAACATGCCGTCTGCCTGGCTGCGTCGTAGGTGCATCAGCGGGGAATCGTGCCCGACTTTGCGGGCCAGGATCGGTGTCACGATCATCTCGTCGTCGAATCGGAAGACGGACAGGTTGACGTGCCCGATCTCGAAGCGGCCCTCGACGTTGGTGACATCACGCAGCTTCTCCAACTCGTTCAACGTCACGGCGATCCGGGTCGAGAGCGTCAGCGGCACGGCTTCCTCGGCTTCCCGCGCGGCAGTGACTGGACTGGCCGGGTCGCCGATCAGGAACCGAACTCGACATCCGCTCTGAGCCTTACGGCGTAGCGCGCCGGCCAGGTTGGCTTGCTCCAGCCACAGGAAGTAGTTGGTGTACCCGGCGAACACCAACTCGTGCTGTGCCTTGGTCACGAGGGAGCGCCACAGGCTTGACGGTGCCGCCGATCGGTAGGGGAAGACCTGGACGATCTCCCGATCTGGCCCCGTTGCTAGTGCTGAGCGGATGGCGTTGGGCCACAAGGCTGTTTCCTCCTCGCCTAATGCCTCGCAGGCTGCACAGCGGTGGGCAGAGCCTTCCGGGCTGAGATTCGCTTTGAGCCGCTGCGAGAGGAGACCAGTAATGCGAAGTCCGCTGCATGCGTTCGGTGCTCTCACGGGGTGGTTGCTGTGATTCAGCGACTCGGTGGCGAGGAGCCGCGTGCGCTGATGACGATGCGCGTCTCTCGGGACAACGGTCGAACCTATGGGCGGGAGACCGTGGTGCGTGAGGGTGACCCGGTGGCGCTCCTCTACGACCCCGGCCGGTATCCGCCCTGTGAGTGCGCGCAGTGTGCGGGTCGACGGACGCTGTCGGCTCGTTCCCTTCGCCCGGCAGCTGTCCGCCCAGGGGCGGCGTAGTGCATGGCTCAGGTCGTTGGTTTCCGCGCCGGTTCGGTCGGTTCGCCGGCCCCCTGTACGTGGCTCTGATCGTCGGCTCGCTGGGCTTGTACACCGCTGGCGTCTTCGTCATGGCCTAGGGGCTTCTCGGCTCGCCCGACTCCAGTCTTCCCGCCGGGGTTTCCGGTGGGATTTCCCCAGAGAAAGGAAAGTTCGATGGTGGAGGAGAACCAGGGTTCCGTTGCCCCCGAGGGGGGTGGCCTGCTCGTCGCGAAGCGGAAGATCGTGGCCGCTCGCACCCGTACCGAGCAGGAGTCTGATGTCAGTGGCGGTCGCTCCGACGGCAACGACTAGCGGGGCTGCCCACGATGCTTGATTCCGCCTCGTGGGCGGGGCGTCTGGGCGGGGACACGTTCCTCGCCCGGACGTACCACCGCTCCTACGCGCACTTTCCCGGTATCACCGACACGGCGGGCCTGTTCTCCTGGGACGACCTGAACCGGATCATTGCCACCCAACGTCTGGAGCCACCTCGGCTGCGGTTGTCGGTGGATGGCGAGATGGTCCCCGTGCACCGGTACGCGGTGCCGACGACGAACCGTCGCGCGGTGACCTGGTCCCGCATCCAGCCGGCCGAACTGCATTCCCAGCTCAAGGACGGTGCCTCACTCGTCCTGGACTCGGTCGAGAAGATCCATCCGCCCGTGGGGGCGGCTGCTGAGGGCCTGGAACGCTTCTTGGGTACCTCGGTGCAGGTCAACGCCTATGCCTCTTGGACGGAGCGGGAGGGCTTCGGGCTCCACTGGGATGACCACGATGTCGTGGTGGTCCAGGTGCACGGCTCCAAACGGTGGCGGCTCTACGGGGCCACCCGTGAAGCTCCGACGTTCCGCGATGTGGAGACCCCGGAGAAGCCCGAGGGCGACCCCGTGGCGGATGTTGTCTTGGCGCCGGGTGACGTGCTCTACCTGCCGCGTGGCTGGTGGCACGCGGTCACCGCCGACCAGGGCACGGAGTCCTTGCACTTGACCTTCGGCCTGGTCTCCCACACGGGCGCGGACCTCCTCCACTGGGTCGTGGACCAGCTCCGATCCGGCCTCGCGCTGCGCAGAGACATTCCGCGGTTCTCCTCGCTGCCGGATCAGTCGGACTTCCTCGCGGAACTGCGCCGGGAACTGCTGGATGAGCTGGCAGACCCCCGCCTGGTGGAGCGCTGGGCGGAGTCGGACGACACCACTCCCCGCGGGCATGCAATGCCTTCCCTGCCCTACGTGGACGGACTGCCCCCGCGCCCGGAGATCGCCGTGCGGCTGACCGCCCCACGGGGCCGTGTCGTGGCGAATACGGGGCACAGCACGGTCACCTTCTCGGCGGCCGGAACGGCATGGGACTTCACCGACGCCGCCGCGCCGGCCCTTCGCCTGCTGCTGCTCGGCCAAGCGGCCACCCTGGGCGACCTTGCGCACTGCGCTGGCCTCGAAGTGAAAGACGTGGCCGCTCTGGTCTCGGTCCTCATCGAGGGCCAGGCCGTCGCTGTCGTGGGGACTGCCCTGTGACGGCGGCCCTGGCTCTTGGGACGTACCGGGTCCGGGACGTGACCGAGGCGGCTCGTCAGGCTCTGCGGGCCGGAACACCGTGGATCGACACCGCACCCAACTACGCCCACGGGAAGGCGCAACACCACCTCGGACCGGTCCTGAGGGAGCATCCGGGGGCAACCAGGGTGGCGACCAAAGCGGGCTTCTTCACCCGCAGTCAGGCCCGTACCGCGCTGGCCCTGGACGTCCTTTCCGAAGGAGACGCCACCGCCGGACACAGCCTCGACCCCCGGTTCATCTGCCATCAGGTCGAAGAGGCAGTAACCCAACTCGGCAGGGTGGAGCTGCTGTTCGTGCACAATCCTGAGCGAGCCATACAGAGCGGTGACAGGGCGGTGATGCACTGGCGCCTCCGTGAGGCGTTCAGCGTCTTGGAGGGGCTGGTGCAGCTCCGCCGGATCGGCGGCTACGGGGTGGCCACCTGGTCGGGCCTGCGGGAAGGAGCGTTCAGCATTCCTGAACTGGTGGCGCTCGCCCGGGAAGCGGCGGGCTCCGAAGCGCACCACCTGATCGGCCTACAGATGCCGGTGAGCCTGGTCATGGATGCGCCGATCACGCAGGCCCTCAACGGTGGCGGCCCCCTGGTCCAGGCGCAGGACGCCGGGATGATCACCTTCGGCTCCGCGCCCCTGCACGGCGGCGACCTCCTCGACGCCATGACACCGGAGCTGGTGGACTTGATCCGCCCCGGCCTCACGCCCGGCGCCGCCGGCCTCTTGGCCGCTGCCTCCTGCCCGGCCCTGGACGTCGTGCTCACGTCGTCCAGCAGCCGCGACCACTGGGACGATGCAGCAAAGGCCCTGGCCACGCCCCTCACCCCCGAACACCTCAGGAGAGTGACCGATGAACTTGGCACCGGATGAGGCCACACAAACGCTGATGACGGCCGCCCACGAGCGCGCAGCCAAGGCGGTCGGCCTGGTCTGCTCGGGACCCCTGGCCTGGGGCTTCGCAGGCTTCACCCTGGGCCGCCGCTCGGGTCCCTACTGGCTGCGCGTCAGCCGGAGTCTGGTGAAGAACGCGGGACGCAAACACGGGCAAGGAATCGTCGGGGCTGACGCCCTGGTGCCGCGCGACGTACCGCGTCCGGCCGTTCACGGAACATATGACTGGAGCCAAGGCGAGTACGCCTTCGAAGCTGAAGTCTTGGACCTGGTGCCGCACCCCGTCGTCTCTCCTCGGAGTCCGGAGCTGGTCCGTAACCCTGCCCTGCCTGACGAGTGGTGGGGCGTGCTGCGCCGCTCCCTCGACCGCCTGGCGGAAGTGGAAGGGTCCAAGAACACGGTGCGGTATGACTGGATCGAGCGGGCCTTCCCCCAGTTCCTCGGCATCCCCGCGCCGGACAAGGTCGAGCGCGTCACCGGACACGGTGACCTCCACTGGGGCAACGTCACAGGAATGCCACTGACCTTGTTGGACTGGGAGCGTTGGGGCCGCGTGCCAGTGGGCTATGACCCGGGTCTCCTGCATGCGTACAGCCTCCGCGTCCCGCTCGTCGCCAACCGCCTCCGCGTCCAGTTCGGGAACATCCTCGACACCCCCGCCGGCCGCATCGGCGAACTGGCCGCACTCGCGGAAATGCTCCAGGCCGTCGCGCGCGGCTTCTACCCCAAGCTCGCACCGCTCCTCCTCGACCGCGCCCAAGAGCTGACCGGCATCCGGCCGCCTGTCTCGGCGCCTGCGGAGATCACGACCTGACACCTGCACCGCCCTCTCCACGCCCCGGCACCCCTCCCCAGTGCCGGGGCCGTCGTGCGTCAACCCCGGTCCATAGATTGACCGTTACGAATCTCGACCCGTCACATTGCCCACGCCGGTGGCCGGAGCGGCTTTGGCCGGTGTCCTGTTCGGGTTGGGGTCGGGCATGTTCAGGGGGCCTATACCTACAACCTCGTGCGCGCCGGACTCTCCGGCGGCAAGAACGTCGCCGAGAGTGTCCGCACGCACCCCCGCCTGTTCGTCACCCTCACGGCCCCCTCCTTCGGCCCGGTCCACAACCGACCCACCGGCGGCGGCAAGCCCCGGCCCTGCCGCTGCGGCCAGCACCACAGCGAGGATGCCGCCGTACTCGGCACGCCTCTGAACCCCCGCGCGTACGACTACGCGGGCGCGGTCCTGTGGAATGCCCACGCAGGGGCCCTGTGGTCCCGTTTCACGACCTATGTGCGCCGTGAACTGGCCCAGCACCTGCGCATGACCCAGAAGGCGCTGAACGTGTCCGTGCGGGTTTCCTTCGCGAAGGTCGCGGAGTACCAGAAGCGGGGCCTGGCCCACTTCCACGCGGTCGTCCGCCTAGACGGCCCCGACGGCCACACCAGCCCTCCGCCGGCCTTCGCCACGGCGAAAGCGCTGACCGAAGTGGTCCACCGGGCCCGTGACCGCGTCGTCCTCACCCTCAACTCCGACGCCGTCGGTGACCGCATCATCCGATGGGGCGCCGAGATCGACGTCCGCGAGATCACCGCCCTGGGGGACGGGGAACTCACTGACCAGAGGGTGGCGTCCTACGTCGCCAAGTACGCCACGAAGAGCGCGGAAGGCTCCGGCACCGTTGATCGCTCCCTCGTCTGCGCGCCCTGCTCGGGGCGAGGCATGGTCGGCGACCGCGTGCGGGACCTGTGCCCCCACTGCGGTGGCACCGGCCGCGCCGCATCCTTCGCGGACCTCCGCGTCCAGACCCACGTCCGGACGATGATCCGCACCGCCTGGACCCTCGGCGGCATGCCCGAATTCGCGCACCTCAAGCTCACCAAGTGGGCGCACATGCTCGGCTTCCGGGGCCACTTCTCCACCAAGTCCCGCGCCTACTCAACCACCCTGGCGCACTGCGCGACGTACGCCGAGGGTGGCGCATCGCCCAAGCTGAAGCCGCCCGCGAACGCGCAGGACACCAGGCCCCGGCCGCTGACTCGGTCCTCGTCACCGAATCCTCCTGGGCCTTCCTCACCACCGGCTACCGCCCCGGCGAAGAACTCCTCGCCAACCAGACACGCCACGAAATCAACCGCGCTCGCGAGGACAAGGAACGAGTCAAGACCGAAGGGGAGGTGTGGACGTGACGCTCGTCGCCGTGGAATCTGTACCGTCCACCTCCTCCGACGGCGATGCGGTCGCGCTGCGCATAGAAGGATGGGCTGCCGCCAGGGTCATTGCATGAAAGCGATCGGTCTGGTTCGCCTGTCTCGTCCGTGACGTGGCGTCATGTCCCGTTCCGGGTGGGGAAGCAGGGCAGGCACGGTGCCGGTGAGCATGTGAGTGTCTACGTCCCATGAGCACCGAGCGAGCCCGTGCCTGCCTCTGTATCTTCCTCCATGCCCGTCGCGTTGGAGCACCTGGCCCGCACCGAAGGTGCAGCTCCGCTCGCCGACGCCGTCTGCCTGCGCTTATACCTCGACCAGGTGCCC
>NZ_JAGGOW010000189.1 GCF_018614135.1 Streptomyces sp. ISL-66
GGCGGGCTGGGCCGCGGGGGCGCTGTTCCTGGGGGCGACCTGGGTGCGGCTCGCCGCCTCGGACGTGACGGTGCCCGAGGCGTACACGCTGCCGGTGACCGCCCTCGCGCTGGCCGTGGGCTTCGTACGGCGGCGCCGGGATCCGCTGGCCGCCTCCTGGACGGCGTACGGACCGGGTCTGGCGGCGACCCTGCTGCCGAGCACCGTCGCGGTGTGGGGTGACCCGCACTGGGTGCGGCCGCTGCTGCTGGGCGGGGCCGCGCTCGCGGTGACCCTGGCCGGGGCCCGGCGCCGGCTGCGGGCTCCCCTGCTGCTGGGCGGGGCGACGCTGGTGGCGGTGGCGGCGCACGAGCTCACCCCGTACGTGGTGCAGGTCGTCGACGCGCTGCCCCGCTGGCTGCCGCCGGCCCTGGCGGGCGTGCTGCTGCTGGTGGTCGGGGCGACGTACGAGAAGCGGCTGCGCGACGCGCGGCGGCTGCGGGAGGTGATCGGCCGGCTGACGTAGCCGGGCGGGCGCCGGGGCGGGCCGGGACGGAACCGGTCCGGCCTCGGCGCCGACGGCCCGGAAGAGGGCAACGCCGGAGCGGGAAACGCCAGAGGCCCGGAGACTGTGAAAGTCTCCGGGCCTCTGGTCCGGGTGGGCGATACTGGGTTCGAACCAGTGACCCCTTCGGTGTGAACGAAGTGCTCTCCCACTGAGCTAATCGCCCGGACGCACCGCAAACATTACCGCATGTCAGCGGTGCTCTCCGCCATGGGCGGGCGGGCTCACTGGTCCTTGATGTTCCAGGGCAGGACGATCCCGTACTTCCACAGGTAGAAGCCGATCAGGGCGCCCGCGATCACGAGTCCGACGCTGGTCAGGATGATGTTGCGGCGGCGGACCTTCGGGTCCAGGGCCTTCTGCGCGGCCTCGCTGACCTTGCGCTTGGTCCACCGCAGGACGAGGTGGGCCCAGGCGAATTCGGTGGCCCAGATCGCGAGTCCCGCGAAGATCGCGACCCAGCCCGGGCCGGGCAGGACCAGCATGGCGATTCCGGCGCCGATGATGGCCAGGCCGACGACGAAGACGCCGACCTGCCAGCTCAGGTGCAGCCCCCGGCGGGCCTTGATGAAGGCCGGCGCCTTGGAGACGTGCGGCGCCTCCCGCTCGGCGGCGGAATCCTCGGCCGCAGCCTCGGCCCGACCCTCGACCCGATCACCGACCGGACCGTTGGCCGGATCGCCGACCGGACCGTTGGCGGGATCGTTGGCGGACGCATTGGCGGACTCGTTCGTTCCGCGGTCACTCCCCGTGTTCATGGGGTCGAATCTACCGGAGTGCGCAGCACACGTGAATGGTCGTTTGGATCCGCCGTTAGAGGGACCCAGAGGTCCGCAAAACGGTCAGAGGGGTTTACAACGGCACCGTAGGTGGCATGTCGATTTCGCCGACGTGCGAATCCCCGAGCGCACACTGAGCGAAAGGCCCTGGCGCTTATGAACACCACGGTCAGCTGCGAGCTGCACCTGCGCCTCGTTGTGTCGAGCGAGTCCTCACTGCCTGTTCCCGCGGGCCTGCGGTATGACACGGCCGATCCCTACGCCGTGCACGCCACCTTCCACACCGGCGCCGAGGAGACGGTCGAATGGGTATTCGCCCGCGATCTCCTCGCCGAGGGCCTTCACCGGCCCACCGGTACCGGCGACGTCCGCGTCTGGCCGTCCCGTAGCCACGGTCAGGGAGTGGTCTGCATCGCCCTGAGCTCACCGGAGGGAGAAGCACTGCTCGAAGCACCCGCACGAGCACTCGAGTCGTTCCTCAAGCGGACGGACGCCGCGGTTCCACCAGGGACCGAACACCGGCACTTCGACCTCGACAAGGAGCTCTCCCACATCCTGGCCGAATCCTGAGCCAGGCCTACAAAGGGAACCCTCTCCCGGCCCCGGCCGGGAGCCGTACGACACCGTCCGACTCGGGGCGACGGTGCGCGGCGGACAACCACATACGCACCTGCCGGCGCTGTTCACGCGGGAGCCACCCGCGCGGACGGCGCCGGTGCGCATGGGGGCGACCCGCTAGAGTCGGCCAGCAGCGGCGGCGCGGACCGTCACCGCAGGCCCGGCCCTTGAGAGGGAGACCCCGTGCAGATCCCCCACGACACCCGTCGCGCGCTCGACGTCGTCGTCGCGCTGGTGAACACCTCGGCCGAGACGGACCACCCCGACGGGCTGGCGGACGTGAACGCGCTGCGCGCCTTCGTCCGGGAGTACGCGATCAGCGACGTCGGCGAGCTCGGCGCCCGCGACCTCGCGGGCGTGCGGACGGTGCGCGGCAAGTTCGCCCAGGTGTTCGCGGCGCCGAACCCGCGCGCCGCCTCGGTACTGATCAACGAACTGGTCGCGACGGCCGGGACCACCCCGCGGCTGACCGACCACGACGGCTACGACTGGCACGTCCACTACTTCGCGCCGGGCGCCTCGGTGGGCGACCACCTGGCGGCCGACGGCGGCATGGCGCTGGCCTTCATCGTGGTTTCGGGCGAGCAGGAGCGGCTGCGCCGCTGCGAGGCCCCGGACTGCCGGCGGGCCTTCGTGGACCTGTCCCGCAACCGCTCCCGGCGCTATTGCGACAGCCGCACCTGCGGGAACCGGCTGCACGTGGCGGCGTACCGGGCCCGGCGCAAGTCGGAGCTGGGGGCGGAGCCGGGACCGGAGCCCGGTTCACAGCAGGAAGAGATCGTGCACGGCGGCGAGCAGCAGCAGACCGCCGATCACTCCTAGGAAGATCATCAGGGGCGGCTGGGAGAGCGCGAAGAGGCAGCCGCGCGGCTCCTGGGCAACGGGGGCGGTGGCCGGCGCGGGAACGGCCGGCTCACCCTGCGAGGTCTCGAGCATGTCGGGCCGATGATGGCGCAGCCCGCCCGCGTCCGTGGCTCAACACGCCAGACGCCGCGCGCGAGTTCGCCGGATCCCGTCAGTTCAGGTGGTTCCCGGCCACTCCGGCCGCCTCAGATGCCGTGCTTCTTCAAGATCGCCTCGATGTCGGAGAAGTCGTCAGCGGGAGCGGCGGCCGGGGCCGACCGCGCAGGGGCTCCGCCGCCCAGCGAGGGTGCGGAGGCGCCCGGGGCGACGGCGTCCCGGGCCGGACGGCCCTTGGCGGCCTTCGGCTCCTTCGCCGGCTCCTTCCCCGCTCCGAGCCCGCGCCGCTCTATGGCCCGGGTGGTCATGAAGAGCAGCCAGGCCAGGCCCAGCACCCCGAACCCGGCCCAGACGGTCGGCTTGAAGACGATCCCGGACAGCCACTGCACGACACCGGTCATCACCAGGCCGACCGGCACCAGCGAGTACGCCGCGATCCGCGTGGCCGCGAGGAAACGCTTGCGGTAGGCGGTCAGCGCGGCGATGCCCAGCCCGGCCGCGGACACCGCGGAACAAATGGTCTCGGCGAGCATGCGGGGCCTCCAGGGGCAGTGCGGGCGCTCGGACCCGGCCGGCGGGCCGGGCGTTCTGTCCCTATCCATCCTGCACCGGCGGCCATCGCGGCGGCCATGCCTGGAGGCCGCCCCGGGCGGATCTCCGGGACATCTCCGGGTCGCCCCTCCTCCCCAGGTCCCGGTGGAAGGGCACCGGCACGGGCTGGGAGACTGTCCACATGACCGATTCCGTGATCCTCGACGTCTGGTGCGAACTCCAGTGCCCGGACTGCCACAGCGCCCTGGACGACGTACGCGCCCTGCGGGCCCGCTACGGCGACCGGCTGGACATCCGGCTGCGCCACTTCCCGCTGGAGAAGCACAAGCACGCCTTCGCCGCCGCGCAGGCCGCCGAGGAGGCCGTCGAGCAGGGGCAGGGCTGGCCGTACGTGGAGGCGGTGCTCGCCCGTACGGCGGAGCTCGACCAGCGCGGCGAGAGCGTGCTCGTCGACGTGGCGCGTGAACTCGGCCTGGACGCCGAGGAGTTCGACACCGCCCTGATCGACGGCCGGCACATCCTGATCGTGGACGCCGACCAGGCCGAGGGCAAGGCGATCGGCGTGAGCGGCACCCCGACCTACGTGATCGACGGGCAGCGCCTCGACGGCGGCAAGAGCCAGGAGGGCCTGCGCGAGCGCATCGAGGAGATCGCCGACCAGCTGCTCGCCGCGGACTAGATCAGGTCTTTGGCGTAGTTGAAGTCGGTCGTGCGGTAGCCGAGGGACTCGTAGAGCCGCAGGGCCGGGGTGTTGTCGCTGAAGACGTGGAGCGCGAGGACCCGGTGGCCGGCCGCGAGGGCCGTGCGTTCCGCGAGGCGCATCAGGTCGCGGCCGTGACCGCGGCCCCGGTACTCCTCGGCGACCGCGACGTCGAAGACGTACGAGCCCTCGCCGCGCGCCGAGGTCCACACGGTGCCGACGCTCACCCCGGCCGCCTCCAGGACGGCGAGGCTGACGCCCGGGGTGGCGGGGCCCTGCGGCAGCTGCGCCGCGTGGTCCGCTCGCGACTTCGCGAGCGCGGCCTCCCGGGACATGCCGCGGTCGACCCACCCCCGCGCGTAGCTCTCCCGCGCTTCGGCGAGCCAGGCCGCGTACTCGTCGTCCGTCATCGCGCGACCGGTGACCCCGGCGGAGAGGGCGGGCGGCTCGGCCGGGAGTTCCTTGGCCATGTTGCGGCTGTACTCGGCGTACCCCAGAGCGCCGGCCAAGCGCAGCCCGCCCGGCGAATCGGCCGGGACGCTGACCCGCACCCGCCGGCAGCCCCAGCCGCGCAGCACCTCCTCGGCGGCGAGCGCGGCCACGGTGGCGCGGCCGCGCCGGCGGTCGGGCTCCTCGACCGCGAGGTCGCGGATCTCGGCGACCGTCGGCCCGAAGGGGGTGTCCGAGGCGAGCAGCAGTGCGCCGACGCGCCTGCTGTTGACCCGGATCTCGTACGGGCGCGAGCGCGCCCCGCCAGTGCTCTGCTGAAGCGGCCCGCTCGGCCGCAGGGTGGTGGTCATCAGTCGAGTTCTACCCGCCCCACGGCCCGAATGACAGCGGGTTTGCCCGCCCCGGACCGGGACCCGGCCGGACCGGGACCCAGCCGGACCGGCGCCGCAGGCGGTCAGGGGCGGGGGTCGGCGTCCTCGGCACAGCGGGCGTCGAAGAGGCGCATGGCCTCGGCCGTGACGGGGCCGGGGGCGGTGCCCAGCTCGCGCCCGTCGATCCGTACGACGGCCTGGACATCGCGCAGCGAGGAGGTCAGGAAGACCTCCTCGGCTTGTTCCAACGCCTCGAAGGGCAGGTCCGTCTCCTTGGCCCCCGACCACTCGGCGACGAGGGCGCGGGTGATGCCGCCGAGGCATCCGGAGGCGAGGGGCGGGGTGTGCAGTTCCCCGTCGAGGACGACGAAGACGTTGGATCCGGTGCCTTCGCACAGGCGGCCGACGGTGTTGGCGAAGAGGGCCTCGGAGGCGCCGGCCCGGTGGGCGGCGGCGAGCGCGACCACGTTCTCGGCGTACGAGGTGGTCTTCAGACCGGCCACGGCGGAGCGCTCGTTGCGCACCCAGGGCACGGTGACGACGGCCGTGGTGTCCGGGCGGCGGGTGGCCCCGGCGAAGGCGACGATCAGCGTCGGGCCGGCCTCGCCGCGGTCGGAACCCAGCGGGGAGACGCCTCCGGTGTAGGTGACGCGCAGCCGGCCGAGCGGGAGCGGGTTGGCCTCCAGTACGGCCGCGCAGGCGCGGCGCACCTCGTCGTGGTCGGGGTCCGGCAGGCCGAGGCCCCGGGCGGAGCGGGTCAGCCGCTCCAGGTGCCGGGTGAGCGCGAAGGTCCTGCCGTGCTCCGCCTTGAGGGTCTCGAAGACTCCGTCGCCGACGGTGAGGCCGTGGTCGAACACGGACACCCTCGCGTCGTCGGCGTCCCGCAGTGCTCCGTCGAGCCAGATCGTCACCGTACGGTCCTCCCGCTGTCGTTCGTGTGCGCTTCGATCACACCCGACGCTACCCGCAGCAGGCGGGCGGCCTTCAGTTCGGTCTCGGCCCACTCGCGGTCCGGGTCGGAGCCCCAGGTGATCCCGGCGCCGGTGCCGAAGCACAGCCGGGGGCCGCCGGGGTTCGCCCGGTCGATCCAGAAGGTCCGGATGCCGACGGCGAGCTCGGCGGTGCCCCGGTCGGCGTCGACCCAGCCGATGCCGCCGCAGTAGGGCCCGCGTGGGGCGGTCTCCAGGGCCTCGATGATCCGCAGGGCGGAGGACTTGGGGGCGCCGGTGACCGAGCCGGGCGGGAAGGTCGCGGCGAGCAGCTCGGGCCAGCCGGCGCCGTCGGCGAGCTCGCCGGCGACGGTGGAGACGAGGTGCACGAGGCCGGGATGCTCTTCGAGGGCGCACAGCTCGGGGACGGTGACGGATCCGGTGGCGCAGACCCGGCCGAGGTCGTTGCGCACCAGGTCCACGATCATCACGTTCTCGGCGTGGTCCTTGGGCAGCAGGTCGGCGGCGGTGCGGCCGGTGCCCTTGATGGGTCCGGACTCGACGCGGCGGCCGGTGCGGCGCAGGTACAGCTCGGGGGACGCGGTGGCGATCTCCACGCCGTGGGCCGGGAGGCGAATCGTTCCTGCATAGGGGGCCGGATTGCCGCGCGCGAGCAGCGCGGTCAGGGCGTCGACATCGGCTCCGCCGCCCGGACCGGGCTCTTCGGGCAGCGGCGCGGACATCACGCGGCAGAGGTTTGCCTGGTAGACCTCGCCCGCCTCGATGTACTCGCGGATGCGGCGGACACCGGCGACGTACGCGTCACGGCCGAGCGAGGAGGTCCACTGGTCGGCGTCGGGACCGCGCCAGGCCCCGGGGACGGGCGCGGGCACCGGGTCGGGGCGTACGTCCCCGAAGCGCGCGCAGACGAGACGGCCTTCGAAATCGGCCGTCACCGCCCAGAAGCCGGTGGAGTCGAGGGCACCAGGATCGCTGGTGACGTCTCGGAGATCGGTCGCGAGGAGGCCGCCGAAGCGGGCGAGGGGAGGCAGGTCGTGCACGGCTGCGAGTCTATGACCGGTGACGCGGTGGTGCCGGAGGGGCGTCTGGCGGGTGACCGGCGGTGATCGAGCGGCAGCACGCTGCGGAAACGCGTTTTTGAGCTGGCCCGGGAATCCGCTAGAGTTCAACTCGTCGCCAGGGAGCGAAGGGGGAAAACCCCGGAGCGAACACGGTGACCTGCGGACGTAGCTCAGTTGGTAGAGCACCACCTTGCCAAGGTGGATGTCGCGAGTTCGAGTCTCGTCGTCCGCTCTGAGGTGGGGGATCATCTTCCCGAGGACCCCCCTCTTGCTCCATGGTGGAGTGGCCGAGAGGCGAGGCAACGGCCTGCAAAGCCGTCTACACGGGTTCAAATCCCGTCTCCACCTCCAAGGACGATTAGCTCAGCGGGAGAGCGCTTCCCTGACACGGAAGAGGTCACTGGTTCAATCCCAGTATCGTCCACTGGTCCGCAAGGATCCCCGCGCGATTAGCTCAGCGGGAGAGCGCTTCCCTGACACGGAAGAGGTCACTGGTTCAATCCCAGTATCGCGCACGCATTACCACGCACCACCTGCTGACCTGCGGCTTTATAGCCGTCCCGCGCGATTAGCTCAGCGGGAGAGCGCTTCCCTGACACGGAAGAGGTCACTGGTTCAATCCCAGTATCGCGCACCGCAATCCGAAAGCCCCGGCCGTTCCCACGGTCGGGGCTTTCGCGTGTGCGCCTCGGGTACGCCTCGCTCGCGTACGCATGCTCGTCTGGTGTACGCATGCCCGTGCGGGGTGCCGGTGGGGGTGGGGCCCCGGTCGCGCTCGGGGCCCCCGGAGCCGTCAGGACGAGAAGAGCATCCGGCCGAAGCCGCCCTTGTGGTGGCCGTGACCGTGCCCGTGGCCGTAGCCCCCGTGCTGCGGGGCGCCCCAGGCGGGTGCGGGCGCGGTGTGCTGGGCCGGGTACGGAGCCGGGGCCGGCGGCGCGGCGGGCGGCGGGACCTGGCCGTACTGGGCGGTGTACTGGGACTCCAGGCGGGTCAGCGCCTCCAGCTCGCCGTAGTCGAGGAAGATGCCGCGGCAGCCGCTGCACTGCTCTATCTGGACACCGTTGCGGTTGTAGGTGTGCATCATCGCGTGACACTTCGGACACTGCATGACCGGATCAACTCCTCGCCGTCTGGGTCGACACCGGATGCGTACCCGGTGGCGTGGGGATCACCCTACGACGGAGCGCCCCGCTCCAAGTCGGGCGGGAGGGAGGCGATCCGGGCACAGCCGTCCACCATCAGCCGCTCCCCGTCGTCGAGTCGGCGGTGTTCCCGGGCCGCCTTGGCCAGGGCCAGTGCGGCCGTCTGCACCGTGAGCGCGCGGGCGGCGACATCGAGTTCCGGCCAGGGGTCGCCGCCGATCGGACCGGCCGCGGGCCCGCCCGCGGCGCGGTAGGCGTCGAGGAAGCGCAGCCAGGTCTCCGCGTCCAACAACCCGGCGGCGTACCAGGCCGCGGGCCGGCCGAGGTCCCAGGCGGCCGCGCCGAGGCCGAGGTCGTCGACGTCGATGAGCCGCCACCGGCCCGCCGGACCCCGGACCAACTGGCCGAGATGCAGGTCCCCGTGACACAGCACCCCTCCCGCGGGCTGCGCCGCCTCCCCCCGGGCCCAGGCGGGCAGCGACGCGGCGGCGGCCCGGACGAGACGCGCCGCCCGGGGGGCGTCGTCGGCGTCGGGGACACCATGGGCGTCCCGTGGAGCGCGGGCGTCGCGGGCACCACGGGCGTCCCGGAGGTCGCGGGCATCGCGCGGATCGCGGGCGTCGAGGGGATCTCCGGGATCGCGGGCATCGCGGGCATCGCGGGGATCGCGGGCATCGCGCGGATCCCCGGGATCGCGGGCATCGCGGGGATCGCGGAGATCCCGCGGATCGCGGGCATCGCGCGGATCGCGGGCATCGCGGGCATCGCGGGCATCGCGGAGATCCCGCGGATCGCGGGCATCGCGCGGATCGCGGGCATCGCGGAGATCCCGGGGATCCCGGGGATCGCGGAGGTCCCGCGCGTCGCGGAGATCCCGCGCGTCGCGGAGATCCCGCGCGTCGGGGCCGCCCGGTCGGCGGCCTGTGGGGGCGTCGGCCGCGGGTGGGTAGGCGGCCGCGAGGCGGCGCAGGGCGCGGGCGACTTTGGCGGGGCCGCGCATCGGGGGCACGCGGGCCGGGAGGCGGTGGAGCGGGGTGCGGTGGAGGCCCGCCAGGAGCTCCGCGGCCGCCTCCCAGGGCGCGTCCTGGGGGCGGTCCGGGGCTACCGGAGCGCCGTAGGGCCACAGGGAGACGGGCCGGTCGGCGACCCGGCCGAGCCCGGGCCGCAGCGGGGGCAGCAGGATCCCGGCCAGCGCCGCGTCCCCGGCGATCCGGATCCGTACGGCCAGGGCCTCGGGATCGCTGTCCCCCGCGTGCGCCTTGGCCACGGTGTCCCCGCAGCGGACGACCGTGCCGTCCTCGCGCTCCGCGAGGAGGACGTACCGCGCCGAGCCCGCGTACGCCGCGAGCGCGGCCGCGCTCACTCGCTCCAGCGGAACCACGCTCCCGCGCCGTCGATGTGGTGCAGGAACTCCGATCCCGGCACCCCGTCGGGCGTGACGGGCGCGAGCTGCTCCGCGATCGGGGCGTACACGGCGTCGAAGTGCTCGCCGAAGAGCTCGTCGCCGATCTCCTCGGCCGTCATCGCCCGGACGGCCTCGAACCGCCGGACGGCCTCGAACCGCTGGACGGTCTCAACCCGCCGGATGGTCTCGGACCGGGACCGGAGCTGCTCGAAGGCGGGTTCCGGCGCGAAGCGGCCGTGCAGCCGGGGGAAGCCGGCCGACTCCACGGTGACCGCGCCCAGCGGGCGGCCCTGCCGCGCGGCGGTCCAACCGCCGCCCTCTGCTCCCGACCGCTCCATGACCACTCCTCCGTGCCCCGCGTCCCGGGCGGGTGCCCTTGGGGTCGAGGGTACGGAACGCCGGGAACTCGACCGGGTGCGGGGAGGGGCGCGGAAAAGGGGGCGGGGAGGGGTGCGGGCATGAGAAAGGGTGCTGCGCGTCCGGCTCCCCAGCCGGACGCGCAGCACCCTTCACCTGCCGTCCGTCGACCGCGCCCCCGTCCCCACGGGGTTCGGCCGGTGACAGTCCCGGCCCAGGCCGCTCTCCTGGGCCCGGGGCGCCGCTCAGCGCCCCAGCATCACGCTTACGGACGACGCTTGCGCCGCCACCTGGTCGAAACCTCCGAAGAGGAAGAGCAGGAGGGCGGCCAGGGGGAGCACCATCGCCGCCGCCACCAGCGGGTGGCGACGCCCGGACTCATGGCTGTTGAACGCGAAAGCCTTGCGTCCCTGCCGTGCGATGTCCGCCATGGTCCTCTCCCTGTCGTTTGGCAGCGGCGGGCTTGTGACCTCGGGGGACGAGTGCTCCACCCGCCGCTTGTCTTCAACACTAGGCGCGGGAAAGGCTCCTGGCCTCATGCCTTCGTACCCATTGCCGGGCCTCCGGGAGGATGACGAGGGCACCTGGCGTGTACTCCCCTGGGTGGAGACGGGTCCCCCGTTCTGAGGGTCTTCCCGGAGGGGATCAGCGGAGCGTGGTGACTTCTCTCACTTCCGTCACTCCCCGCACACGCGCCGCCTCCGACCAGGCAGTCCCAAGATCAACCGGACGGGCCCGGCGCCGACCCTCCGCACCTCTCCGCGTTCGCCTCACCCTCAGGGCCAATTCCCTTGAACGGGAAGCCCCTTGGCCAGGCCACTCGCTCCCGCACACGCGTCCGACCGGTGGTCTGAGGATCCCTCAAGTGGACTGCCCCGTACTGACGATCGAATCTCCTGGCGAGGGCGCGGCCTCTGAGCGCGCATGCCGGATGGTCCGTAAGCTGTGCCACGTCAACAGGACGACCGGTCAGCGGGGTGGACATGGCGATGATGCGGCTCCGGCGCGAGGACCCGCGTGTCGTCGGCTCGTTCAGGCTGCACCGGCGCCTCGGCGCCGGCGGCATGGGCGTCGTCTACCTGGGATCGGACCGGCGCGGCCAGCGTGTCGCGCTCAAGGTGATCCGGCCGGACCTGGCCGAGGACCAGGAGTTCCGCTCCCGTTTCGCACGCGAGGTGTCCGCAGCCCGGCGCATCCGCGGCGGGTGCACCGCGCGCCTGGTCGCCGCGGACCTGGAGGCGGAGCGCCCGTGGTTCGCCACGCAGTACGTGCCCGGCCCCTCCCTGCACGACAAGGTCGCCGAGGAGGGCCCGCTGACGGCGGCGCAGATCGCCTCCATCGGCGCCGCGCTCTCCGAGGGCCTGGTCGCCGTGCACGAGGCGGGGGTCGTCCACCGCGACCTCAAGCCCTCGAACATCCTTCTGTCGCCCAAGGGCCCGCGCATCATCGACTTCGGCATCGCCTGGGCCACCGGCGCGAGCACCCTCACCCACGTGGGCACGGCCGTCGGCTCCCCCGGGTTCCTGGCACCCGAGCAGGTGCGCGGCGCCGCCGTCACCCCCGCCACGGACGTTTTCTCGCTCGGCGCCACCCTCGCCTACGCGGCCACCGCCGACTCCCCCTTCGGACACGGCAGTTCCGAGGTCATGCTCTACCGCGTGGTGCACGAGGAGCCGCACCTCCAGGGCGTCCCGGACGCGCTCGCGCCCCTCGTACGGGCCTGCCTGGCCAAGGACCCCGAGGAGCGGCCGACCACGCTCCAGCTGTCGATGCGGCTCAAGGAGATCGCGTCCCGCGAGGCGCACGGGATGGGCGAGCCCCGCCCTCCGGCGCAGCGCGCCCGGACGGAGCGGCCCACGGGCCGGCTCGCCGAGGGGTACGCCGACCAGCGCGCGGAGCGGCGTACGGGCGGCGGCGTCCCCACGCCCCCGCCCCAGGGGCCGGGTCAGGGCCAGTCCCACGGCGGTCAGGGCGGCAAGGCACCGCAGAGCGGACCGCACTCGCGCCCCTCGTCCCCCCGCAACACCGGCTCCAGGGGCCCCGGCTCCACCGCCGGGCGTACGGGCGGCCGCCCGGCGCCCCGTACGACGGGCACGGGCCGCCGGCCCTCGCGGCCGGACCCGAAGCTGATGCGCCAGCGCCTGATCGTCTTCGTCGTGGTGACGCTGATCGTCGCGCTGGGCATCGCCCTCGCCCAGAAGCTCTAGGACGCCCAGAGGCTCTGGCTCTTCGAAGCTCAGCTCGCCGACCCGACCGTGGAACGGGAGCACCAAGTCATCCACGACTGCGTCGAGCAGGCGGTGCTCGCCGAGCGGATGGGCTTCGACCGGATCTGGGCTGTGGAGCACCACTCCCTGAAGTGGTACGCCCACATGAGTGCCCCGGAAATCTTTTTGACGTGGGTGGCGGCCCGGACCAGCACGATAGCAAGGGAGTTTCATGTCTGACATATCTGTGCGCCTGGCGAACGATGCCGACCGTTCTGTGCTGGAACGTCTCTGGCTGATGTTCCGCCATGACCTGTCGGAGTTCGGTGGCCTGCTGCCCAACCCGGACGGGACGTTCCGGAGCGAATGGCTCCGGGCGGCCTTCGACGACACCGATTGGGCGCCGTACCTGCTGATGAGCGGCGAACACCCCGTCGGCCTCGCTCTCGTCCGCGGCCTGGTCGGCCGCACGCGCGTACTCAACGGCTTCTTCGTCGTGCGTGGGGCGCGGAGATCCGGGATCGGGATGCGTGCCGTTCAGGAGGTGGTCGCCAAGCACCCGGGCCCGTGGGAAGTCGCTTTCCAGGACGCCAACGTGGCCGCTGTGCACTTCTGGCGCCGCGTCGCGGCCGAGATCGCGGGTGACGCGTGGACGGAGGATCGCAGGCCGGTGCCAGGCCGGTCCGACCTGCCGCCCGACGTATGGATCTCATTCGACGTGTGCGCGTAAGGGTCGGACCGCTCGGATCGATTTGAGCGCGAACGGCCCTCGGTCTTGCGGTCAGTTGCGCCTTGCTCGGGTGGCGTAGAAGGCGACAGCAGAGGCGGCGGCGACGTTGAGGGAGTCGACTCCGGCGTCCATGGGGATGCGGACGTGCTCGTCGGCCGCCATGAGCGCTTCCTGTGTGAGCCCGTCCCCTTCGGTACCGAAGATCAGAGCCAGCTTGTCGTAATCCCGCGCGGCGAGCTCGTCAATGGTGATCGCCTTCTCGCTCAGGCAGAGTGCGGCCGACACGTACCCGGCCTCCCGGAGCATCTCGACGTCCCTCGGCCAGGACTCCAGGCGGGCCCACGGGACTTGGAAGACCGCCCCCATCGACACCTTCACCGCACGCCGGTAGAGAGGATCGGCGCAGCGCGGGGTGAGGAGGACCGCATCGACTCCGAGAGCTGCCGCGTTGCGGAAGGCGGCGCCCAGATTGGCGTGGTCGACGATGTCTTCGAACACCGCGACCCGGTGACCCGTGTCGAGGAGGTCCTCGGCCGTGGGCAGCGGCTTGCGCTGCATCGAGGCGAGGGCGCCACGGTGCACGTGGTAGCCGGTGACGCGCTCGGCGAGCTCGGGGCTGACGGCGTAGACCGGGGCCGGGAGTTCGTCGATGACGTCGCGCATGACGTCGACCCACTTGGCGGAGAGCAGCATCGATCGCATCTCGTACCCGGCGTCCTTGGCGCGTCTGATCACCTTCTCGCCCTCGGCGATGAAGAGGCCTTCCGCGGGCTCGCGCCTGCGCCGGAGTTCGACGTCGGTCAGGCCCGTGTAGTCGCGCAGGCGCGGGTCGTCGGGGTCCTCGACGGTGATGAGATCAGCCACAGGGTGATACTGCCTTGTCCTGGGTGCGGTGCCAACGGCTCTGCTGGGTCCTGGGTCGTGGGTCGTGGGTCGTCGTCCTACTCGGCCGCGGGCCGGTGCACCTTCACCACGTCGCCGATGACGATGACGGCCGGCGGCCGCACGTCCTGGGCCCTGACGGTCTCGCCGACGGTGGCCAGGGTGGCGTCCACCCGGCGCTGGGAGGCGGTGGTGCCCTCCTGGATGACGGCGACCGCGGTGTCGGCGGGGCGGCCGTGGCGGACCAGCGCCTCGGCGATCAGGCCGATCTTGTCCACGCCCATGAGGATGACCAGGGTGCCGGTGAGCTTCGCGAGGGAGGCCCAGTCGACGAGCGAGCGCGGGTCGTCGGGGCCGACGTGGCCGCTGACCACCGTGAACTCGTGCGCCACGCCCCGGTGGGTGACCGGGATGCCGGCCGCGCCGGGCACGGAGATGGAGCTGGAGATGCCGGGGACCACGGTGCAGGGGATCCCGGCCTCGGCGAGGGCCTGGAGCTCCTCCATGCCGCGCCCGAAGACGTACGGGTCACCGCCCTTGAGCCGGACGACGGCCTTGCCCGCCTTGGCGTGCTCGATGAGGGCGTTGTTGATGGCCTCCTGCGCCATGAAACGGCCGTACGGGATCTTCGCGGCGTCGATGACCTCGACGTGCGGTGCGAGCTCGTCGAGGAGGTCACGGGGGCCGAGCCGGTCGGCGATGACCACATCGGCCTCGGCGAGGAGGCGGCGGCCGCGCACCGTGATCAGGTCCGGGTCGCCCGGACCGCCGCCGACGAGGGAGACGCCGGGGGTGTGGCGGCGGTGGCGGGAGGCGACGAGCGAGCCGTCGCGCAGGCCGTCGACCACGGCGTCGCGGACGGCGGCGGAGCGGCGCGGGTCGTTGCCGGTCAGGACGGCGACGGTGACTCCGTCCACGCGGCCGGTGGCCGGGGTCCAGGCGGTGGCCGCCTCGGCGTCGTCGGCGCGGACGCACCAGACGCGCCTGCGCTCCGCTTCGGCGGAGGCGGCGTCGTTGGCGGCCTCGTCGCGGGTGGCGACGAGCGCGTACCAGGCGTCGGTGAGGTCGCCGTCCTGGTAGCGGCGGCGCTCCCAGCGGATCTCTCCCGCCTCGGCCATGGCGTCCACGGAGGGGGTGGCGGAGGGCGAGATCAGGACGATGTCGGCGCCGGCCGCGATGAGGGCGGGAAGGCGGCGCTGGGCGACCTGGCCGCCGCCGACGACGACGACGCGGCGGCCCGCGAGTCTCAGGCCGACGGGGTACGCGGGGTGTTCAGCCATGGCGGTGCGGCTCCTGATGCGGCGGTCGTCGTGCTGTCTTGCCGCTGCGGCGTTGGAGCGGCGGGGGTGGCGTGCGGGTGTGGCGTGCGGGGCTGCCGGGCGGTGTTGACGTGGGGTTTCTCGTGCGGGTCCACGATACGGCCCGGCGGTGGCGGGGGCACGGGCCGGGCCCCGGGCGGTTCCCGGTCCCCGCCCCCCGCCGGAACCGGGGCTCCCCCGGCGGGGCCGGACGGGCGCTGCGCGCCGTGTCCGGCTCCGCCGACGGAGCCCCGGAACGGCTACTTCTCCGTGACTCCGGCCGAGTCGAAGGTGGCGACCTCGTGCATCGCGCGGGCCGCGCTCTGGACCAGCGGGAGGGCCAGTAGGGCGCCGGTGCCCTCGCCCAGGCGGAGGTCCAGGTCGACCAGCGGGCGCAGACCGAGCTTGTTCAGGGCCGCGACGTGGCCCGGCTCCGCGCTGCGGTGGCCGGCGATGCAGGCGGAGAGCGACTCGGGGGCGATGGCGCGGGCCACCAGGGCGGCCGCGCCCGCGCTCACGCCGTCCAGGATGACGGGGGTGCGCAGGGCGGCGCCGCCGAGGAGGAGGCCGACGATCGCCGCGTGCTCCAGGCCGCCCACGGCCGCCAGGACGCCGATCGGGTCCGCCGGGTCGGGCTGGTGGAGGTCCAGGGCGCGGCGGACGACCTCGACCTTGCGGGCGTGCGTCTCGTCGTTGATGCCCGTGCCGCGGCCGGTCACCTCGGCCGGGTCGACCCCGGTGAAGACGGAGATCAGGGCGGCGGACACGGTGGTGTTCGCGATGCCCATCTCGCCGGTCAGCAGGGCCTTGTTGCCGGCCGCGACCAGGTCGCGGGCGGTCTCGATGCCCACCTCGATGGCGGCGACGGCCTCCTCGCGGGTCATCGCGGGGCCCACGGAGAAGTCGGCCGTGCCGGGGCGGATCTTGCGGGGCAGGAGGCCGGGCGTGGCCGGGAGGTCCCCGGCGACGCCGACGTCGATGACGCAGACCTCGGCGCCCACCTGGTTGGCGAAGGCGTTGCAGACCGCTCCGCCGCCCAGGAAGTTGGCCACCATCTGCGTGGTGACCTCCTGGGGCCACGGGGTGACGCCCTGGGCGTGGACTCCGTGGTCGCCCGCGAAGATCGCGACGGCGGCCGGCTCGGGGATCGGCGGCGGGCAGACCCGCGAGAGGCCGGACAGCTGGGCCGAGATGATTTCGAGCATGCCCAGGGCCCCGGCGGGCTTGGTCATGCGCTTCTGCCGCTCCCAGGCCTCGCCGAGCGCCTTCGCGTCGAGCGGGCGGATGCTGGCGACCGTCTCCGAGAGCAGGTCGTGCGGCTCCTCGCCGGGCAGCGCACGGCGCCCGTACGTCTCCTCGTGCACGACCCAGGAGAGGGGGCGGCGCTGGGACCATCCGGCCTGCGCGAGCTCGGGCTCCTCGGGGAACTCGTCCACGTACCCGACGCACAGGTAGGCGACGACCTCCAGGTGCTCCGGCAGGCCGAGCGCGCGGACCATCTCGCGCTCGTCGAAGAAGCTGACCCAGCCGACGCCGAGGCCTTCGGCGCGGGCGGCGAGCCAGAGGTTCTCGACGGCGAGGGCCGAGGAGTACGGGGCCATCTGCGGCTGGGTGTGCCGGCCGAGGGTGTGGCGGCCGCCCCGGGTGGGATCGGCGGTGACCACGATGTTCACCGGGGTGTCGAGGATGGCCTCGATCTTGAGTTCCTTGAACTGCTTGGCCCGGCCCTTGGGCAGCGACTTCGCGTAGGCCTCGCGCTGGTGCTCGGCGAGTTCGTGCATGGTCCGGCGGGTCTCGGCGGACTTGATGACGACGAAGTCCCACGGCTGGGAGTGGCCGACGCTGGGCGCGGTGTGCGCCGCCTCCAGGACGCGGAGCAGCACCTCGTGCGGGATGGGGTCGCTGCGGAAGCCCTTGCGGATGTCGCGGCGCTCGCGCATGACGCGCAGGACGGCCTCCCGCTCGGCGTCGGCGTACGCGGGGGCCGGCGGCTCCACGGCTCCGGCCTCCGGCTCGGCGTCGGGGGCGACCACGGCCACCGGGGCGGACTCGGGCACGGATTCGGCTTCGGGCTGGGCCTCGGTTTCGGGCTGGGCCTCGGGCTCCGCCGGTGCGTCGTGCGGCGCGGCGGCGACCGGCTCCTCGGACTCGGGGGCCGACGCGGGCTCCGGCTGCGGCTCGTCGGCCTGCATCACCGTTTCTGCGGGCTGCGGCTCGGGGGCGACCTCGGCCACGACGGATGCCGGCTCGGGTACGGGTACGGGTGCCACCACGACCTCGGCCGGGGCCGGCTCGGGCGCGGCCGGCTCCGCCACGGCGGGCTCCGGCGCCACGGCGACCGGCGGGGCCGTCACC
>NZ_JAGGOW010000190.1 GCF_018614135.1 Streptomyces sp. ISL-66
CGGCGGCCCTGGCGGTGGGCGGGACCGAGGCGCAGGCCTCGCGTGGCTCCGCACCGCCGCCCGAGGTGCGGGTCTCCCGGGGAGCGGCGCTCCCGGCGGTGGCGCGGATGGTGTCGGCTCCGGTCCGCATCGCTGACGCCGGGACCGTGCGCCTGCTGCGGCCCGGCGACCGCGTGGACGTGGTGGCGGCGGAGCGCACGGGGGCGCCCCGGGTGGTGGCCGCGGGGGCCCGGGTCGCCGAAGTGCCGGATCCCGAGAAGGGCGTCGGGGACGGTGGGGCGCTGGTGGTCCTGTCCGTGCCCCGGGAGACCGCGCGGGCTCTCGTGGGGGCGGGCACCGTATCCCGGCTGGCGGTGACGTTGTGCTGATTCACACAGATGCGCAGGCAAGTGACCTCAGGACCGAGGGCGATTGGACACGCGTGGCCCGGACTGCCGTAGCTTTCGGACCCGTTGGCTCCATGTTCGGCAGATATGAAGAAAGGCTCAGTAGTGAGCAAGCAGAAGAAGGAGAGCGTCCTGGCGGGCTTCAAGGCCTTCCTGATGCGCGGCAACGTGGTCGACCTCGCGGTCGCCGTGGTGATCGGTGCCGCGTTCACGAACATCGTGAACTCGGTCGTGAAGGGCCTGATCAGCCCGGTGATCGGCCTCGCCGGCACGCAGAGTCTGGATGCCTACAAGAGCTGCATCAAAGATCCCTGTGGGATCGGCGCGGACGGCAAGCCGACGGGCGTGGAGCTCCTGTGGGGTTCGGTGCTCAACGCCGCTCTGACCTTCCTGATCACCGCCGCGGTCGTCTACTTCCTGATGGTCCTGCCGATGGCCAAGTACCTGGCCAAGGTGGAGCAGCGCCGCAGGGCGAAGGAAGGCGTCCAGGAGACCATGGAGATCACCGAGCTGGTGGTCCTCAAGGAGATCCGCGACGAGCTGATCGCCCAGCGCGGCGCGGGCGGTGGCACCGGCGTGAATCCCGGCCCTTCCGGGTCCGGGTTCTAGCCGGTCCACCGGCTCAGACGTGGTGCGGCGGCTTCTCGTCGAGGAAGCGGGCCAGGTCGGCCGCGCTTCCGCCGGCGGGCGGCCGTTCGCCCCAGCCGCGGTCGGTGTCGTCCGAGGACTGCTGGTCCAGCGGGTCGTCGAAGACCAGCCGCGGCTTGGGCTTGGACTGGGGAGCCGGCTTCGCGGGCTCCGGGTCCTGGGCCTGCGGGTCGGTGGCGGGGGCGTCGCTCATGCCTCCAGGGTACGGCCGCCCCCGCCACCGGCCCCGCTCAGCTGGGAGCCTCGGCGCCCTTGCGGGCGTAGAACCACCAGCACACCGCCAGACAAGTGGCATAGAAGCCGATGAAGAGCCACAGCGCGTTGGTGACGGCCATGGCGGCGAACATCGCGGGGATGAAGAAGAAGCCGTAGGCGGCGATGGCCGAGGAGAAGCCGGTGACGGCCCCCGACTCCATCTCCGACTGCTTCAGCGCCGCGGCCCGCGCCTCGGATCCCTTGCCCTCGGCCTGCTTCATGTGCAGGTCGCGGAAGATCACCGGGATCTGCCGGAAGGTCGAGCCGTTGCCCAGGCCGGAGAAGGCGAAGGCCAGCAGGAAGCCGGTGTAGAAGGGCCAGAAGTCGCCCTCCTGGCCGCCGGCCGGCAGCGCGAAGATCACCACGACCAGGGCCACCGCCATGCCGACGAAGGACAGAATGGTGACCTTGGCCCCGCCGATCTTGTCCGAGAGCCAGCCGCCGCCCCAGCGCGTGAGGGCCCCGATGAACGGGCCGATCCAGGCGTAGGTCGTGGCCTGGTAGTCCTGCACCTCGAAGTTGTTCTTGATCAGCAGCGGCAGGCCCGCGGCGAAGCCGATGAAGGACCCGAAGGTGCCGACGTAGAGCCAGGTCATCAGCCAGTTGTGCTTGCGCTTGAAGATGATCTTCTGCTGGCTGAAGGGGGCCGCGGCCACCTTGAGGTCGTTCATCAGGAACCAGGCGGCCAGCGCCATGATGACCAGCAGCGGCACCCAGAGGAAAGCGCCGTTCTGCAGCCAGATGTCGGTGTTCTTCTTCCCGTCGTGCTGGGGACCGCCCGCCGGGGCGCCCAGGACGGCGGCGGTGACCACCAGCGGAGCGACCAGCTGGACCACGCTCACGCCGAGGTTGCCGAGACCTCCGTTGAGGCCGTTGGCGCTGCCCTTCTCCCGCTTGGGGAAGAAGAAGCCGATGTTCGCCATCGAGGAGGCGAAGTTCGCGCCGCCGATGCCGCAGACGGCCGCGATCAGGGCCAGCTCCCAGTAGGGAGTGCCGCTGTCCTGGAGCGCGAAGCCCAGCCACAGCATCGGCACGACCAGGATGATCGTGCTGAACGCGGTGAACTTCCGCTCGCCGAACATCGGCCCGATGAAGGTGTAGAGGATCCGGAAGGTGCCACCGGTCACACCGGGGATGGCGGTCAGCCAGAACAGCTGCGACTTCGAGAAGGCGAAGCCGACGTCGTTCAGCTTGACCACGGTCACCGACCAGACCTGCCAGACCACGAAGCCGAGCATCAGGGCCGGGATCGAGACCCAGAGGTTGCGCTGGGCGACCCGGTGGCCGGTGGCCCGCCAGAAGCTCTCCTCCTCGGGCCGCCAGTCGGCGATGGTGGCCCCGGGCTTGTAGCTCTCCGCGCGGTGGCTGCGGGTCACCGACGGAGTCGGCGTGGGTATCGACATGGTCATCGGTCCTTCGGGTCGAGGAGCCACAGTCCGATCACGGCGCAGAAGGAGAGGATCAGGAATCCCGCTCCCCACCAGGCCGTGCCGGTGTTTCCCTTCATCCACTCGTTGACGGTCACGGTGAGCGCCCAGAGCTGGCCGATCACGACCGTGAGGGCCAGGGCCAGCCGCGCGTTGAGCTTCGAGGAGCGCTCGGGCTCCTGCTCGGTGCCGGCTCCGGGGCCGGGGCCGGTGTGCCGGATCCGGGGGTCCCCGTACCCGCTCGTGGACCGGATCTGGGGATACCGATCGCGCACCGGCCGGTTGAGCCGGGGCTCGGCGCTGCCCGGGTGGAACTCGGGGCGGGGAGGCAGCGGCGCCTCACTCATGTGGGCCTCCGTTCAGGGGCTGCGGGGCGGCCCGCACCGGGGCAGCCCACACTGGCGGCCTCGTCGGGGTGGTCGTCGCCGAACTGCCGGCAGAGCGCGTCCTTGGCCTGCTCTCCCGACCGGGCCGAAGCGACGGCCCAGACGCTGCCGTCGGCCTGCTCGGTCAGGAAGATCCTGGGCAGCGGGCGCGGCGGCGGACCCGCCGTCACCTCGCCGGTACGGGCGTCGAACACACCCTCGTGGCAAGGGCAGTACAGCTCCCCCTCGGCGCCCCGGTCCTCGCGCCACAGCACGCCGCAGGCCAGGTGGGTGCAGACGGCGGAGTAGCCCACGAGGGAGCCGTCCGCGAGCCGCACGGCCAGGGCCCGGTCGTCCTCGCCGGGGAAGCGGAAGGCCACGGACTGGCCGGGTCCGAGCCGGTCGGTGACCTTCTTGGGCTCGGGCAGGGATTCGCTGTCTCCGTGCCGGTGCAGGATGCCGGCGGCGACGCCGACACCACCGATGGCCAGGCCACCGGACACGGTGGCGACGATCCGCAGGTAGTCGCGCCGGGTGGTGAGGGAGTCGGCGCTGATCCGGTCGCGCAGCTGCTCGACGGCGACATCGGCACCCGCACCGCCGTCCACACCCGGCCCCGGCTGCGGAGGAGGCTGTTCGGTGACGCTCAACTGACATCCACTCCGTTGATCTCGACGACGGGCAGGCCGCCGGGGACGGGCCACTGGACCTTGTCGGCGGGGACGACCATGGCGACGCCGGTCTGGACGACCACGTCGCCGAAGACGAAGGAGTCGGCGACCTGTACGCCGGGGCGCTCCGCCTGGAGCTCTTCGAGGGTTCCGTAGAAGAGGGCGCCCGTCGGGCAGACGGTCGCGCACATGGGGGCGAGGCCGTAGGCGGTGCGGTCGTAGCAGAGGTTGCACTTCATCTGCAGCTTCGCCTGGAGGTCGATCTTCGGGATTCCGAAGGGGCAGGCGTTGACGCAGTTGGAGCAGCCGATGCAGCGGGTGGTGTCGGCCTGCTGGACCACCCCGTCGGCGGTCACCAGGATCGCGTCGGCGGGACAGACCTCGGCGCAGGGGGCGACCGGGTCCTCGCAGTGCATGCAGACGCTCGGAAGGGAGGCGACGGACGTGCCGGGTTCGGTGTAGTCCAGGTGGATCATCGATTTGCCGCGGTGCGAATCGCACTCGCGGCAGGCCGATACGCAGGCCTGGCAGCCGATGCAGCGACCCGGGTCGATGAAGATCGTGCGGCCCATCATGGCGGGTCAGCTCCTCTCCGCCGTGCCACGGCCCTGCGGGGACGTGGGGGGCAGGGGGTCGGTGCGGGACACCTGGGCTTCCGGATAGGCCTCGCGGCCGGGGGCCGTGGGCGGCGCCGGGACCTCGTCGACCCGCTCGGCGGCCTCGATGCGGGCCGCGCAGACCTTGTACTCGGGGATCTTCGAGCGGGGGTCCAGGGCGTCGATGGTCAGGGCGTTCGCGGCCGTCGGGACGGGCCAGTGGTACGGGATGAAGACGGTGTCGGGGCGGATGGCCTCGGTGACCAGGGCCGGGAAGACCTCGCTGCCGCGGCGGGTGACCACCCGTACCGGGTCGCCGTTGCGGAAGCCGTGCGAGGGGTGGACCTCCACCCAGGGCCGGGGGGTCTGCTCGACGAGGGCGCCCAGGCGGCGGGTCTGGTTGCCGGAGAGGAAGTGCGCGACGGTGCGGCCGGTGGTGAGGGAGAGGGGGTACTCCTCGGTGTAGGCGTCCATGGGCGGATGCCATTCCACGACCTGCATGTGGATCTTGCCGTCGGGGTGGTAGGTCCGGCCGTCCTCGAACAGCCGGGGCGTGCCCGGGTGCTCGGTGGTCGGGCAGGGCCAGGCGATCCCGCCGGTCTCGTCGAGGCGGTCGTAGGTGATGCCGTAGTAGTCGTTGACCGTCCCGGCGGAGGCGACGCGCAGTTCCTCGAACACCTCGCGGGAGCCGGGGAAGTCGAAGTGCTGTCCGGCGCCGAGGCGGCGGGCCAGTTCGCACATGACCCAGGTGTCGGTGCGCACTCCGGCGGGGGGCTCCTGAGCCTTGTTGTGCTTGACCACGCGGGCCTCGGCGTTGGCCATCACGCCCTCGTCCTCGGCCCAGGTGGTGACGGGGAAGACCACGTGCGCGTTGGCGGCGGTCTCGGAGAGGAAGAAGTCGAACTGGGCGTGGAACTCGGCGGTGTCGTAGCCGTCCTTGACCACCTTGTAGTTGGGCAGGGAGACGAAGGGGTTGTTACAGATGCCGATGAGGCCGCGGATCTCCCTGCGCTGCATCTGCCAGACCATCTCCATCATGGAGGTGCCGGCGCCGGGGAGTTCGGATTCCTCGATGCCCCAGATCCGGCAGATCTGCTTGCGGTGCTCCGGGTTGCTGATGGAGCGGCCGCCGGGAAGGAGGTCGGACTTCTGGCCGTGTTCGCGGCCGCCCTGGCCGTTGCCCTGGCCGGTGATGGTGCCGTAACCGGCGCCGGGCTTGCCGATGTGGCCGGTGGCCACGCACAGGTTGATGACGGACAGGCAGTTCTCGACGCCCTGGGAGTGGTGCTCGATGCCCCGGGCGTGCCAGGCCATGGCCTTGTCCGCGCCGGCGAAGACGCGCGCCACCTGGACGATCTGGGATGCCGGCACCCCGCAGATCTCCGCCGAGCGGGACGGCGGGTACTCGGCGACGGTCTTCTTGACGTCTTCCCAGCCGGTGGTGTGCGCGGCGATGTAGGCCTCGTCGGTGAGGCCCTCGGCGATGACCACGTTCAGCACGGCGTTGAAGAAGGCCGAGTCGGTGCCGGGCTTGATCGCGACGTGGATGTCGGCGGTGCGGGCGATGGCCGTCTCGCGCGGGTCGATCACGATCAGCGAGGCGCCGCGGTCCCGGGCGCCCCACAGGTACTGGGTCATCACGGGGAAGCACTCCCCCACGTTCGACCCGGCGATGAGCAGGCAGTCCGTGAGGAGGATGTCGGAGAAGGGGTTGCCGGCCCGGTCGATGCCGAAGGCGAGCTTGTTGGCCCCGGCGGCGCTGACCATGCACAACCGGCCGTTGTAGTCGACGTGCTTGGTCTTGAGGGCGACCCGGGCGAACTTGCCGACCAGGTAGGTCTTCTCGGAGAACAGGCTGGCACCGCCGAGCAGTCCGAAGGCGTCGTTCCCGTAGGCGTCTTGGATGCGCCGGATCTCGGAGACGGTGAAGTCCAGCGCCTCGTCCCAGGAGCACTCCTTGAACTCCTCGTCGCGCGTGCGCCGCATCAGCGGTGCGGTCAGCCGGTCGGGGTGGTTGACCTGCTGGTACGCGTTGATCCCCTTGGGGCACAGCCGCATCCGGTTGATGTCGTGGTTGCGGGGCTCCACGCCGAAGACCTTGCCGCCCTTGTCGACGCGCAGGTACATCCCGCACTGCACGCCGCAGAAGCAGCAGTGGGTGGGGATGAGCGTCTCGCCGTTCTGGTCGGCGTGCCACTGGTCGGCGGGGATGCCTCCGGCATCGCGGAAGTTGCGGGTGCCGGGCGGGGCGATGGACGGGTCGATGGAGACGGGCACGGGTGCGGGCCGGGCCGCGGCCCTGCCCGGGTCGGTCGCGGTCACTTGAGCCTCCGGAGAATTGCGCCGTCTTCGTGAATCGGGCTTGCGCCACGACAGAAGCGAGTAGCCTGATTTGCGGGCGGTGCGTAGCGAGAACCAAGCACGCGCATCACCCTTTGCATTGCCGTTCTCCGGGCTGGTCTCAACCCGGCTGGCGCTGATCGTGGAAGACCTGGCGGGCCGCTGGTCCGCCCAGGCGACGTGAGCCAGGAATCCCCTCCTCCGGGAGCGGGAGGTTTCAATTGAAGCCCTTCTTGACATGGGCCAGGTAGACGCTGCCGCGCAGCAACCTTTTGCAGCGCGGGCAGTATTCAACGAAGGCGTCGAAGTCGAGCTTCAGGTCCTTCATCGTGCCGCGCAGGTTCTCCACGTAGGGCACGGTGTCGATGGGCTCCTCGCAGCGCTTGCAGAGGAAGACCTGCTCGTCCTGGCGGGCCGTGTACTTGAAGAGCTGCATGCCGACGGCGGCCGGGCGCTGGACGATGTGGAAGAACTTCCCGAAGGGGATGTAGATGAGCGTGAACACCACCGACACCATGTGCAGGATGGCCAGGAACTCGTATCCGCCGCCGTGCAGGAAGATCGACGAGAAGGTCAGCAGCAGACCGGTCACGGAGATCACGATCAGGCAGATCAGCGGCAGCAGGTCGTAGGCGAAGCGCTGGCCGGTCATGGCGCCGCGGTCCTTCATCCGCCGCCACAGGAAGTACGAGGCTCCGGGGATGACGAGGACGGCGGCGATGTCCAGCCCGTGGAACATCAGCCAGCCCAGGATGTTGAGGGAGTCGAAGCCGAGGACCTTGATGCCCCAGATCCGCATCTCGTACCCGGGCCCGGTCGCGCTGTCCCCGGTGAAGGTGAACCAGCCCCAGGTCAGCGGGAAGGTGATCGCCGCGGCGAGGAGGCAGCCCCAGAACATGAGCTGGTGGGCGATCCAGCGGGGGCGGGAGCGGGCGCCGAGGAAGGTCTGGAAGCCGAGGTAGGTCGCGATCATCTTCGGCAGGGCGGTGGGTGCCTTGCGGAAGTTGGCTGCCGAGAAGAAGCTGCCGAAGCCCTTCTTGAAGAGCCGGCGTGCTCCGGGTGCCGAGACCCACACCGTGTACCGGTAGGCCACGCCGAAGGCCAGGAAGACGGTGGCGACGGCGTACGGCAGCAGGGCGGAGTCGAAGTCGCGCAGCAGGCGGCTGCCGAGCACGATGGCGATGACGAGCAGGAGCGAGACGACGATGCCGGCCAGGGTGGCCCGTGCGGTGACGGACCGCCCGGCCGGCGGTGGGGTCTCGGGCGCCGGTGGGGGCGGCGCGGCTTCGATGACATCTGAGGGCTCGGACACAGCACCACGCTAGGTGGTCCGTATAGATTTGGCCCGTTTCGCCCATATTCTTGGTGCGCCGTCCGGGTGATGGTCTCGACGGCCCCGGCCGTCGCACGGCGGCTCAGACCGCGTTCAGTCCCCGCGCGGCGAAGACCGCCTTCGCCTCCGCGACCTGTGCGGCGGTCGGCGACGGCGTGTCGTGGAGGGTGAACTTCATGTCCAGCGCCTCCCACTTGCTCTCTCCCAGCTTGTGGAAGGGCAGTACGTCGACCCGCGAGACGTTGCCGAGGGCGCCCGCGAAGGCGGCGACGCCCTCGACGTTCTCCCGGGCGTCGGTCAGCCCCGGCACCAGCACGAAGCGCAGGTGCACCTCCTTGCCGAGGTCGGCGAGGCGGTGGGCGAAGTCCAGGGTCGGCTCCAGCGGGCGACCGGTCACGTGTCCGTACGTTTCCCGGTCCCAGGACTTGATGTCCAGCAGGACCAGGTCCACATCGCGCAGGAGCGCGTCGGTGGCTCGGGACCCGAGGAAGCCCGAGGTGTCCAGGGCGGTGTGCAGCCCGAGGTCGTTCTTCATCCGGTGCAGCAGCTCGCCCGCGAAGACGGGCTGGAGCAGCGGCTCGCCTGCGCCCGCTGCCCCTTTTACGTCCCTAAGGAGTCCACGAAGGGGCAGCTCCTCGCGGTCAAGGACGGCATCAACAAGATGCTCGAACAAGTCGACCTTACCGACGACGAACGCGAAGCCCTCGAAGGCGACCGCGACGCCGTCACCGCCCTCACCCAGCGTCTCGCAGACATCCCCACCCCGGCCGGACCCACACCCAGGGAGCTCGGAACCACCGACGCCTTCATCCCCCTCACCCAGCTCTTGGGCACCATCACGGCTGAGAAGGGGACGCCCACGAAGTGACCCGCCTCTGACGACGGGCTCAGATATCGCGGATGTACCAGTCGAATCGAGTTCCGTCCGCATCCGGAAGTTGCGTGGCGTAGGTGAAGCCCCACCGGTGGGCGACCGCTGCCGACGCAGGGTTCTCCGGATCCACTTGGATCACTGCTTGAGTTGCTCCTTGGGCTGTCGCGTACTGGCACACGAGGTTGACCGCGTGTGTGGCCAAACCCCGGCCGCGCCAGGCCGGGTAGAGCCCGTAGGCGATGTTGACCTGCCCGGAGGCGAGACCCAGCATCTCGAATCGAAGGTCGATCGTGCCGGCCAGAGCGGCCTGGGTACCGACGCGTACTCCGAAGGCACGCAACGGCCCGCCGGTAACCCACTGCTCCATGCACTGCCGGAAGTACGCCTCAGTGCCTGCCCGGGTTCCCGGCCCCCCGTTCAGCCAGCGCACCAGCAGTTCGTCCTCGCCCGCCAGGTGTGTTAGCGGACAGTTGGATCTCCCCACTGGCGGCCAACACGGGGGAGTTATCTGGCCACCAGGTGTCACGATGCGTGACGCTTCTTGCCACCCGTCCCCCTACGACGGCGAAGCTTCACCGTTTGCCGCTGAGGTTTCCTCCACAGCGCGGTCGTCGCGGTGACGGCCCAGTGCGCGGCCGAAGCGTTCAGTCAAGGCCGGCATCAGGCTCTGACCGTCGGCGGGGCGGTCCAGGCCGAAGACGTAGCCGGGGAAGTCCAGGCCCTTCTGAACCGCCCAGATCGCCTCGTGCTGGTCGGGCGGCAGGATTCGGGCTGGGTCGCCGACTGCGACCCAGCCGATCGGCACCATCGCGTCAGCCGACAGGACGGTGCGCAGGTGCACGACTGCGTTGATGCGAACCTCGGCGCGCATGCCGATGCGGGCGCCGTTGAAGACCCGCGAGCCGGTGGCCAGGAACACCTCGTCCTCCACCGTGCAGCCGGTCAGGTAGGACTGGGGTCCTACCAGGACCTGGCGCCCCAGGCGCAGCGGGTCGCGCCGAGTGCCGCGCAGGACCGCGTTCTCCATCACGATGCTGTTGGCGCCCAGCTCAACCGGCCCGCCCTCGGCGGTCAGCACCGCGCCGAAGAGCACCCGGCAGCCGGGCCCGACCCGCACGTCCCCGCACAGGGTCGCGGTGGGGGCGACGTAGGCCGACGGGTGGACGGTAGGCGATACGCCCTCATGTTCGATCAACATGTCGGTGATGATGCCGTGCCCCGATCGCGTCCGGGGAGGACATTCCGAAGCGCGAGACAAAGCAACCGGCTTCTCCTGCCTGCTACAGACCGTTACCGCCTCGCTGGCCGTCCGTGGGGAACGCTCGCTGGCCGCTGTCACAGGTGCGCGCCAGTGTCGTCCACGTGCAGAGGGGACAGAGTGACGACGCCGTCAGCAGATTCGCATCACGCATGTGGCGACTCTTGACTCCTCGGCACCCACGCGCAATCGAATATCCATGAGCTGCGGCTCGAGCGTCAGCAGCAGGCGTGGTGCACTGAACCCGGCCACTCGTCGCCGGAGGTGGCCGAACCTACGAGAGGTCCTTGCGCATCAACGTGCACATCGTTTCGTAGCGGCGCAACGACCCATCTGGGGCTTGCTCGTCCCACGAGTCCAGCTGACGGTCGAATGCGACGTAGCCCAGTCGTTCGTAGAGTGCTCGAGCCCGCGGGTTATTTTCCTCCACACCGAGCTCGGCCTGCCACAGACCGCGGTTTCTGATACGCCGCTCTGCGGCTTCCACAAGGAACGTGCCGATCCCGCATGACTGCAACGCGGGATGGACTGCAAGCTGCCACAGAGTGCCGACACCCTCCTTGACTCGGTAGTCGACACCACCCTTCGCCACGGGAATGTCCGTCGCAGGGCAAACCGCAAGGTAGTCGACCTCTCCAAGCCGGGCACGCTCCAACTGCTCCGCGACGCTGACCAAGTGCTGTTCAGACCCTGACCACCCGCAGGACGCCAGGTCCGCAGGTACCAGATCGCGTGCCGACAGCTTCAACACAACGTTCATCATCTTCACCGCCTCCGGCCAGCCAGCATCCATGCCGACCCCACGGGACGCAACGCCGTTTCCCAACCGTGCTCTGGCTGGCCACGCCCCCTGGGCCAATGACATACGCCCCTCGGCTGCTGAAGGACGCGCATCATGCATCCCCGACAGCCCAACCAGAAAGGTCACAACTGTCTCGATTCTCAATAACTTGCCCTTTTGAGCCGCCGGCCGACCACCCCCCGCCGGCCCGGCCGGTGCTGAGCCGGTACGAGCCCGCCCGGGGCACACGGGTGTCGAGGGCCGCGCGCCTCGCCTGTTGAACCCCCTGGGGCTGCTGTCCTGGACGGCATGGCTCTGGTTTACGTACCCATGACCGCCCGCAGCCGGGACGAGGACCACCGGGCCGCGACCCCCCTGGAGCTGTTCTTCGACCTGTGCTTCGTCGTCGCGATCGCGCAGGCGGGCGCCCGCCTCGTCCACGCCCTGGCCGAGGGCCATCCCGGCACCGGCGTGATCGGCTACGCCTTCGTCTTCTTCGGCGTGTGGTGGGCGTGGATGAACTTCACGTGGTTCGCCTCCGCCTACGACTGCGACGACGTGCCGTACCGGATCGCCACGCTCGTCCAGATCGCCGGTGTGCTCGTCTACGCGGCGGGCGTGAGCCGGGCGTTCGACCAGAACGACTGGACGGTGGCCGTCATCGGCTACCTGATCATGCGCGTCGCACTCACCGCCCAGTGGCTCCGGGCCGCCTCGGGCGAGACCGGCACGGCCCGCACGGCGGCCCTGAAGTACGCGGCCGGGCTGGTCGTCTGCCAGGCCGGCTGGGTGGCGCTGCTGTTCGCACCGGACGGCATCAGGCGCTGGCTGTTCCTGATCGTGGCCGCCGCCGAGCTGCTGGTACCGGTGGTGGCCGAGCACGGTCACCAGACTCCGTGGCACGCCCACCACATCGTTGAGCGGTACGGACTGTTCACGATCATCGTGCTGGGCGAGACGATCGCGGCGAGCACGGTGGCCGTGAGGTCGGCGCTCGACGAGCACGAGGCGCTCGGCGAACTGCTGCCCATCGCCGCCGGCGGGCTGCTGATCGTCTTCGCCGCCTGGTGGATCTACTTCGCGGTGCCGATGCACGAGCACCTGACCTCCAACCGGGAGGCGATCCCGTGGGGCTACGGGCACGTGCTGATCTTCGGCTCGGGCGCGGCGATCGGTGCGGGCATCGAGGTCGCCGTCGAGCACGCGGTCGGCAAGGCCCACGTCTCCCAGGTCGCCGCGAACGCCGCCGTGACCGTCCCGACCGCGCTCTTCCTGCTCACGGTCTGGCTGCTGCACTCCCGCCACTTCAAGCGGGGCGTCGCCCAGCAGCTGACCCTGCCGCTCTCCGCCCTCGCGGTGCTCGCCTGCACCTGGGCGGGCCCGTACGCCGTCCTGTACGCGGGCCTGGTCGCGACGGCGACCGTCGTGGTCGGCATGGCCCTGGCCGTACGCGGCCGCCCCGCCGCACCGGTCGGCCCGCCGGAGGGCGTCTCCCCGTACTAGCGCTGCGGCCGGGAGGGGCCGGGACCGGGGGGACGGCGCCGCGCCGGACCGTCACTCCCGCGCCACCGCCACCGTTCTCCAGCTCAGGACGACGCGTCACCACTGGAGGCAGGCCATGACACTCCCCACCCCACGGCACGGTACGGGCGGCGACCCCGGCCGGGAACTGGCCGATCCGGCCTTCTGGAAGGCGCCGCCCGCCCACCGCCTGGCCGCCTTCGCCCGGCTGCGCGCCCTCGACTCCCCCGTGTTCGTCCCCGAGGGGACCGGGCACTGGGCCCTCGTACGGCACGCGGACGTGCAGGAGGCGAGCCGGCTCCCCAAGGTGTTCGCGAGCGCGCCCGGGGTGACGACACCCGAGCCGGCCCGGTGGGTGCGGGCCCTCTTCGGGGACTCGATGGTCAATCTGGACGGCGCGGACCACGCGCAGCTGCGCAAGATCGTGCAGCGGGCCTTCACGCCCCGGCTGCTGGCGGCGGCGGAGGAGGACGTCCACGCGGTGGCGGCCCGCATCGTGGACGACGTACTGGCCGGGCAGCCCCAGGAGTTCGTCTCGGCGGTCGCCTCGCGGCTGCCGCTGGAGGTCATCTGCAACATGATGGGCATCCCGGAGCGCTACCGCGCCGAGATCGCCCACCGCGTCAACCACGCCTCCGAGAACATCGGCGTGGAGCGGGGCCTCGCGTCGCGGCTGCGGATGCCCGGCCGCGGGCTGCGGGCGCTGGCCCGCATGCAGCGGATGGTGGCGGGGATCGGCCGGGACCGGCGCAAGAACCCGACGGACGACCTGATTTCGGCGCTGGTCACCGCCAACGTGGACGGACAGGCCCTCGGCGCCCGCCAGCTCGGGGCGTTCTTCTCGCTGCTGATGGTGGCCGGGGTGGAGACCACGCGCAACGCCATCACGCACGGGCTGAGCCTGCTGACCGATCACCCCGACCAACGCGAGCTGCTCCTAAGGGACTTCGAGGAGCACGCGGACGGCGCGGTCGACGAGATGATCCGCCACTCGACGCCGATCATCCAGTTCCGCCGGACGGTCGTCGCCGAACACGCGCTGGGCGGACGGCTGTTCCTCCCCGGCGAGAAGGTGGTGCTGTACTACGCCTCCGCCAACCGCGACGAGGCCGTCTTCCCCGACCCGGACGCCTTCGACATCACCCGCTCCCCCAACCCCCACCTCGGGTTCGGCGGCGGCGGCCCGCACTTCTGCTTGGGCGCGCACCTCGCCCGGGTGGAGATGAAGGCCCTCTTCCGCGAGCTGCTGACCCGCCCGGTCGCGCTCCGCGCGGTCGGCCTGCCCGATCTCGCCGGCTCCAGCTTCGACAACCGGGTCCGCTCGCTGCGCTTCGCCTTCGAACGGCCCTGAGGGCGGGGACGGGCGGGCGGACCGGCCACCGGGCAGGCTGGGAGCCCGGCGGCCGGAGTGGGGGGGAAGCGGGGGGCGGAGCGGGGGCCGAAGCGGGTCCGACCACCGGAGCTCCGACGGCGACCAGCGCGGGCGGAGGCCAGCGCGGGCGGAGGCCAGCACGGGCGGAGGCCAGCCCAGGCAGAGGCAGCCCAGGCAGCGACCAGCGCCGGCGTCGGCTAGCGCTGCAGGCGGCGCACGGCGAGGACGGCGTGGGCGCTGCCCGTGAGCACCGACTCGTCGCCCGCGAACGCCTGCAGCGTCTCCGCCGAGACCGGCTGGCCGGGGGCCGCCTCGGGCCAGGCCCGCGTCGCGAAGAGGAAGTACGCCTGGCCGCTGTCGTCCGCCGCCTTGACCCATTCCGGCGGGGCGATGCACTTCGCGTTCATGCCCGGCAGGGTCAGCGCGATCTGGTTGCCCTCCAGGAGGATCTGTACCGGGAAGCCGGCGGGGTTGCGGACGCCGTCCATCACCACGTCGCCGATGGGCAGGCCGATCTCCTCCAGGAGCCCGCGGGCGGCCGCCTCGCTCGCCTCGGGCCCGTCGGGTCCGTCGCCGAGGATGTAGGCGAGGAGGTAGGGGATGTCGTGGGCCTCTTCGGGGTCGCCGATCCACGCGAGCACCGAAAGGGTGCCGAGCTTGGAGCGGTCGAGATCGGCCTGGGTAGAAGTCATGGGCCGCACCTTAGTGGTCGGCGGCCCGCCCCTTTGACGCCGTTTCACCCGGCCGGGCTAGACGGTCCAGAATCCACCTCCGGAATTCGCCCGCATGTTCGCGTCTTGATACTGGAGCCGCACAATGCGAGCGTTTTCCGGGATTTCGAACACCACCCATCCTTCGGCCCGCTCACCCACCGCGAGGGAATCGAAGACGAGCGGTTTGCCGGTCGTGAGCTCACCGGTGGGCACCACCGCGTGGTGCTGCCCCGCGCCGTCGAGCGCCCACATGCGCCCGAGAGCCCCGTACGAGGCCCCGCCGACGTTGACGAAGGACATCGAGGCGGCCACCCAGCGCTTGCCGGCCGCCGGGGCGAAGTTCTTCTCCACGCTGACCGCCGGGTCGACGTAGGCGTTGAGCACCACTTGAAGGTGGCGGCCGACCTCCTTGCCCTTGACCCGTACGGAGTCACCCACACGGGCATCCTCCGAGGACCCGCGCGCCGCCCGGCCGTCCTTCCCCACGGGATCGTCCCCGGCGCCCGGCGCGCCGTCGTCCACCGGTACGGCGGGCGCCGCGGCGGGGGCGAGCGCGTCGCCCTCGGGGGCGCCGGAGCAAGCCGTGGCACCGAGCAGCAGGAGCGGGAGGAGGGCGGCGGCGGCGAGTGCGGAGGCCGAGGAGGAGCGGGTGGCGGACTGGCGCATGCGGGATCCCTTCGGGGATCTTCGGGAACTTCGGGGAACTTCGGGGCTGTATTCCGGCCAGTCTCACGCGCCCGAGCGGGCAATTGCACACACCGACACGAGCAGGCGGAACGCATTGCCCCTCATATGCCAGCACAATGCGTTCCGGCGGAATTCCGCAATCCCCCGCAATCCCGTCCCACAGGAGGAACGATGGCCGCGTCCGGCCCCCGCATGGCCCTGGCCGTACTCGCCGCACTGGGCGCCACGGCGGTATGCACCGCCCCGGCGAATGCCGCGCCCTACGGAAATGACATTTACGTATCGTCAGAAGCCCACATCGCAGAAGACGGCACGATCCACCTTTTCGGGGTCTACCACTGCACCGCCCCGTCACTCGCGGGAGAGGTTCAGATCAAGGCGACCGTCGTCCAGGAAGGCGTCCGCCTCAGCATCGGCGGCGGCGACGCCCGGTGCGACGGCACCGAGCACGAGTGGGCGGCGCACGCCACGCTCCGGCTCACCCCCGGCGTCCACGCGGGCGAGGCGCTCGCCGAGGCGCAACTGCAGGAGGTGCACTTCGGCGGCGGGCTGCTGCCGCGGTCGATCGAGACCCTCGCGGAGGACGCCCACCCGGTCACGGTGATCGACCACCGGTAGGCCGTCGGAGTGCGCGCGACGCCCCGTCCGGTAGCCGCCGCTATCCGGACCCGGGCGTCAGCGCGCTCGGGCACGACACGGGCCAACGGCCGCACCCGGTCAGGCAGCACCCGCCGGTCAGCGACACCGGTGGTCAGCGACACTCGGGCGCGACGCCCGTCATCGACATGAAGGCCACCGTCTGGCACCCCGGGTCCGTGTGCGGGCGCCCGGTCGTCCAGTCGACCACCTTCGGCACCCCGGCGGCGAGCAGCAGCAGCGTCAGGACGCCCGTGACCGCACGCCTGCCCAGGCGGCTCACTGCGAAATCCACGAAATCCGTTCCATGGTCCGCATCATCACCCCGCCCACCGCACCCCACAACTCGAAACGTGACCCTCCGATCACGGTGCGCTGCGCGCCGCCCTGCCCGCCGCGTCGAACTCGCACCACACCGCCTTGCCTTCGCCACGGGATTCCACCCCCCAGTGCGTGGCCAGCGCATCCACCAGCAGCAGTCCGCGCCCGGTGGTCGCCGACTCCCCCGGCGTGCGCCGCCGCGGCCACACGCTGGAACGGTCCTTGACCCAGAGCCTGATGCGCCGGACCGGCTCCGGCAGCACCTCCATCGTCAGCACCGCCCCGCCGTCGGTGTGCAGCAGGGCGTTGACCAGCAGCTCTCCCGCCGCCAGTTCCACGTCGTCGGCGAGCTCCGGCATGCCCCAGTCCCGCAGTGCCTGCCGCAGGGCGTAGCGGGCCTCGGAGAGTCCCTCCGGGTCCGCCTGGTGGACGTACTGGTGGATGCGCGGCGCCCGGTGGGTGCCCGGGTCCGGGGCCCGGCGCAGCACCAGCAGGGCCACGTCGTCGCCGGAGCCCCAGCGCTCCCACAGCCGGTCCGAGAGGTGGTCGGCGAGCGCACCGGCCTCCTGGGGGCCGCTGCGGACCGCGTGCGCGAGGGCGTCCATGCCCTGGGTGATGGCGGTCCCGGGCTCCTCCACGAGGCCGTCGGTACACAGCACGAGGGTCTCGCCGGGGACCAGGTCGAGCCGGGTCTCGGGGAACTCCTCCTGCGCGAAGACCGTGGCCAGCCCGAGCGGCAGGCCGCCGCGCACGTTGGGCCAGCCCGTTCGCCCGTCGGTGTGCCGGATGAGCGGTCCGAGGTGGCCGGCACGGACCGCCCGTACCCCTCCGGTCTCCAGGTCCACCTGCGCGTACATGCAGGTCGCGAACCGCTCGGTGTCCAGCTCGGCGAGGAAGCGCGAGGCGCGCACCAGCACGGTGGAGGGCGGATGGCCCTCGCCCGCGTAGGCGCGCAGGGCGATGCGCAGCTGGCCCATGATCGCGGCGGCGTGCGTGTCGTGGCCCTGTACGTCACCCACCACGATCCCGACGCGGTCGCGGGGCAGCGAGATCACGTCGTACCAGTCCCCGCCGACCTCGCGCCCGCTCCAGGCGGAGTGGTAGCGCACGGCGATCTCCCCGCCGGTGATCTCGGGGATCCGGCGCGGCAGCATGGCGGCCTGGAGCATCGTGGCGAACTCGCGCTCCTGGTCGAACAGGAGCGCCCGCTGGAGCGACTGCGCGACGATGCCGGCCAGGCCGAGGCACAGGTTGCGCTCCTCGGGGCTGAACTCGGTGCGCCGCCGGTAGAAGAGCACCAGTCCGCCGATGGCCTTGGCCTGGGCGATGAGCGGCAGGTAGGCGGCGGCGTCGTACTGGATGCGGCTCAGGTAGTCGGACAGCAGCGGGAATTCCGCCGCCAGCTCGGCGAGCGAGGTGACGAAGCGTGCCTTCCTGCTGAGCACCGTCTGCGACAGCGGCAGCGAGCCGTCCAGCCGGGTGAACTTCCGCTCGCTGAGGATCTCCAGGGATTCCCCGCTCAAGGCGATGATCTTCATGGTGCCGCCCTCGACCAGACCCAGCGCCAGGCCGTCCGCCCCCAGCCGTTCCAGCGCGCCCGCGCCCGTCAGGGTGGCCGTCACGTCGTCGACCGTCACCGCCCGCGACAGGGCCTCCGTGGTCCGCTGGACGATGGTGGCCTGCTGGGCGCGCGCCGACTCCAGCTTGCGCAGCACCGTGAGGTGGGCGAGCTCGGCCGTGGCGTCCCGGACGATGCCGAGGATCCGCACGGGCCGGCCGTCGTCGTCGCGCACCACCCGGCCCTGGGTGTGGGTCCACTGGTCGCGGCCGTCGCGCCGGTGCACCGTGAAGTACTGGCCGTACGTCTCCTCCCCGCTCTCCAGCACCGCCAGCACGGTGTCCGCGAGCCGCGCGCCGTCGTCGGCCGGGATCCTCAGCCCCAGGCCCTCGGGGGTGTCGTCGAACTCCCCCGGCTCCAGGTCGAAGACCGTCATCCCGGCCTCGTCCAGCACCAGCGTCCCGGCGGTGAGGTCCCACTCGAAGCTGCCCATGCCGTTGAGCGCGAGCCGCTCACCGGGGCCGGTGAGCGGCCCGGCGCTGCCGGGGCTCTGCGCATCCGGTCTCTTGTCGCGTCGCTCCGCACCCGCTGCCACGAGACTCACACCACCTAACGGCCGGGCCAGCACGGCTGGGAAACGAGCCGCTCCCACTCTTCGTCAGGATGCCCCGGAAGGGTGCGTCCGGCCTCCCGCCAGCGCGTGACGAGGGAGTGGTAGATCATCATCGAGGGGTCGTACGGGGCTTGCGGGTACTGGCCGCCCCCGTACGCGGCCTGCTGCCCGTAGGAAGGCTGCCCGTAGGAAGGCCGCGCATACGAAGACTGCCCGTACGGTGCCTGCGGTGGCGCGTACGGGGCCTGCGGAGGCTGGTGCGGGGGCGCCGCCCTCGTCGTGGCGGGCTGTTCCCCGCGGCTGGCCGGAATCCTCACCCAGCCGCGGCCCTGTGCTCGCTCAGCGCTCATCGCGGACCCCTCTCACGCTCTGTGCCCGGACGCCTGGGCCCGGTCGGCCCGGGTCGCACCGCTGGACCCCGCCAGCGGGTCCCGGGTGCCCAGGCGCTTGCGGACTCCTGCCACCAGTTTCCCCGCCGTGAAGCCGGCGCCGTGCACGAATCGCATGGAAGGGCCGAATGAGGGAGCCGTCAGCAGCCCCGCGAAGAACAGCCCCGGCCACGAGGACTCGAAACCGGGGCTCAGCTCCGGCGACCCGCCCTGCCCGACGGTCACCAGCGCGGCCCGCAGCCCCGCGTCGAGCAGCTCCAGCCGGGCCAGGTCCGGGGCGAACCCGGTCGCCGCGATCACATGGGCGGTGTTCAGGACGACGGACTCCCCGTCGGCGGTTGTCAGCCCGAGCCGGGTGCGTTCGCCGGCCGGGACCGCCCGCCGCAGCCGGTGCCCGAGCAGGACGGGGACCCTCCGCTCGAAGCGCTCCCGCAGCCACCAGGCTCCGGCCGGGCCCAGCGCGGTGGCCGCGATCCGCTCCCGGGTGGGCGCGGGCAGCCTGCGCACCGCCCAGGGCAGCTCCGACCAGGCCCAGCTGCGCCAGCCGGTGCCCAGACCGCTGTGCGGATCGCGCAGGGAGCGCAGCGGGGGGCGCCGCAGGGGCTGCGGCACGGTGTTCCAGTTCAGCCGGGAGCGGCGGGCCACCAGGCAGGGCCGGGCCCCCTGCTCCGCGAGCAGGGCGGCGGTCTCCAGGGCCGCCTGCCCGGCGCCGAGCACGGCGACCTCGCGGCCGGCGAAGCGGGTCAGGTCGCGGTGGCCGGTGCTGTGCGAGTAGTGGGCCGGGGGCAGCTCCCGCAGCGCCGCGGGGTACCGGACGAAGGGCATGACGCCCACGGCCAGCGCCACCGTCCGCGCGAGCAGGGGCGGCCCCTCGGCGGTGCGGACGCGGAATCCGTCGCCATGCGGGGTGACTTCGGTGACGGTCGCCTCCTCCACCGGGGGTGTGGCACGGCGGGCGAACCAGAGCCCGTACGCGCTGAACGTCCCGATGGGCAGCGGAGTTCCGTGTTCGGCGGGAATCCCGCGGGTTTCGCAGTACTCGGCCAGTGTGTAACGCCCGCCGGGCGCCGAGAGGTTGGAGGACCACGGTTCCGACTTCAGGTACATGCCCTCGGGCATGTGGTCCCGCCAGGAGGCCATGGGCCGGCCCAGGACCCGCACCCCGAGCCCCGCGCCGGCGGCGTGGGCGGCGATCGACAGCCCGTACGGGCCCGCTCCGATCACCACGAGATCGTCCATCCGCGTCACCTCTGTCACTCCAGTCTCATGCTCCGTGCACCGACACACCGAGGTCACGGAGGACACCGAGGTCACCGACGTCGCCACCCCGCCGCGGCCCTTGCCTTGTCCGGGTCACCGGGTCACCGGGTCACCGGGTCACCGGGTCACCGGATCATCCCGTCACCCGCTCCTCCGGCTCCGCGTCACCGCGTCACCC
>NZ_JAGGOW010000191.1:0-381 GCF_018614135.1 Streptomyces sp. ISL-66
GTCCAACCCCCTGCGCACCGGGGTGCGCCCCGTCCTCGGCATCCGGCCCTACCTGGAGGAGCCGCTGCGCCAGGCCCTCGGCGCCGCCGCCGGCCGACTGGTGGGCGCGGAGAGCCTCGGCCCGCGCGGGCTGCCGGCGTCGGGACCGCCCCCTGAGGGCTGCGCAGGGGGCAGGCCGTGAATCGGGCTGCCGAGCGGGCGCGGGCTCCGGGCTCCGGGCTCCCGGCTCCGGGCGCCGGGCCCCGGCCGCTGCGCGCCGGCCGCCCGTGATCAGGCCGCGGGAGTCTTCGCCCGGGAGGCCCCCGCCACGACGAAGAGGAACAGTCCGCAGGCCGTCACGAGCACCCAGCCGGGACGGGTCGCCCGGGCGAGATCGGCCGG
>NZ_JAGGOW010000191.1:413-10703 GCF_018614135.1 Streptomyces sp. ISL-66
CCACGCCGGCCCGGGACGCGGGCAGACCGCTGACCGCCGTATGGGTGATCGGCGCGTTGGCGAAGCCGAACCCGACGCCGATGAGCAGGTAGGACAGCAGGAGCAGCAGGACGCTCGTGTCCGGACCCAGGCCGACCAGGCACAGCCCGCCGACCGCGGTGAAACCGCCCGCGAGGACGAGGGGCCGCCTCGTACCGACGCGGCCCACCAGACTGCCGGACCACGGTGCGCACAGGGTGGCCCCGAGCGCCATGGGCAGTGTCGCCGTGCCCGCCGCGAGCGGGGTCCAGCCGCGGGTTTCCTGGAGGTAGAGCGTGTTGAGCAGGAGGGTCACGTTCAGTGCGGCGAACAGCGCCACGGCGCCCAGCGCCGCCGAGGCGAAGGGCGGCCGCCGGAAGAGCCCGAGGTCCATGAGCGGTTCGCTCCGGTGGAGTTCGACCCGGACGAACCCGGCCGTCGCCGCCACGACCGCGGCGTAGCAGGCCACGGCCGGGGCAGAGGTCCAGCCGATCCGCGGCCCCTCGATGAGCACGCCGACGAAGACGCACAGGGCCGTGGTGAGGAGCACCTGGCCGGGCAGGTCGAGCCGCCGGGCCCGGCCGCGGGACTCCGGCACGAACACCGCGACCAGGACGAGCGCGGCGACGATGACCGGTGCGTTGATCCAGAACACCGAACGCCAGCCGAAGGCCCCGATGAGGGCCCCGCCGATGACCGGGCCCGCCGCCATGCTGAGCCCGAACACCGACGCCCACACACCGATCGCGCGGGCCCGCTCCCGCGGGTCGGGCATCGCGTTCACCACGATCGCCAGGGCGACCGGGCTCAGCATCGAGGCCCCGACGCCCTGGACGGCCCGCGCCGCGACGAGGAGGCCGAGCGACGGTGCCAGCGCACAGACCAGGGACGCGACGCCGAAGAGGGTCAGTCCGCACTGGAAGACGCGGCGGCGCCCGAAGCGGTCGGCGAGGGCGCCGGAAGCGACGAGGAGGCTGGCCAGGACAACGGTGTAGGCGTCCACCACCCATTCCAGCCCGTGCGTGCCCACGCCCAGGCCGCGCCCGATCACGGGCAGGCCCACGTTGACGATGGTGGTGTCCACGCCGACGAGGAACATGCTCAGCGCGCAGACGGCCAGGATCGTCCACCGCCGGCGCGCGCTCAACGGGGGTGTGGCATCCGGGAGGGTCGTGGCTGTGGTCACCGTCGTGGTCACTGGGTCCGCCTTCGGGCCGGGGGCGTCTTTCGTCTGCACGCCCGTGTACGCCCAGGCTCGGCCGGGGTGGGGGTTCCGGCCCAGAAAATTTGCCAGTACCGCAAAATGGCCCGCATGGACCCCGAACTCGCGGAGACGCTCGACAGCATCGGGCCACGGCTGCGCGCCCTGCGGCGCGACCGCGGACTCACCCTCGAGGCGCTCGCGCGGGACACCGGGATCTCCGTGAGCACGCTGTCGCGGCTGGAGGCGGGCAAGCGGCGCCCGACGCTCGAACTGCTCATCCCGCTCGCCCGCGCGCACCGCGTCGCACTGGACCAGCTGGTGGCGGCTCCGGCCACCGGCGACCCCCGCGTGCACCTGAAGCCCCACCGCAGGGAGCACGGAAGCGTGCTGGTGCCCCTGACGCAGTACCCGGGCCGGGTGCAGGTGTTCAAGCAGGTGCTCTCGTACCGCGAACCGAAGCTCGTCACCCACGCCGGGTACGAATGGCTCTACGTGCTCGCCGGCGAGCTCCGCCTGATCATCGGGGAGCGCACCTTCACCCTCCGGCCGGGCGAGGTGGCCGAGTTCGACACCAGCGAACCCCACTGGTTCGGCCCCGCCGACGCGAACGCGGCGGAGATCCTGCACCTGTTCGGGCCCCGGGGCGACCAGCCGGTCGTCCGCACGGGTCCGGCGGCGCACTAGCGGGCGTCGCGGGGGTCGGGCTCGTCGCGGGCGTCGCGAGCCGGTGAGCCTTCCCCGTCACAGCACCAGGTTGGCTAGTAAGTGCCCGTGAGGTGGGCGAAGACGACCACGTTGCCCCGGTAGCCGGTGCGCGGGGAGAAGCCCCCGCCGCAGGTGATGACGCGCAGTTCGGCGCGCGGCGACGTCCCGTACACGCGGGAGTCGGGGAAGGCCCTGGCGTCGTAGACCTCCACCGCGTGGACCGTGAACACGGCCGTACTGCCGTCCTGGCGGGCGATCTCGACCAGGGCTCCGCGGTGCAGCGCGCCCAGGTGGTAGAAGACCGCCGGGCCGGTGGCGTCGTCCACGTGGCCGACGACGACGGCGGTGCCGGTGGCGCCCGGGGTGGTCCCGTCCCGGTACCAGCCGGCCAGGTTCCGGCGGGCGGGCGGCGGCACCTCCAGGCTGCCGTCGGCCTGGAGGCCCAGCCCGGTCAGCGGGGCGTCCACGCGGATCGACGGGATCCGGATGCGGGTGGGCGGGGAACCGGGGAGCGCGGCGATGGCTCCCGGATACTGCGCCTGGGCGCTCAGTCCCTCGCCGGGGGAGGGCAGGGGCGGCCGCACCGGCTCACTGGAGCCGCTGCCGACGAGCCAGACGCCGATGCAGGCGGCGAGCGCGACGAACCCGCCGCGGCGGGCCAGGCTCGCGTCCATGCCCATGCCCATGCGAGGCCCCCTTGCCGTCGCGCTGTCGTCGTCGCTGCTGTTGCTGGCACTCGATGTCTTCGTGGTGACTGGCCGTCGCCCGGCCCCGCGAACGGGGGGGACCTCGCGGGGCGGGCGACGGGGGCGGTACCGGTCGGACCGCGGCCTCGGCCGCGGGCGCCCGTCAGCTCCGCGTGCCGCTCGCCCGGCGACGCAGGAGCCAGATACCGCCGGCGGCGGTGGCGGCCAGCACGGCCGCTCCCGCCGCGATCTTGGCGGGGTCGGCGGTGGTGGTCGTGCCACCGCCCACCCCGGTACGCACGTGGCCCTGCGGGCCGCGGTCGTGTTCGGTGACGATCAGGTCGCCGGTCGCGAACTTGCCGTTCGCGCAGGTGGCGCCGATGCCGTAGGTGCCGGGGCGGGCGCCGTGGCCGACCTGGAACTGCCCCACGACCACCTCCTTGTGGGTCCCCGGGGTCAGCTTGAAGCGGCCGCCGCCGACGGTGGACGCGTCGCCCTCGGCGTGACTTCCGCTGCCGCAGGCGCTCGTGTTCACCGTGACGGTGGTGCCGGGGGAGGCGGACTTGGGCCAGACCTCCAGCGGGGCGAAGTCGCCGGCCGCGAAGCCCGCCATGCCGAGGTCCGCGGCCGCGACGGCGCCGGCCACCGGGCCGGTGAACGCGACGGCGGTCAGCGCGGTGGCGGTGAGCACGTGGGCGGTGCGTCGACGCATGGGGGGTCTCCTGTGGACACGGGGTCGTGTTTCCGAGGTAACCCGGGCGGTGGGGCGGCCGCCTGCTGATGTGGTGTCAGATTCGCCCCACGGTGCGCGCGGGCGGGCCGTCCGCGCAGGTCAGCGGCCTCGATAGGGCCATCCGTGGGCCCCCTCCCCGTCTGGGTGACGGGGCCGGCGGGTATCTCTTCCCTGGGCAAGGGGGATCGGTGCTGCTTCAGGGCGTCTGGAACGATGTGCCCGTGCTTCGGCCCCGCGGAGCCGCGGCGGACTGCCCGGTGTGAGCAGAAGGAGGACCGCATGGCGTCGTCGGTGGATCGGCCGGAGGGCCGGGCCGGAAGGACGGGTTCCGTACCGGAGCCCGAGGAGCTTGCGTTCTTCGTCTACGGGACCCTGCGTCCGGGCGAGGTCAACCACGAGCTGTTCCTGCGCGGCCGCACCGCCGCCGAGCAGCCCGCCCGCCTCCCGGACGCGGCGCTGTACGAGGGCCCCGGCTACCCCTACGCCGTGGACCGCCCCGGATCCGCCATAGCCGGGGAGCTGATCGTCGCGGCCCCGGGGGCCTACGGGGAACTCCTCGTCGCCCTCGATCTGCTGGAGGAGTACGAGGGCCCCGGGCATCCCGGCAACATCTACGACCGCATCGCCCGCGACGCCCTGCGCCCCGACGGCACCCCGGTCCGCGCCTGGGTCTACCTGGCCGCCCCACCCCTGGCCGGCCGCCTGGCGAGCTCCGGTACGGAGATCCCCGGTGGCGACTGGCTGCGCCGCTGATGCCGTGGCCGGAAAGGCCTCCCCGTGCGTCCCGGGCCCGCAGGGAGGATCGTGGAAGAGACACTGAACACCACCTGACGCACCTGCCTCCGCCCTCCCGCCCGAGCGGCGCTCGGACGGCGACGCCGACAGCCGTCACCACCCATCCGGGAGGCACACCGTGCGCAAGTTCATCGACTGCAGGGAGTACCCCAGCGAGGCCAACTGCACCCTGACCATCGCGGGCGAGGAGGAAGAGGTGGTCCGGGCGGCCACCGAGCACTCCGTGTCCGTGCACCAGGAGGTCGACACTCCGGAGTTCCGCGACATGCTGCGGACGATGTTGAAGGACGAGGCGCCGCAGAACGCCTGACGCCACACCGGACCTCGCACCGGACCTCGCACCGGACCTCGCGCGGGGGCGGCGAACCGGCTTACAGGCCCTCCGCGCCCCGGTTGCGCAGCCGCTGCCCGTACTGCTGGAGGACCCACAGCTCCTCCTGGACCGCCGCCAGCTGCTCCGGCGGCGCCTGGGGGCCGAGCCGGGCCATGGTGCCCTGGATCTCGTGCACCCGGCGGTCGACGGCGCGCAGCCGGACCTGGACCAGCTGGACTCCGGCGTAGACCTCGTCGACCGTCTTCGCGTGGATGGCCTCGACCGCGAGCTCGGTGACCAGCGCGCGCACGGTGTCGTTCGGCGCGGCCGCGCGGACCCGGGTCAGGTAGTCCTCGGTGCCGAGCGAGGCACCGCCCGCGTCCTGGATGGCCTGGCGGACGGCCGCGTAGGGCGGGGCGGTGAACTCGTCGAGCCCGTACGCGTCGAAGGCGGGGGAGACCAGGGCGGGCCGCTGGAGGGCCAGCTTGAGCAGCTCGCGCTCCGTACGGTGGGCGGGGCTGCGCAGGTTCAGCGCGGGACCGCCCGCCGGGGCGGCGGAAGGCGTCGGCGCGGCCTCGTAGGAGGACCGGCCGCGGCCCTGCTGCTGGCCGGCGGGGCCCTGGCCGCCGCGGTCGCGCGCCCAGCGGGCGAGCTGCGCGACCCGCTTGACGACGAACTGCTCGTCGCGGATTCCCAGCATGCCGGCCAGCTGGACGGCCGACTCGTGCTGGATCGCGATGTTCTTGATGTTGGCGACGATGGGCGCCGCCTCGTCCAGCGCGGCCGCGCGGCCCGCCGGGTTCTCCAGGTTGTGCCGGGACACGATGTGCCGCAGCGCGAACTCGAACAGCGGGGTGCGGGCCTCGACCAGCCCGGACACGGCCGCGTCGCCCTGCGCGAGGCGCAGGTCGCAGGGGTCCATGCCGCCCGGGGCGATGGTGATGGAGGTCTCCGCGGCGAACTTCTGGTCGTCCTCGAAGGCGCGCAGCGCGGCCTTCTGGCCGGCGGCGTCCCCGTCGAAGGTGAAGATCACCTCGGCGGTCGCGTTGTCCATGAGCAGCCGGCGCAGGATCTTGATGTGGTCTCCGCCGAAGGCGGTGCCACAGGTGGCGATCGCGGTCGTGACCCCGGCCACGTGGCAGGCCATGACATCGGTGTAGCCCTCGACGACGACGGCCCGGGAGGTCCGGGCGATCTCCTTCTTGGCCAGGTCGATGCCGTAGAGCACCTGGGACTTCTTGTAGATCGAGGTCTCGGGCGTGTTCAGGTACTTGGGGCCGTTGTCGTCCTCGCGCAGCTTGCGCGCGCCGAAGCCGACGACCTCGCCGCTGATGTCGCGGATGGGCCACATCAGGCGGCCGCGGAAGCGGTCGATGGGCTTTCCGCTGCGGCTGTCCTGGGCCAGGCCCGAGGTGATCAGTTCCTTGTCGCTGAAGCCCTTGCCGCGCAGGAACCGGGTCAGGTGGTCCCAGCCGGCCGGGCTGTAGCCGACGCTGAAGTGCGCGGCCGCGGCCTGGTCGAAGCCGCGCTCGGCAAGGAACTTGCGGCCGATCTCGGCCTCGGCGCTGCCCAGCTGGTCGAGGTAGAACTCGGCGGCCGCCTTGTGGGCCTCGACCAGCCGGATGCGCTCGCCGCGGCCGCTGGTGCCGGCGGTGTAGCCGCCCTCTTCGTACCGCAGGGTGATGCCGGCCAGGCCGGCGAGCCGCTCGACCGCCTCCGAGAAGGAGAGGTGGTCGATCTTCATGACGAAGTCGAGGGTGTCCCCGCCCGCCTGGCAGCCGAAGCAGTGGTAGAGACCCTTGCTGGGGCTGACCTGGAAGGACGGGGACTTCTCGTCGTGGAACGGGCAGAGGCCCTTGAGGTTGCCGCCGCCCGCGTTGCGCAATTGGAGGTAGTCGGAGACCACGGCGTCGATCGGGACCGCGTCCCGTACCGCCTTCACGTCGTCGTCGTTGATCCGTCCCGCCACACGCGCAAGTCTACGGCCGGGGACCGACGATCCCGCCCGGCCCCCCGGCGGCCCGCGGGCGGCACCCCGTCAGGCCACCTCCGAGGGCACCAGGGTGGAAAGCGGAATCGACGGGTCTGCCAGCTTCTCGCGGTCCACGGGCGCCTTCGACCTGATCAGCGCCTGGATGTGCTCGGTGACGTCCCACACGTTCACGTTCATTCCGGCCAGGACCCGCCCGTCCGACAGCCAGAAGGCGATGAACTCCCGCTTGCCCACGTCCCCCCGGATCAGCACCTGGTCGTAGCCGCCCGCCGGGGCGTACCCCGAGTACTCCAAGCCCACGTCGTACTGGTCCGAGAAGAAGTACGGAACCCGGTCGTACGAGACCTCGCGCCCCAGCATCGCCCGCGCGGCGGCCGGACCCCCGTTGAGGGCGTTCGCCCAGTGCTCGACCCGCAGCCGCGCCCCCAGCACCGGGTGGTGCGCGGCCGCCACGTCCCCGACCGCGAACACGTCCGGGTCGGAGGTGCGCAGCGAGGCGTCCACGGCGATGCCGCCGCCGTGCTCCCGGTCGACCAGGGCGAGACCCGAGGTCTCCGCCAGGGCCGTGCGCGGTGCGGCCCCGATCGCGGCGAGGACCGCGTGCGCCGGGTGCTCCTCCCCGTCGGCCGTACGGGCCGCCAGCACCATGCCGTCCTGCCCGACGATCTCCGTCAGCCGGGCCCCGAAGTGGAAGCGGACCCCGTGCTCGGCGTGCAGGTCCGCGAAGAGCCGGCCGATCTCCGGACCGAGGACCGCGTGCAGCGGGGTCGCCTCCGGTTCGACGACCGTGACCTCGGCCCCGTACCCCCGGGCCGCCGCGGCGACCTCCAGGCCGATCCAGCCGGCGCCCGCGATCAGCAGGTGCCCGTTGTCCCGGCCCAGGCCGGCCAGCGTCTTGCGCAGCCGGTCGGCGTGCGCGAGGCGGCGCAGGTGGTGCACCCCGACCAGCTCGGTGCCCGGGATGTCCAGCCGGCGCGGCTCGGCGCCGGTTGCCAGCAGCAGCTTGTCGTACGGCAGCGCCGTGCCGTCGCCGAGGACCACCTTCTTGGCCTCCCGGTCGAGCTGGACCGCCGGCTGGCCGAGGTGCAGTTCGATGTCGGAGGCCGCGTACCAGGAGGGCTCGTGGACGAAGACGCTCTCGCGCTCCTCCTTGCCCGACAGGTACCCCTTGGAGAGCGGGGGACGCTCGTAGGGATGGTCGCGCTCGTCGCCGATGAGGATCACCCGCCCCGTGAACCCCTCGGACCTCAGCGTCTCGGCCGCCTTGGCTCCGGCCAGCCCTGCGCCGACGATGACGAACGTCCGGTGTGCGTCGACCACCTGATGCCTCCTCATAACCTCTCGGCCACATGCGACCACATGCGAGCGTCCCGCACTGAGCCTGCCGCGTGAAGGGGGAGTGGCCCGATCGGCTCACCCTTCGGCGCGTCGCGCGCGACGCGTGAGGCGGGCGTGCAGGGAGCGTGCGGCCGCGTCGGTGAGCGCCGCGATCTGGTCGACGACCGCGCGTTTGCGGGCCCGGTCGTCCGGCGCCGCGTCGAAGATCGCCCGGAACTGAGGGTCCAGACCCTCGGGCGCGCGGGCGCTCAGCGCCTCCGCGAGCTCGGCGAGGACGATGCGCTGATCGGCTCGGATCCGCTCCTGCTCGTCCCGCTGCATGACGTACAGGTCGGCCACCGCCTTGAGGACGGCGCACTCGTTGCGCGCCTCGCGCGGCACCACCAGCTCCGCCGCGTACCGGGTGAGCCGGCCGGTGCCGTACGCCTGCCGGGTCGCTCCCTCGGCGGCCAGGCAGAAGCGGCCGATCAGCTGGCTGGTGGCGTCCTTCAGCCGGGCCTGGGCCACGGCCGAGCCGTCATACCCGTGCGGCCACCACTCCTGCTCCATCAGCCGGTCCAGGGCCTCCCGCAGCTCCTCCGGCTCCGTGTCGGCCGGTACGTACCGCCCGATCGCCACCCGCCAGATCGCGGTGCGCTCGGGCTCGGCGAACAGCAGGTTCGGGTCGAGGTGCCCGGCGTGCAGGCCGTCCTCGAAGTCGTGGACGGAGTACGCCACGTCGTCGGCCCAGTCCATGACCTGCGCCTCGAAGCACTTGCGGTCGGCGGGCGCGCCGCGGCGCAGCCAGTCGAAGACCGGTAGGTCGTCCTCGTAGGCGCCGAACTTCACCGAGCCGGGATCGGTGGGGTGGTCCCCGCGCGCCCACGGGTACTTGGTGGCGGCGTCCAGGCAGGCCCGGGTGAGGTTCAGCCCGACGCTGACCAGTTCGCCGGTGGCGGGATCGGGGACGAAGCGCTTGGGCTCCAGCCGGGTCAGCAGGCGCAGCGACTGGGCGTTGCCCTCGAAGCCGCCGCAGTCCTTGGCGAACTCGTTGAGCGCCTCCTCGCCGTTGTGGCCGAAGGGCGGGTGTCCCATGTCGTGCGAGAGGCAGGCGGCCTCGACCAAGTCCGGGTCGCAGCCGAGCGCGGCGCCGAGCTCGCGGCCGACCTGGGCGCATTCCAGGGAGTGCGTCAGGCGCGTACGGGGGCTCGCGTCCCAGTCGTACGAACGCGTGCCGGGGGTGACGACCTGGGTCTTCCCGGCGAGGCGGCGCAGGGAGGCGGAGTGCAGCACGCGGGCGCGGTCGCGCTGGAAGGCGGTCCGGCCCGGCCGTTTGTCCGGCTCGACGGCCCAGCGCTCGGTATCGGCGGGACCGTAGGGCTCGCCGGGCTGGTCGGGGCGGACAGGTGCGGTGGTGCCTTCCATGCCTTCCATGGTCAGAACGGTAACCGTACGCGCCGACAAGACGAGTGCAAGAGGAGCAATCCCGGTGATTGCGGCCCAACCCGGTCTTTACGCGGTGGCCAGTTCCAGCGGGTGCGCCTGCCGTGCGCGGGTCGCGGGGGCCGTGAGGGTCGCGCGGGCTTCGTCGTAGCGCTGGAGCACGAGCCGGGCCAGCGCCGGATGCGCGCCGAGCGGGGCGGCGGCCGGTCCCGGCGCGGCGGCGGCGCTCGCGGAGGCGAAGCGCCCGGGGGCGGCGAAGTACGAGGCGACCGCGACCCGGTGGCAGCCCCGCGCGGCCAGGGCCCGTACGGCGTCGGGGACCGTGGGCGCGGCGGCGGACGCGTAGGCCGCGATCACGGGCACCCCGTCGAGCCGCTGCGACAGCAGGGCGGCGGTGGCCCGCGTATCGGCCGCGGAGTCGGGGTCGCGGGATCCGGCGGCGGCCAGCACCACCGCCGACCCGGCGGTCCAGCCGGCCTCCACGAGCCGCTCGTACAGGGCCTCGACGAGCAGCGGATGCGGACCGAGGGGGGCGGCCACCCGGGTCCGCAGGTGCCCGGCGCGGGCGGCGGCGGCCGGCAGGTCCCGCTTGACGTGGGTGCCGCGCCCCAGCAGCAGCGGCACGAGCACGGCGGCTCCGGTGGCCCGGTCGAGGGTGTGCTCCAGCAACGGGTGGTTCAGCTCGATGTGCCCGAGCCGGACGCGGAGGCGCGGACGGAGCTCGCGGACCCGTTCGAGGAGGGCCTCGACGGTGTGCAGGGCGCGCGGGTCACGGCTGCCGTGGGCCACGGCGACGAGGGTGGGCTGCATGGGACGACTCCGTGGTGTCGGGGGCGCAGGCCGCTGAGCTGCGTGCCGAGCTGGGCGGTGATCCGGGTCAGCAACTCCGCCGTGGTGGCCGGCGAAAGGGGAGGGGAAGGCGGGAGGTGCGGGGACTGAGGCTGCGCCGGCTCCGTCATGAACCGATCCTGCGCGCCGCAGGTTGCCGACGCGTTGCGCCGGGGTGACGGGTGTTTTCCGGCTGCTCACAGGGGGGCGGACGCGCGGGTGGGGCGGGGGGTGGGGCGGGGGCGCGGAAGCCGC
>NZ_JAGGOW010000191.1:10717-10968 GCF_018614135.1 Streptomyces sp. ISL-66
GGGGAGCGGGCGGGCCCGGAGTCGGGGAGCGAACAGGCCGGGAGTCCGGGAAACCGCGGGGCCCGTACACGCGTCCGTAGTCGACGGAACCAAACAGGGGGTACGAAGGATGCGCGGAGCGGTACGTGGACCGGCCGGGGCGGTACGGAGCATGCTCGGGTCGGTACGGAGCCCGGCCGGGCCGGCGCGGAGCCGGCTCGGGTCGGGGCGGGGCCCGCTCGCGCGGGTGCGGGCCCGGCTCCGGCCGGTGC
>NZ_JAGGOW010000192.1 GCF_018614135.1 Streptomyces sp. ISL-66
ACCGGAAGCCGATCTCCGTCAGGCGGGACGCCGCCGGGCGGTCCAGGAGGACCACCGACGCGCAGCCGGCGGGCGGACGGCCCGACTCCGCCTCGCGCAGCAGCCGGGCCACCGCGCCCCGGTGCCGGGCGAAGGCGTACGCCGACACCCCGCGCCCGCGCGCCGCCTGCCCGGCCCTGGCCTCCTCGGGCGTGGTGTCCAGGAGCACCAGGTGCAGCGCGCGGCCCCGGCGCCGGGCGGCCCCGGCGAGGACGGCCCGTACCCAGCTCTGCGTACCGCAGTCGTGGACCACGGCCGAGGCACCGGAGCGGAGCACCCGCCACAGTCCCCAGTAGTGGGCGATCCGGACCGCCGGCCGGTACACCGCGTACGGCACGGCTGCCGGCATCCGGCGCTCCCACCGCTCGCGCACGTCCTGGGAGTCGATGCCGCCGCCCTGCGCGGCCCGCTTGATCAGGGTGCTCTTGCCGCCGCCGGGCAGTCCGGACACGACCACGATGTCCCCGTCGGCGAAGCGGAGCCGCCCGGGGCCGGCGGCCGCGCGCAGGTCCCGTACGGTCGCCGCCGCCGGACCGGCCGCCGAAATCGCCGCCGCCCCCGCTGCCTCCTGGTCCCGCCCCGCGCCGCGCTGGGCGGGCACCCCGGCCACGGTGGCCGCGCCCGTCGCCGTACTCGCTGCCGTACTCGCCGCCGTACTCGCCGCCGCCAGTGCTCCGAATCTCCGCACAGTGATCGCCTCCCCCGCGTCGGGTCACCGGGACCCGTCCCCCTGAGTGTAAAGAGACGGTAATCCGGGACCACCGGTTCCGCTCCGCTTGCGGGCCCCCTCCCCCATTCGGCCGCACGCCGTGCAATGATGTGCGCCATCTGGACACCAACTGCATACCGGCCGCTTGAATCCACGCGGGAGAGTCCCGGCGCCCCGCAAGGCCGCGTCCGGGCGCCGAAGGAGCAAGTACCTCCCTTGAATCTCTCAGGCCCCGTACCGCGTGGATGAGGCAGATCTGAAAAGCGAGCCGCGCCACCGCCCGTGAGGGCGCCGGTGCTGCTCCACCCAAGGTGCAAGTCGATGGCCTTCCCCGGAAGCGGGGAACTCTCGGCGAACCTCTCAGGTTCCGATGACAGATGGGGAGGAACTCCTCCTCGTCATGTCATGCCCTGGGACCCGGGAGCCACACCCATGAGCACTGCCCCCCGCCTGACCGCCCTCGATGCGCTGCACCGTTCCCTCGGTGCGACCATGACCGATTTCGCGGGCTGGGACATGCCGCTGCGGTACGGCAGCGAGCGCGACGAGCACAACGCCGTCCGCACCAAGGCCGGTCTGTTCGACCTCTCCCACATGGGCGAGATCACCCTGACCGGCCCGGAGGCCGTCAAGGTCCTGGACTACGCGCTGGTCGGCAACATCTCCACCGTCGGCGTCGGCCGTGCCCGCTACACGCACATCTGCCAGGAGGACGGCGGGATCATCGACGACCTGATCGTCTACCGCCTGGGCGAGACCGAGTTCATGGTCGTCGCGAACGCCTCCAACGCACAGGTCGTCCTCGACGCGATCACCGAGCGCGCCGCCGGCTTCGACGCCGAGGTCCGCGACGACCGCGACGCGTACGCGCTCCTCGCGGTGCAGGGTCCGCAGTCCCCGGGCATCCTCGCCTCCCTCACGGACGCCGACCTGGACGGGCTGAAGTACTACGCCGGCCTGCCGGGCACGGTCGCCGGGGTCCCCGCGCTGATCGCGCGCACCGGTTACACCGGCGAGGACGGCTTCGAGCTGTTCGTCTCCCCCGAGCACGCCGTGGAGCTGTGGCAGGCGCTGACCAAGGCGGGCGAGGGCGTCGGCCTGGTCCCGGCCGGCCTGTCCTGCCGCGACACGCTGCGCCTGGAGGCGGGCATGCCGCTGTACGGGCACGAGCTCACCACCTCCCTCACCCCGTTCGACGCGGGTCTCGGCCGGGTCGTGAAGTTCGAGAAGGAGGGCGACTTCGTCGGGCGCGCCGCCCTGGAGGCCGCCGCCGAGCGCGCCGCCGCCAACCCGCCGCGCAAGCTGGTCGGCCTGATCGCCGAGGGCCGCCGCGTCCCGCGCGCCGGGTTCTCCGTGACCTTCGACGGCCGGGTCGTCGGCGAGGTCACTTCGGGCGCCCCGTCCCCGACGCTGGGCAAGCCGATCGCGATGGCCTATGTCGACGCGGCGCACGCCGCGCCCGGCACCTCCGGCGTCGGCGTGGACATTCGCGGTACGCATGAGGCGTACGAGGTCGTGGCTCTGCCGTTCTACAAGCGGCGGAAGTAACCCTGTACGGGACCTCCGCCCTTCGGGTCGCCCCGTAGGGGTTCCCGCACGGGTTCTCGTACGGGCTCCCGCAAGGGTTCCCGTACGCCCGCACGTCCCCGCGCCCGCGCTCCGTTCCGTTCCGTTCCCGGTCCGTCTCGGTCCGCGAGACCACCGTTCGTATCCACTCCCCCGCATCCAGGAGAATCAGGTCATGAGCAACCCCCAGCAGCTGCGTTACAGCAAGGAGCACGAGTGGCTGTCGGACGCCGAGGGCGGCGTCTCGACGGTCGGCATCACGGAGTTCGCGGCCAACGCGCTCGGTGACGTCGTCTACGCCCAGCTCCCCGAGGTCGGCGACACGGTGACGGCAGGCGAGACCTGTGGCGAGCTGGAGTCGACCAAGTCGGTCAGCGACCTGTACTCCCCCGTCACCGGCGAGGTCGTCGAGGCCAACCAGGACGTCGTGGACGACCCGTCCCTGGTGAACTCGGCCCCGTTCGAGGGCGGCTGGCTCTTCAAGGTGCGCGTCACGGAGGAGCCGGCCGACCTGCTCTCCGTGGACGAGTACGCCAAGCTCACCTCCGGCAACTGACCCCAGGGGATCGAAGATGTCTGCAATGAACACCCCTCTCCACGAGCTCGACCCGGACGTCGCCGCCGCCGTCGACGCCGAACTCGTGCGCCAGCAGTCGACCCTGGAAATGATCGCGTCGGAGAACTTCGCTCCGATCGCCGTCATGGAGGCCCAGGGCTCGGTCCTGACCAACAAGTACGCCGAGGGCTACCCCGGCCGCCGCTACTACGGCGGCTGCGAGCACGTCGACGTCGTCGAGCAGATCGCGATCGACCGCATCAAGGCGCTGTTCGGCGCCGAGGCCGCGAACGTGCAGCCCCACTCGGGCGCGCAGGCCAACGCCGCCGCGATGTTCGCGCTGCTGAAGCCGGGCGACACGATCATGGGCCTGAGCCTGGCCCACGGCGGTCACCTCACCCACGGCATGAAGATCAACTTCTCCGGCAAGCTCTACAACGTGGTGCCGTACCACGTCGACGAGACCGGCCAGGTCGACATGGCCGAGGTCGAGCGCCTGGCCAAGGAGTCCAAGCCGCAGCTGATCGTCGCGGGCTGGTCCGCCTACCCGCGCCAGCTGGACTTCGCCGCCTTCCGCCGCATCGCGGACGAGGTCGGCGCCTACCTGATGGTCGACATGGCGCACTTCGCGGGCCTGGTCGCCGCGGGTCTGCACCCGAACCCGGTGCCCCACGCCCACGTCGTGACCACCACCACGCACAAGACCCTCGGCGGTCCGCGCGGCGGCGTCATCCTGTCGACGCAGGAGCTGGCCAAGAAGATCAACTCCGCGGTCTTCCCGGGTCAGCAGGGCGGCCCGCTGGAGCACGTGATCGCGGCCAAGGCGGTCTCCTTCAAGATCGCCGCCTCGCCCGAGTTCAAGGAGCGCCAGGAGCGCACCCTGGAGGGCGCGAAGATCATCGCCGAGCGCCTGGTGCGGGACGACGTCACCGAGGTCGGCGTCTCCGTCCTCTCCGGCGGTACGGACGTCCACCTGGTCCTGGTCGACCTGCGCAACTCCGAGCTGGACGGCCAGCAGGCCGAGGACCGGCTCCACGAGATCGGCATCACGGTCAACCGGAACGCCATCCCGAACGACCCGCGCCCGCCGATGGTCACCTCGGGCCTGCGGATCGGTACGCCGGCCCTGGCCACCCGCGGTTTCGGCGCGGAGGACTTCACCGAGGTCGCGGAGATCATCGCGGCCGCGCTGAAGCCGGCCTTCGACGGCGACTCCCTGAAGGCTCGCGTCTCGGCGCTCGCCGCGAAGTTCCCGCTGTACCCGACGCTCTGACGTCACCGTGAGGGGCCCGGTGCCCGCCTGTTCGTCCACAGGTGTCGCCGGGCCCCTCTCATGACCGGACCAATGGCCCAGTCGAACGTGCCGATCGCCACTGATTCGTTCACATGCACGGCACATGGACATCGCCCTCGCGGGCCTCTGGGCGGTCTTCCGGGCGCGGACCCGATCCTGGACGCCGGCCCCTCCGGGGCAGCTGAGCCGAGCCGAGCCGTTCACCTCACCGCGTTAAGCTCGTCTGCCGGACAAAATCCGCAGATCATCCCTCCTGCCCCGCTTCCCACCCACGAGCAGACATAGGAGTCCGCAACCGTGGCCATCTCAGTCTTCGATCTCTTCTCGATCGGCATCGGTCCCTCTTCCTCCCACACCGTCGGGCCGATGCGTGCCGCCCGCATGTTCGTGACCCGGCTCAAGAAGGACGGCTACCTCGCCCAGACCGCGTCCGTCCGCGCGGAACTCTTCGGTTCGCTGGGCGCGACCGGCCACGGCCACGGGACCCCCAAGGCAGTAATGCTGGGCCTGGAGGGCCACTCCCCCCGCTCCGTGGACGTGGAGAGCGCCGACGACGAGGTCGAGCGCATCCGCAAGACGGGCCGGCTGCGGCTGCTGGGCACGGAGATAGGCGATGTCCACGAGATCGCCTTCGACGAGCCGAACCAGCTGATCCTGCACCGCCGACGCTCGCTCCCGTACCACGCGAACGGCATGACGCTCTTCGCGTACGACACCGCGGGCACCCCGCTGCTGGAGAAGACGTACTACTCGGTCGGCGGCGGCTTCGTCGTCGACGAGGACGCGGTCGGCGAGGACCGGATCAAGCTCGACGACACGGTGCTGAAGTACCCGTTCCGCAGCGGCGACGAGATGCTCAGGCTCGCGAACGAGACCGGCCTGTCGATCTCCTCGATGATGCTGGAGAACGAGAAGACCTGGCGCACGGAGGAGGAGATCCGCGAGGGCCTCCTGGAGATCTGGCGCGTCATGCAGGCCTGCGTCTCGCGCGGCATGTCCCGTGAGGGCATCCTCCCCGGCGGCCTGCGGGTCAAGCGCCGGGCCGCCTCCACGGCGCGCCAGCTGCGCACCGAGGGCGACCCGATGATGCACCGCAGCGAGTGGGCGACGATCTACGCGATGGCGGTCAACGAGGAGAACGCGGCCGGCGGCCGCGTCGTCACCGCCCCGACGAACGGCGCGGCGGGCGTCCTCCCGGCGGTCCTGCACTACTACATGAACTTCGTGCCGGGCGCGGACGAGGACGGCGTGGTCCGCTTCCTCCTCGCGGCGGGCGCGATCGGCATGCTGTTCAAGGAGAACGCCTCGATCTCCGGCGCCGAGGTCGGCTGCCAGGGCGAGGTCGGCTCGGCCTGCTCGATGGCGGCCGGTGCCCTCGCGGAGGTCCTGGGCGGCACCCCGGAGCAGGTCGAGAACGCGGCCGAGATCGGCATGGAGCACAACCTCGGCCTGACCTGCGACCCGGTCGGCGGCCTCGTCCAGATCCCGTGCATCGAGCGCAACGGCATGGCGGCGGTCAAGGCCGTCACGGCGGCCAAGATGGCCATGCGCGGCGACGGCACCCACAAGGTCTCCCTGGACAAGGTCATCAAGACCATGAAGGAGACCGGCGCCGACATGAAGGTCAAGTACAAGGAAACCGCCCGCGGCGGCCTGGCGGTCAACGTCATCGAATGCTGATGCCGCTTCCCGCGTGACGCGCTCCAACGCCGATGGGGCGTGACTCAAGGAGTCACGCCCCATCGGCGTTTTCCGGGTCCGTACGAAGTTGCAGGTGGGCGACCAGGACGGCCCGGGGCTCAGAGCCCCGGGCCGTCGGTCATTCAGATGGCGGATCAGTCAGTGTAGAAATACGCCTCCTCGGCGATCTCATCCACCGCGTCCGCACCCAGCTGCTGTTCCAGGGCCGTGCAGATGACATTCCGAAGGTTCGCCAAGCGACGCATCACCTTGCGATCCACCACGTAGTCGCAAAGGATCTCCGGGTCCTTACCTCCGGTGCCGATGCGGGAGAGGATCCTGTCCAGCGAGACGACGTACTCGTTGAGATCTCGTGTCGCTTGGATCGCGTCGGCCAGGGAGATTTCCACGACTCCCTTTCCCGCCTCAATCTCATCACTCATCGCACGATCTTCACATTCTCGATTGCAATATCCCCAATCACAGTCCACTCCCAGAAACCGAACTTCTTGTTGTACTCCTTGGTGACCCGATTCGCCGGTACGTCGAATTCCACCACCTTGTTTGCACGGCCACGACCGATGCCAAGCTTGGGCTCCGCGTCCTTCGGAGCCATCAGCTTCCCCTTCGCAGGAAGAAGGAAAACCTTGTTCTGATCGCGGGCCCGCATGATTTTCGACTCTACGATGCCCCGCGCGCCGGCACTGTTCGTGTAGTGCCGCATCCGGACCATCTCTACAGGCTTTTCAACCTTCCCACCGCTTCCCCCAGCGGCGGGGCAATTGTGCACGAGCAGCGACGCGGCGCCTGCGAGCACGTAGTAGGTGTGGAAGTCGTCGACGGTGAGGTTGTGGGTGGTGACGGCGTAGGGATAGGTGCGCGTCGCCTGGACCGTGAAGGTGGTGCCGTCGGGCTGGCGGAGCTGTTCGCCGGCGGTGAGTTCGCCGGCGTCGATCCACTGGCGGCGGGTTTCGCTCCAGTACGGGTGGTGAGCGGTCGAGGTGACCTTGACCGTCGTGCCCTGAGTGCCGGCGCTGTCGGCGAGGGTGAGGTCGGTGAAGTCCTTGTCGTCGGGGGTGGTGATGGTGGTGGTGACGGTCTTGGGCCGGGTTTCGCCGGTCTGCGGGTCGGTGGCCATGACCACGTCGCCGTCCTTGACGTCCTCGATGGACTTCGCGGACCCGTCGGCCATCAGGACCTGAACGCCGGTGGGGAAGCTGTTGCACTTGGTCGTGCTGGACGGGGCATCGCCCCCGCCACTCCTGGCTTCAGGCTCGGCCCTGCCGGTGTTCTTCGCGGCGTCGGACTCCTTCGCCACGAGTCTGGACTCGGTTCCCGCGCTGTCGCTCAGGGATTCGGCTGCGGCTTTGTCCGATGCCGATTTGGCTGCCTTCGCCTCGGCGTCGCGGGCTTCCTTCGCCGCCTTCTTGACCGAGCTGACGGCATCGGCCGCCTTTGAGGCTCCGCGTTCCGCCTCGTGGATGGCGTCGTAGGCCTTGTTGACTTCCTTGTAGATCTTGAAGGCCTTGATGCCGATCTTGACGGCCTTGAAGAGTTTGCCCCAGGGGACGAAGTTCAGGGCCGTGTTGATGCAGGCCATGACGTCGCCCTTGGTGAAGCAGTCCCGGGCGTCGTTGTATCCGATCAGGTCGCCGACCATGTCGACGACTTCGTCGATCAGCTTGTCGCGCCTCTTCTTGGTCTTGGTGACGTTGTTGTTCGCCTCGTCCAGCGCCTTCTGAGACTTCGTTTCCTCGTCGTCACCGCCCCAGAAATTGGACGAGTGGCTCTCCGTGTACTCGTACTTCTCGCAGTTGCTTTCGCATCTGATCGTTTGCGCCAGACCGCTGGGGTCGGATGCGTTGACCGGGTTGTTGTTGGAGTAGGCGTAGGCGTTCCACTGCTGTGGGTCGCTTACGTCGAGGACGGGGTCGGGGCTGATGAAGCGGCCGGTGGTGGGGTCGTATTCGCGGGCGCCGAGGAGGGTGAAGCCGGTGGCCTTCTCCTTGGTGCCACCGACGAATCCCTTGTCTCCGGCCCAGGCGCCGGGGGCGGGCTGGGTGCCGCGTTCGTTGCCGAACGGGTCGGACGCACGACGGACGTGGCTCAGGTCGGAGGACTTGAACTGGACTCCGCCGGTGCCGTGGTGGTCCGAGCTCTGGTAGGTGAGCGTGGACGTGCCGGTGCTGGTGGTGCGGGTGACGGACAGACCGCCGGGAGCGGCGTAGGTGCGGACGTTGGAGACCTTGCCGCTGGCGGTGTCCAGGGTGATCTGGTCGGCGCCGAGGTTGAGGGTGGTGCTGGTGGGGTCGCGGCGGATGAGCTGGTTGCCGCTGGTGTCGTAGAGGTAGCTGGTGCCGGCGCTCTCACCGGTTCCGACGATCTTGTCGAGCTTGCCCTGGCCGTTCCAGGTCAGGCTCTTGGTGCCGGCGGTGTTGGTGATGCCGGCGGTGTTGCCGGACTGGTCGTAGGTGTAGGAGGTGACCTTGGTGCCGGACGGGCCGGTTTCCGTGGAGGTCATCAGTGCGTGCGGGCCGCCCGTGCCGCCGCCCGTTGCCGGGTCGGAGGACGGGGTGTTGTTCTTCGGGCCGAACGTCTGAGTAGTGGTGATGTCCTTGGCCGCGTTGCCCGTGACGTCCTTCTTCACGAGCTTCTTGCGGTTGCCCATCGCGTCGTACTCGTACTGCTGCCAGTACGGGGCGCTGCCGCCCACGCTGGGCTTGCCGGTGCCGTCGACCGCCGGACCAGCTGCGTTGGTGCAACTGCCGATGCCGCGGACGCTCGGCGCGGGGGCGGTGGTCTGGGTGCCGGTGTCGGTCCAGGCCTGGGTCAGCCGGCCCAGGTAGTCGTGCGTGAAGCACTGCAGGTCACGACCCGCGCCGTCCTGTGTGTCAGCGATCGAGGTCAGCTGGCCGACCTTGTTGTACGTGTAGTCCAGTACATCGACGCTGGCCGTTGCGGCGGTCTGCTTGTCCAGGGTGGTGCGGACAGGACGGCCGCTTCCGGCGTCGTAGTCGACGGTCGAGACGACCTGCATGCCGGTGTCACCGACGGTGGTGCGGATCGGACGCCCGTAGGGGTCGTAGCGCATGTCCACGAGGTACGGCGTCCTGGTGAGACCGATCTTGCCGCTGAGCGAGGTCATGTTGCCCGCGACGTCGACGCCGAACGTCAGTGTCTCGACGCCCAGGCCGGCCTTGGGAATGCCGGGCAGGGCGGACGTCTTCAGCTGCCCGTAGGCGTCGTAGGTGTTGGTCGTCTGGTAGGTGCCGGCCAGCTCCTTCTCCGACGCCGGGATGGTGACCTTGGTGCCGAGGGGGCGGTAGCCGCCGTCGTAACCGGTGACCTCCGAGGCGTAGGCGCTGCCCGTCTTGCCGCCCACGTAGCGGGTGGTGGTGTCGGGCTTGCCGAGCTTCTTGGTGTCGTAGGTGAACGCGCCGACCTGCTTGGCCGGGTCTACGGCCGTTCCCTCGTACGTCGCGATGGTGCGACCGAGGAGGTCGGCGACCGTGGTGGCGCTCTTGAGGCGGGCGTCCGTGGTGGTGGTGAGGTTCTTGCTGTCGTCGTAGACGGTGGTGCTGATCCCGGCATCCGGGTCGGTGGTCTTCACCACACGGCCGAGGAGGTCATAGGTGAAGGTCCACTCGTTGCCGGCGGAGTCCTTCCGCGACAGCTCCTGGCCCTGGGTGTTGGACACGTACGTCGTCTCGTCGTACAGGCCGGTGGGCGTATTGGCCTTGTACTGGCGCAGGATCGAGGTGGTGCCGTTGCTGATCGTCGCCGTGGCGAACCCGCCGGTCGGGGGTATCTGACGCGTCTCGTCCGCGCCGGGGTATTCGGTCTTGGAGCGGGACTGCTCCACGCCGAAGGACTGGGTGATGGTGTCGGTCGCGCGGCCGAGGCCGTCGAAGACCTGGAGGGTCTGGGAGGGGATCTTGCTGTCGGGCTGGACGCCGCCGTTGGGCAGGAAGACTGCCGCGGAGGGCGCGCCCTGGTCGGTGTAGTAGGCGGCGCTGGTCTTGGTCTGCCAGCCGTGGGAGTCGAACAGTGCGTCCGTGATCATCCGGCCGGCGACGCCCGAGGGGGCGGTGGCCTGGGTCTGGCGGACGCGGCCGAGGCCGTCGTAGATGGAGTACGAGGACGTGTAGGTGTTGTCGTTCATGAGCGCTTGGCTCAGAACGGCGGACGGCGCGTTCGTGCCGTTCATCGTGTACGAGTACTTGCGGACCGGCAGGTCCGTCGTGGAATTCTGACCGGGCTGCCAGATCTTCACGACCCGCCCGAGCGCGTCATACGCACGCTCCGCGACGTGGCTGTTCTCGTCCGTGCTCTTCAGCGGCTGCGAGCGGCCGATGTCGAGGGTGGTCGTCGACTTCCAACCCAGCGGGTTGGTGTGCGTAACGGAGTTCGGCAGGACGCCCGTGGCCGGGGAGTACTCGGTCGTGGTGACCGCGCCACCCGGGTGAGCCGCGTCAGTGCGGACCTTGTTGGTGTTGCTGGTGACGCGGCCGTACGCGTCATACGTGGAGGTTGAGTTCAGCCGGTAGACCGGCTTACCCGTCCCGTCGTACTTCTCCAGAACCTCGGTGCCGGTGCCGTCGGCGGTGGCTCCGACCTTGCCGTAGGCGAGGTTGTCGAACAGGGAGCGGGTGTCACCGACGGTGTTCGCCGCCGTCGGGGTCTGACCGCACACGCCGGACAGGACCAGAGTGCGGGAGGCGAGCTCGGTGACCGCACCGTTAGGTCCGGTCGGGTACTCGAAGGTGGTGCACAGACGCTGGTCCGTACGCGAGATGTCGCTGTTGTCGTCGACCTGGAGCGGGCGTGTGACCAGCGTCGTGTCATACGTCGAGGAGCGTTCGCCGGTGCGCCAGCTGCCGTTGGCGAGCTTCGCACGGGTGGTGACCTTCGCGGTGTTCAGTGCGCGGGCCGTGATCGGCGGCATTCCCGCGGACTGTGCGCGTGTTGCGGTGACCGGGCCGATCCAGGGAGTGGTGACCTCGTCCGAGACCACCGACCCGCCATCACGGTCGTAGGTCTGGGTTTGGCGGACGAACCCGGAGAGGACTTCCTCGTCCGTGATGGTTCCGCCCTGGGTGTCACTCACGTTGATGCTGCGCTTGGTGCCGTTGGCGAGGACGTCGCCGTCCATGCCGCGCAGGTAGGTGGTGACGTTCTTGGTGCGGGGGGCTTCCGTGGCGTTGCCGTTACCGGTGTGAGTGGTGACGGTGGCGTAGCC
>NZ_JAGGOW010000193.1 GCF_018614135.1 Streptomyces sp. ISL-66
AGGCGGCGGCGCGCTCGTCGAAGTAACCGGGGGCCTTGAGGGACCGGCAGGCGCTGCCGTCGCCCATGACGAGCAGCGCGACCCGGGCGGCGCGCGAGGCGAGCTCCCGGCCGGTCTCCAGGCACCGCGCGGTGTCCAGCGGCTCGGCGACCCCGAGCCCCTCCACGGGCGCGGCGCCCCAGCCGGCGCGGCCGAGCAGCCAGGCGCCGAGGGCGAGCGTGGTGGGCAGGCGGCGCGGACTCTCCTCGCCGTCACCCAGCCGTACGTCGGCCTCGGCCCCGGCCCCGAATCCGCGGAAGGTGCCGCGGGCGCCCTGGGGGTAGGAGCCGTGCTGGTCCTGGTCGCAGGCTCCGACGACCACGAGGAGATCGGGCCGGGAGGCGGCGAGCACGGACAGCGCGTCGGAACACGCGGTGCGGGCATCGGCGAGTTCGGCGGCGGCCCCCGCGGCGAGCTCGGGCACGAGCATCGGCGGGGCGGGGCAGATGGCGGCGGCTACGAGCATGATCCGCAGCGTAGCCGCCGCGTCAAAGGGCCGCGCTAGGAACCCGCGGGCACGGCGCAGCCCGACGTCGTCGCCGGGAGCGGGGCCGGGACCCCCAGGGTCGGGATCCCGAGGAGGACGCCCTTCGGCTGCGCCGGAGCCGCGTTGCGCTTCTCCCAGGCGTCGCCCGCGCGAGTGCGGCGTACCGCTCCGGTCGGGCCCTCGGCGAGCAGGTGGTGCGGGGCCGCGTAGGTGATCTCCACGGTCACCACGTCACCCGGCCGGACCTCCTGCGCCGGCTTGGTGAAGTGCACGAGACGGTTGTCGGGGGCCCGCCCGGACAGCCGGTGCGTGGCGCCGTCCTTGCGGCCCTCGCCCTCCGCGACCATGACCTCCAGCGTGCGGCCGACCTGCTTCTTGTTCTCGCTCCAGGAGATCTCCTCCTGGAGGGCGACCAGGCGCATGTACCGCTCCTGGACGACCTCCTTGGGGATCTGCCCCTCCATGTCCGCGGCCGGGGTGCCGGGGCGCTTGGAGTACTGGAAGGTGAACGCGTTCGCGAAACGGGCCTCGCGCACCGCGTGCATCGTCTGCTGGAAGTCCTCCTCGGTCTCGCCGGGGAAGCCCACGATGATGTCGGTGGAGATGGCCGCGTGCGGGATGGCGGCGCGGACCTTCTCGATGATGCCGAGGAAGCGCTCCTGGCGGTACGAGCGGCGCATCGCCTTCAGGATCGTGTCCGATCCGGACTGCATCGGCATGTGGAGCTGCGGCATGACGTTCGGGGTCTGCGCCATCGCCGCGATCACGTCGTCCGTGAAGTCGCGCGGGTGCGGGGAGGTGAAGCGGACCCGCTCCAGGCCCTCGATGGCTCCGCACGCGCGCAGCAGCTTGCTGAACGCCTCGCGGTCGCCGAGGTCGGAGCCGTAGGCGTTGACGTTCTGGCCGAGCAGGGTGATCTCGCAGACGCCCTCGGCGACCAGGGCCTCGACCTCGGCGAGGATGTCGCCGGGCCGGCGGTCCTCCTCCTTGCCGCGCAGCGCCGGGACGATGCAGAAGGTGCAGGTGTTGTTGCAGCCGACGGAGATCGAGACCCAGGCGGCGTACGCGGACTCGCGCCGGGTCGGCAGCGTGGAGGGGAAGGCCTCCAGCGACTCGGCGATCTCGACCTGCGCCTCTTCCTGGATGCGGGCGCGCTCCAGCAGGACCGGCAGCTTGCCGATGTTGTGCGTGCCGAAGACCACGTCGACCCAGGGGGCGCGGGCCACGATCGTGTCCCGGTCCTTCTGCGCGAGGCAGCCGCCGACGGCGATCTGCATGCCGGGGCGCTTGGTCTTCATGGGGGCGAGCCGGCCGAGGTTGCCGTAGAGCTTGTTGTCGGCGTTCTCGCGGACGGCGCAGGTGTTGAAGACGACGACGTCGGCGTCGCCGTCGGACCCCTCGGGGGCGCGGACGTATCCGGCGTCCTCCAGCAGACCGGACAGCCGCTCGGAGTCGTGCACGTTCATCTGGCACCCGTAGGTGCGTACCTCGTAAGTACCCTTACCGTCCACTGCCGGGCTCCGGTCGCTGCTGCTGGTCATACGACAAGGGTAGGCGCTACCCGCGGGCCCTCCGTTCCCGCCCGCCGCCGGGCCGGGAGGGCGGGCCGTGACAGGAGGGCGGGGCGGTGGCAGGATCGCCCGCATGCCTCTCGTACCGCCCCGGATCAGCAGGCGCCGTGCCCTGCGGGCCCTGGTGGCCGTACTGGCCGTGCTCTGCGCCCTCGTCTGGTGGCTGCGGCCCTTCGGGGAGCCGGAGCTCAAGGGCGATCTCACCTTCAGCACCGGCGTCCAGAACGGGGTCTACCACCGCTACGGACAGCTGCTGGAGCAGGCGCTCGCCAAGGACATGCCCGAGGTGCGCGTGCGGCTGGAGACCAGCGAGGGCTCGCAGCAGAACCTGCGGCGGGTGGCCGCCGGCGAGGCGGACTTCACAGTGGCGACGGCGGACGCGGTGGCCAAGTACCGCGTCGACCGGAGGCCCGGCGCGGAGCGGCTGCGCGGCTGCGCCCGGCTCTACGACGACTACGTGCAGCTGGTGGTGCCCGCCGGTTCGCCGGTCCAGTCGGCCCGGGACCTGCGCGGCAAGCGGGTCGCGATCGGCCAGAACGGTTCGGGGGTGCGGCTGATCTCGGAGCGGCTGCTCACGGCCGCGGGCCTGGACCCGGTCCGCGACATCACCCCGGTCGCCGTAGGCATCGACACGATGCCGGCCGAACTGGAGGCGGGCCGGATCGACGCGTTCTTCTGGTCGGGCGGACTGCCGACCAATGCCGTGCGCGAGCTGTCGGAGCGGTTCGAGATCCGGCTCGTGCAGCTCGGGGACCTGGTGGAGGCGCTCCAGGCCAGCGGCAGTCCGGCCCGCTATTACCGCGCCGCGGTGATGCCGCAGGACGCGTACGCGCGGGCCCGCAACACCTCGGCGGTGGCCACCGTGGCGGTGCCGAACCTGCTGGTGACGCGGGACGACACGGGCGCCGAGCTGACGGAGCAGTTCACGCGTACCGTGATCCTCAGCCGGGACGACATCGGGCACCAGGTGCACGCGGCGCAGCTGGTGGACCTGCGGACGGCGATCTACACGGATCCGCTGGCCCTGCACGAGGGCGCGGCCCGGTACTACCGCTCGGTCAAGCCGTAGCGGCGCCCGGCCGGGGTCCGGGGCCACGGCTCCAGCCTTGGGCCGTGCTCACGACGGCAGCAGCATCGTCGCCGCGGCGGCCGCGCCGATCAGGCCCGCGTGCGTGCCCAGGGTCGCCGGGACCACCTGGAGGTCCCGCACGAACGACAGGGTCGCGTACGAGGCCAGGTGCGCCCGGACCGGTCCGAAAAGGGTGTCTCCGCAGGCGGCCACCCCGCCGCCGATGACGGCGATGTCGGTCTCGACGAGGGTGGCGGTCGCCGCGATGGCCGCGGCCAGGGCGCGGCCCGCACGGTCGAAGGCGGCCAGCGCGACCGGGTCGCCGGCCTCCGCGGCCGCGGCCACGCCCGCCGCGGTGGAGTCCCCGGCCGGGGTCCAGCCCTGCGCCAGCGCCCAGCGGGCGATCGCGGTGCCGGAGGCGATGGATTCGACGCAGCCGCGGCCGCCGCACGCGCACGGTTCCCCGTCGAAGGCGACGCTGATGTGGCCGATGTGGCCCGCGTTTCCGGTGGGGCCGGGGTGGAGCTGGTTGTTCAGGACGAGGCCGCCGCCGACCCCGGTGGAGACGACCATGCAGAGCGCGTTGGCGTGGCCCCGGGCCGCGCCCAGCCAGTGCTCGGCCGCCGTCATCGCCACGCCGTCGCCCGCCAGCACCGTGGGGATCCGTACCCCGTGCTCCGCGAGCTCCGCCTCCACCCGGGCCTGGACGGGGAAGCCCCGCCAGGCCGTGATGTTCACCGGGCTGACCGTGCCGCGCGCGGAGTCCACCGGACCCGCGCTGCCGATCCCGCAGCGGACCGCCGAGGGCCAGAGCGGGGACCGCGCGAGCTCGGCCACCACCTCCGCGACGGCGGCGAAGACGGTGTCCGCGTCCGTGCCGCGCGGGGTCGGGCGCCGGGTGGTGGCCGTCATCGTGCCGTCGCCGTCCACCAGCGCGCCGGCGATCTTCGTGCCGCCGATGTCGATCGCGACCGTCAGGCCGGATTCGCCCCCCGCGCCGGCGCGAAGGCCCGGAAACGCGGAGGTCGGTGCGGGGGTGGGAGGGGGAGGGGTCACGGGGGCACTCCAGGAAGGGGGTCCGGAATTCAGTATGCGGCCGGCGCCGGCGCCGTACTCTCGCGGGGCTCCAGCCTGGGCCGCTCGCTCTCGCGGGACCTCGGCGGGCTCCCCGCCAGGACGGCGAGGAGTTCCTCGGCGACGAGCCGCCCGAAGCCCGCGGTGTCCCGGACGAGGGCGGTGAGCCGCGGGTGGGTGACCCGGCAGAGCGCGGAGTCGTCCCAGGCCACGAGGGAGAGCCGGCCCGGCACGGGGATGCCCAGCTCGGCGGCGACGGCGGCGCCGGCCACCGCCATCACGTCGTTGTCGTAGACGATCGCGGTCGGCGGCTCCGGCTCGGCCAGGATCCGCCGGGTGGCCGCCGCGCCCTCGGCGTCGGAGTAGTCGGTGGGGACCGAGCGCACTTGGCCGGGGCCGAGCCCGAGCCGCTCCGCCTCGGCGCGCAGGGAGCGGATCCGGCGCTCGGTGTGGGCGAGCTCGGGCAGTCCGGCGACGTGGACGATCCGGCGGTGGCCGAGCCCGTACAGATGGTCGAGCACCTGGGCCATGGCGCCCGCGTCGTCCGCCCGGACGGCGGACAGGGCGCAGGGCGGGCTGGTCTCCCCCACCGTGACGGCGGGCAGGGCGAGCTCTTCGAGGAGGTCCGGGCGCGGGTCGTCGGACCGCGGGTCCACGACGATGACCCCGTCCACGCGCCGTTCGGCCCACCAGCGGCGGTAGACGGCGCATTCCGCGTCGAGGTCCGGTGCGACCTGGAAGAGCAGGGCGATGCGGCCGGCTGCCAGGACTTCCTGGATGCCGGAGACCAGTTGGAGGAAGAAGGACTCCACGCCGAGGGTGTGCGCGGGCCGGGCGAGGACGAGGCCGACGACTCCGGACTGTTCGCCCGAGAGGGCGCGGGCGGCGCTGTTGGGCTGCCAGCCGAGCTCCTCGGCGACCCGGCGGATCCGGGCGCGGGTGTTCTGGGAGACTCCCGGCCGGTTGTTGAGCGCGAAGGAGACGGCGCTCTCGGACACCCCCGCCTGGCGGGCGATGTCCTTGATGGTGGGTCTGCGGGCCATGGCCTGTCTCATCCCTCGCTGACGTGGACGGCAATGGCCGGACCGTACGCGATCCAGCCCTGGCAGACCGCCTCGACCGCCATCCAGTACACCTCCGGAGGGGTGCCGAGCGGCGGCCGCACCTCGAAGAGGGCCTCGGCCTCGGCGTCGGCCCGGGCGTCGGCCTCGCGTAATTCCGCTGTCCATTTCCGCACGGTTCCCTTGCGTGGCAACACCCCTCAACAATAGCTAAACCGCATTAGTGCTCTCAGCATCAGATGACCGGATCCCGTCTGTCAACGGCACTGAAGCGCATAAGTATCCGTACCCGCGAGGCCGGTGCCTTCATCCCGTCGGGTCCGGACTCCCGGAAATACGGGCCCTGTTGACTTCGCCCCGTGCACGCGGCAGGTTATGCGCATCCCGCGAATTCCCCCTGAACTCCAGGACCCCGCATGCACGACGGCACCGCCGCCTCCGCACCCTCCCGCGGCCTGCGTTTCGGCGCGAACTACACGCCGACGCGCGGCTGGTTCCACCACTGGCTCGACTTCGACCTCGACGAGGTCCGGGCCGATCTCGACTCGATCGCGGGCCTCGGCCTGGACCACGTACGGGTCTTCCCGCTGTGGCCCCTCTTCCAGCCGAACCGGACCCTGATCCGGCCGCGCGCCGTCGAGCAGCTCGTCGCGCTCGCCGACGCGGCCGCCGCGCGCGGGCTCGACGTGAACGTGGACGGGCTCCAGGGACACCTCTCCAGCTTCGACTTCCTGCCCGCCTGGACCGGGACCTGGCACCGCCGGAACATCTTCAGCGATCCGCAGGTGGTCGCCGGTCAGGAGGAGTACCTGCGCACGCTCGCCGCCGCCCTCGCGGACCGGCCGAACTTCCTCGGCATGACGGTCGGCAACGAGATCAACCAGTTCTCCGACGCCCCGCACCCTTCCCCCGACCGGATCACGCGGGAGCAGGCCGGACGCTGGCTGGAGCGGATGCTCGCCGCCTGCGAGGAGGGCGCTCCGGGCCGCCTGCACCTGCACGCCGAGTACGACGCCGCCTGGTACCAGGACGGGCACCCCTTCACCGCGGCCCAGGCGGCCCGCCTCGGCGGCGCCACCGCCGTGCACTCGTGGGTGTTCAACGGCACCGCCCAGCGCCACGGCCGCACCGGTACGGCCACCGAGCACCACGCCGCGTACCTGATCGAACTCTCCAAGGCCTGGGCCCGCGATCCGCACCGGCCGGTCTGGCTGCAGGAAGTGGGCGCGCCCGCGCCGCTGATCGGGCCCGCGCACGCGGCCTCCTTCACCGAGGCGACCGTGGCGAACGCCCTGGACTGCCCGGACCTCTGGGGCGTGACCTGGTGGTGCTCGCACGACGTGTCCCGGGAACTCGCGGACTTCCCGGAGCTGGAGTACGGCCTCGGTCTGCTCACCAACGACCGCCGTACGAAGCCCGCCGGCGAGGTGATCGCCCGGATCACCGCCGAGTGGCGGGGCCGCGAGCACCGGCCGGCGGTGCGCTCCACCGCGCTGACCGTGGACGTCGGCGGGGCCGAGGCCGCGCCGAACCGCTCGGTGTGCGCGCCCGGCGGGGCCTTCTTCGAGGCCTGGGCGGAGCTCACGGCGCGCGGGGTCCGCCCGGCGGTGGTCCTGGCCGAGCTCGCCGAGGACGCGGAGCACCTGGCCGCGCGCGGCATCACGGAGGTACTGCACGTGTCCGACGTTCCCATCCGGGCCTGACCGGCCCCTACGGAGGATCCCTGATGTCCGAGATCGACAACGGCGTCGACCCTCGCACCACTCCGGCCGACCGCGCCGACCGAGCCGGTGGCGCCGACCGAGCCCGCCGAGCCGGTGGCACCGACCGCACCGACCGCACCGAGCACCTCGCCCGAAGCGACCGCGCCCCGTCGGGCGGCGCGACGCAGGGCCCAGTACGGCCGACCCGGCGCGGGATGCTCCGCGCCGGGGCCGGCGCGAGCGCCGCCGCGCTGCTC
>NZ_JAGGOW010000194.1:0-339 GCF_018614135.1 Streptomyces sp. ISL-66
GCGGCGCCCGCGGGGGCCGCGGCCCTCGTACCCGCGCGCGCCGCGGCCTCCGTACCTGCGGGGGCTGCGGCCTCCGTACCTGCGCGCGCCGCAGCCCCCGTACCCGCGCCTGCCGCAGCCCCCGTACCCGCAAGAGCACTCGTACCCGCACCTGCCGAACAGGAAGGCCCGTCATGACCGTCGCACCCGCCCCGCAGGCACCCGCCCTGCTCTGGGAGGACGCCGACCGCCGGGCCGTCGAGGTCGCCCGCGCCCTGACCGTGGACGCCGTCGAGGCGGCCGGCCACGGCCACCCCGGCACCGCCATGAGCCTCGCGCCCGCCGCGTACCTGCTGTTCC
>NZ_JAGGOW010000194.1:390-8154 GCF_018614135.1 Streptomyces sp. ISL-66
CGGGCGTGGAGACCACCACCGGCCCCCTCGGCCAGGGCTTCGCCAACGCCGTCGGCATGGCGATGGCCGCCCGCCGCGAGCGCGGCCTGTTCGACCCGGAGGCCGCCCCCGGCGCCTCCCCCTTCGACCACACCATCTGGGCCATCGCCTCCGAGGGCGACCTGGAGGAGGGCGTCGCCCACGAGGCGAGCTCGCTCGCCGGCCACCAGCGCCTGGGCAACCTCGTGGTCCTCTACGACGAGAACCGCATCTCCATCGAGGACGACCGGCAGATCGCGCACTCCGAGGACACCCTCGCGCGCTACCGCTCCTACGGCTGGCACGTCCAGGAGGTCGACTGGACCGCGGGCGGCGAGTACCGGGAGGACGTACAGGCCCTGCACCAGGCGCTCACCACGGCCCGCGACACCACCGACCGGCCCTCCCTCGTATCGCTGCGCACGATCATCGGCTGGCCCGCGCCCCGCAAGCGCAACACCGGCGGCATCCACGGAGCCGCGCTCGGCGCCGAGGAGGCGGCCGGAGCGGCCTGGACCCCTCGCTCTCCTTCCAGGTCCCCGCCGACGTCCTGGCCCACGCCCGCCGGGTGGCGGACCGGGGCCGCGAGGCGCACCGTCAGTGGGACAAGACCCTGGCCGACTGGCGCGCCGTCAACCCCGAGCGCTCGGCCCTCTTCGACCGGCTCTCCGCCGGCGCGCTGCCCGAGGGCTGGCAGGAGCACCTGCCGGTGTTCCCCGCCTCCGGCCAGATGGCCACGCGCAAGGCGTCCGGCGAGGTGCTGAACGCGCTGGCCGCCGTACTGCCCGAACTGTGGGGCGGCTCCGCCGACCTCGCCGAGTCCAACCTCACCACCATGAAGGGCGAACCCTCCTTCATCCCCGAGGATTTGGCGACCGAGGCCTACGCCGGGCACCAGTACGGGCGGACCCTGCACTTCGGGATCCGCGAGCACGCCATGGGCGCCGTCCTCAACGGCATCGCCCTGCACGGCGGCACCCGCCCCTACGGCGGCACCTTCCTGGTCTTCTCCGACTACATGCGCCCCGCCGTCCGCCTCGCGGCCATGATGAAGCTGCCGGTCACCTACGTGTGGACGCACGACTCCATCGGCCTCGGCGAGGACGGCCCCACCCACCAGCCGGTCGAGCACCTCTGGTCGCTGCGCGCCATCCCGGGCCTGGACGTGGTCCGGCCCGCCGACGCCAACGAGACCGTCGTCGCCTGGCGCACCATCCTGGAGAACGGCGACCGCCCGGCCGGCCTGTGCCTGTCCCGGCAGAACCTGCCCGTCCTGGAACGCACCGAGGACAGCGGGCTGTCACCCGCCGAGGGCGCCGCGCGCGGCGGCTACGTCCTGGCCGAGGCCGACGGCGGCCTCCCCGGGGCCATCCTCATCGCCACCGGCAGCGAGGTGCCCATCGCGCTCGACGCCCGCCGCATCCTGCAGGCCGAAGGGCTCGCCACCCGCGTCGTGTCCATGCCGTGCCTGGAGTGGTTCCACGCGCAGGAGGAGGCGTACCGCGAGGCGGTGCTGCCGTCCGAGGTGGCCGCCCGCGTGTCCGTGGAGGCGGGCTCCAGCCTCGGCTGGTACGCCCTGGTCGGCGCGGCCGGCACCTCGCTCGGCATCGACTCCTTCGGCGCGTCCGCCCCGTACCAGTCCCTGTACGAACTGCACGGCCTGACCGCGCCCAAGGTCGCCGCGGCCGCCCGCGCGAGCTTCGAGCGCGCGCAGCGCAAGAGCGGCGCGGGACGATGAGTACCGCGACCGTGCTCGACGCCCGCATCCCCGGCTCCAAGAGCATCACCAACCGGGCGCTGCTGCTCGCGGCCGCCTCCCCGGGGCGCAGCCGTCTCTCCGCGCCGCTGGTCAGCGACGACACCCTGGCCTTCCGCGCCGCGCTGACGGACTTGGGCACGGGGGTGCGCGACGTCGGGGACGGCGGATACGGGTACGGCGACGGCTCGGGCTACGGAGACGGCTCCGGCGAGGTGTGGCAGGTCACCGGCACCGGCGTCGGCCCGGCCGGCCGCGGCCGGGTGTGGTGCGCGGACGCCGGTACCGCCGCGCGCTTCCTGCCGCCCTTCGTGGCCGTCGGGCACGGCGAGACCGTCTTCGACGGCTCCGAGCAGCTGCGGGCCCGCCCGCTGCGGCCGCTGCTGGACGCGCTCACCGGGCTCGGGGCGCGGGTGAGGGGCACGGGCCTGCCCTTCACCCTCACCGCGGACGGGCTGGCCGGCGGCCGCATCGAGCTCGACTCCGGACTCAGCAGCCAGTACCTCTCCGGGCTGCTGATGGCCGCGCCGCTGATGGGCGGACCGCTCACGGTGGACGTGCCGCGCCTGGTCAGCCGCCCCTACGTGGACATGACGCTGGCCCTGATGCGGCAGTTCGGCGCGCGCGTGGAGGAGGAGGGCGGCGCGATCACGGTCCATCCGGGCGGGTACGCGGCCACCGACCTCACGATCGAACCGGACGCCTCGACCGCCTCGTACTTCTTCGCGGCGGCGGCCGTCACGGGCCGCACCGTACGGGTCCGGGGCCTCGGCACCGACAGCCTGCAGGGGGACACCGCGTTCGTGGACGTCCTGCGGCTCGCGGGGGCGGAGGTGACGAGGACCGGGGAGTGGACCGAGGTCACGGGCACGGGTGGGGGCACGGGCACGGGCGGGGGGATCGGAACCCACCCGCTGCGCGGCGGCTTCACCGTCGACATGGGCGATATCTCGGACACGTTCATGACGATGGCCGCGATCGCCCCGCTCGCCGACGCCCCCGTCACCATCACGGGCATCGCCCACGCCCGCTTGAAGGAGTCCGACCGGATCGCCGCCGTCGCGGGGAACCTGCGGGCGCTCGGCATCCGCGTGGAGGAGGGCCCGGACCGGATCACCGTCCACCCGGGAGTCCCCGTACCGGCGACGATCGACTGCCACCGGGACCACCGCATCGCGATGTCCTTCTCGGTGCTGGGCCTGCGGGCACCGGGCATCACGCTGGACGATCCGGCGTGTGTGGCGAAGACGTTCCCCGGGTTCCACGAGGAGCTGGGGCGGCTGTTCGGCTGAGGTGTGTCGACGGCGTGCAGGGTCCGGGACAGTGGCTATCCGCTATCCCGGACCCTTCGCTGCGCCGGGCGCGGGGCCCGCCGGCGGCGGTGCGGGTCGCTGAGGTTCACCTGGCACGGGCCTGGAGGTCCGAGCAGAATCCCCTTGCTCAATGGTCAAGAGTCGTTGACCATTGCTCGCATGGCTACCGATGATCTTCCCGAGACGTTTCACGTCACCACTGACGAGCAGCTGCGCGCCGTCTCCAATCTCACGCGCCACCGGATCATGGCCGTGCTCCGCTTCGAGCCGGCGACGATCACGCAGATCGCCGAGCGGGTGGGCCTTGCGAAGGGGAGTTCCAGCTATCACGTGCGGCTGCTGGAGCGGGCCGGCCTGGTGAAGGTGGTGCGGACGCGGAAGGTGCGGGGTGTCACCGAGCGGTACTACGCGATGGCCGCGCGGGCGATCGCGCTGCCGGATCCGGGCGAGGGAGGGCCGGATGTGCTGATGCGCCACGCGGTGGCGGACCTGGAGGCGTCGCCGGTGGACGAGCGGCACGTACGGATGGCGCATCTGCGGCTCACCGAGGAGCAGTTCGCGCAGCTGGGGGCGCGGCTGCAGGCACTGGCGGACGAGTACCGGGAGCTGTCCGATCCGTCGCTGCCGGACGCGTCACTCGTCTTCGCACTGTTCCGCCCGACATCGCGCGAGCAGGCCGAAGGGGACGCCAAGTGACCTCAGGCGTTCGGAAGTTGCCGACCGGGTTCGGACGACTGTGGACCGCGCAGACGATCTCCTCGCTCGGAGACGGGGTGACGCATGCCGCGCTGCCGCTGCTCGCGTTGACCTTGACGCGGGATCCGATGGCGCTCGCCGTCGTCACGGCCGCCGGGACGCTGCCGTGGCTGCTCTTCGGGGTGCTCGGCGGCGCGCTGGTGGACCGCTGGGACCGCCGGCGCACGATGTGGGTCGCGGACGCGGCGCGTGCGGTGCTGCTCGCGATACCGGCGGCGGCGGCCGCGCTCGACGTGCTGAGCATTCCGCTGCTCGCGGCCGTCGCCTTCCTGCTCGGCCTCGGCGGACTCTTCTTCGACACGGCCGCCACGGCCTATCTGCCGGATCTGCTCGGCCGCGACCCCGCACTCCTGGAGCGCGCCAACTCCCGCCTGCGCGGCGCCCAGACCGCCGCGTCCGGCTTCGCGGGGCCGCCCACGGGCAGTGCGCTGCTCGCGCTCGGGCGGGCGGTTCCCCTGCTCGCCGACGCGGTGTCGTTCGCGCTCTCCGCACTGCTCGTACGGTCGCTTCCCGCCATGCCCCGGCCCGTACCGGAGGCCCGCGAGTCGCTGCTTCGCCAGGCGCGGGCCGGGGCCTCGTACGTCTTCCGGGACCGGTTGCTGCTCGGGCTCGCGCCGCGCCCGGCGGTCGGGAACGTCGCCTTCCTCGCCGTGGAGACCGTGCTCGCCCTCTTCGCGCACGACCGCCTCGGCATCGACACCTTCGGCTTCGGCCTGCTCCTCACGGCGGAGGCCACCGGCGGTCTGCTCGGCGCGGGCATCGCCTCCTTCCTCGGCCGACGCCTCGGCACCGGCACCGCACTGACCTGCACGGCCGCCGTCGAAGGGCTTGCCATCCTGGGCCTGGCCGCTGCCCCGAACCCGTACGTGGCCGGGCTGGCGCTCGCCGTCTGCGGGGCCGGCATGGGCGCCACGATGGTGCTCGGGCCCTCCCTCCGGCAGGCGATCGTCCCGGCCCGCCTCATGGGCCGGGTCGCGTCCACCTCCCGCATGCTGGCCATGTGCGCCGCCCCGTTCGGCGCCTTCCTCGGCGGCTGGCTGGCCACCACCTACGACATCCGCACCCCGCTCTACGCCGCCGCCGGCCTCCTCCTGGCGATGACGGCCGTCACGGCATCCATGACCAGCAACCGCCGGGTCGAAGCGGCGCTGCGCGCCGCCGCCCCGGCCGACGGTCCAGACCACCCGGCATCCAAGGACCCCGCCCAGGTGAGCGCACCCGACTTGTTGTGACGCCAAGGAAGAACGCCGTCGACCCGCTCGCCGACCAGCCCCGGCCCGAGGGCAGCGCCCCTACGGCTCCCCGGACCTTCGCCGGACGCACGTCGGGCGCAGGTCCGGGTGATGTACGAGATCACCGAGGCGACCGTCACCATCGTGGTCATCCACGTCGGCGGCCTCGGCTGACACCCCGCAGCAGACGGTGAAGGGCCGGACCGATCACGGTCCGGCCCTTCACCGTCTGCGTGGCCAACGGCCGGAGCCTGACGCACTCACCGTCACCGTCATTGGAACGGGGGCTCTCCGCTCCGGGTTCTCGTACGTATTCGGCCGCGGACCGTGAGTCCCAGGGGCCAGCCCCTGGACCCCGCCAGCGCCTGGCCGCGCTGGACCGGCCTTGGCGTGGGGGGCTGCTCGCCCCCCAGACCCCCTCGCCAGGCGCTCGGGCGCCCTGGACCCGCCCCCCTCATGCCCTGCCCCGGCTCCCTGACGGTCGCCGGTGCACCCCTCGGGCGCGGGGCGCCCTCACTGGGCACGAGGGCCGGGGGAATGCGTGCCCCCCCAAGGATCGGGCTGAGGAGGGGGAGTTGAGGGTCCTGTCGAAGGCGCGGACCGCGGGAAGTGAGCGTGTGTGGGCTGAGGTTCCGGGATGGACTTCGTCGTACGGCAGCTGCCTGCTGGCGGTGTGTCAGCTTGGATCCGGGCGGAAGCCGTTTCGTGGGGGCGGCACCTGGTGAGGGCATGGGGCACGTTGCTCTTTGGTAAGAGGGCGCGGCCGTCGTAAGGCTGTGACCTGCAGGTTTATTCGACGGCATGTGTCCCCCAGGACACATTTGGTGCTTCGGAATGTGTTTCCGGCGAGCACATTCCGCGGAAAACTCAAGCTCTCGTGGAGATTTTGGCAGCGCGCATGGCGCGCCTATCGCCGCAGGTCAGGAGGGTGCGTCGGAGCGATGGGGTGGTCCTTCACTCGAACGCCTTGCCCGCGAATGTGTCGTCACTGCGACACATGAAAATCAAGGGGGAGTGGAGTTCTGGCACTTGGGGGCAAGCTAACTTCACGCACCGTGGAGTTTCGGTGCCTCGTTCGAACGGGCTCCGAGCAGAGACGGCATTCGATGCCCCTGTACGCCAAAAGACAATCGCAGCTTGTTTTTTTGGATAGTGTCGGACCGCCTGAACCACGAGGAGGTCCTGTGACATCGCGCAGAAGGGCGGCAAGATGATCACACGGTCCACGGTCAACCGCGCCGTGCAGGCGTTGTGCGGATACAACTGGGTGGAGAAGGCCGGCAACGGACGCATCCGGATCAACGTGCGCCTGTGGTTCCACGGCAACAGCACGGCCCAGCACCAAGTACTCGCCGAGATCGCGGACCGACACGACCACGACGCCGAGGCGTTCCCCTACGCGGTGGGTCCGCGAGGCGCACGGCAGGAAGAGCTCGACCTCGGCCTCGCCGTCGAAGAGACTGTTCGCGGAAGGCGGCGTACCGGATGACCGAGCTGCCGCACCCCCCTACGGGCACCTGTTCCAGAGGAAGGCCGACCCATGGCTAACGTCATGTCTCCGATCGTCGCGGAGCGCATCTGGGCGCTGCCTCTGTCGGGCTCAGCCGTGAAGTTCCTCCAGTACCTCGTCGCTCGCAGCGACTTCGGTGGAGTGCTGCCGGTCCGCCAGAAGGACATGGCGGCCGAGTACGGGGTTACTCCGCAGGCCGTCAGTGGGCTCATGGCGCCGCTGTGTGACTTGAACCTGGTGCTCAGGCCGCGCAGCGAGGAGCGCAAGGGGAACTCGTACCGGCTGCACCCGCTCGCGGCGAAGTACGAGACGCCCGAAAGCATGGAGGCGGCGTTTCGCGCGGCCTACGTCCGCATCCAGGTGGGGGACCTGCCCAACTTGAAGCTGCCGACGTACCACCGGACGCCACCCGCTCCGGTCGGCCGGCCGAAGCTGGGCGTCGCCTGACGCGTGCGATGGCCCGCTGGGCCGCCGCCGGAGTCACCGTCAGATCCACGACGCGACTACCAGGGCCTGTAGCCGTCGCCCGCGTGATCGACGATCACCGGGCGATGCGCGCCCTGCCTCGTGAGGAGTGCGGGAGGGTAGGTCAAGCGAGGAGCCTCAGTCAATGGGGTTGATGTGATGCTTATCACTGAAAAGGGTCGCGACTCAGCCCCCCTTGAGCGCTTCGAACGCCAAATGATCCCGTGTGGCACGGAAGGAGCCCGACACATGCCGACAAGCCCTCCATCAGGCATTTCTGACTCCCCGCCAGCTTCGAGCGGCCTGCGGTCGGGGTGGGCGGCTGGACAGTAGCTCCGCCTTTTGATCAGTTCAAGAAATGTGACTTGCGTCACCTGGTGGGGCGGTGGGACGGCGCAACCACGTCGGGCCGGTCCTCAGTACCGTTGCGCTCAAGCGAACTTCCCGAAACGACGAAGGGAAGCATCAGGCCTTTGCTTGGCGGCTGACCTGAGACTTCCCCGTCGCGTCACGGATGTTCGGCGCTCATCCTTCGCCCATCTCATTGACAGACAGCAGGAGCCGAACCCAGTGACTTCCATTGAACGTACCTCAGATCAGCCCGCGGGCATCAGTCCGGCCCTGGCCTGGGCGCAGCTCGGCGTGGCCGTGACCTGCCTCACGTTGAGCGTGATCATTGGCCTTACGGGCCCTCTGAGGGGCCTCGCGTTTTCC
>NZ_JAGGOW010000195.1 GCF_018614135.1 Streptomyces sp. ISL-66
TTCAGCCGGGAGAGCACTTCAATGGTCGCCCGCCATCAGCCAGATCTACGCCGAGCTGCGCCGCCTGGAGGAGCTCGGCTACGCGGCTTCCGAGCGCTCCGGACCCGAGGAGACGCGGGCCAAGCGCCGCTACGCCATCACTCCCGCGGGGCGCGGGGCGCTGGCCGGCTGGGCCCGCGACACCGCCGAGGCGGGCCCCCCGGTGCTCAAGCACGGTCTGCTGCTGCGGATCTGGCTCGGACACCTGGCCGAGCCCGAACGGCTGCGCGCGATGGTGAGCGAGCACCTGGAGCGCACCACGGACGAGCTGGCCGCCGTACGGGAAGCCATGGGGCACGCGGCGGAGGTGGCGCAGTGGGCCTTCCCGGCCCTGACGCTGCGCTGGAGCGAGCGGCAGCATCTGGCCGAACTGGAGCTGGCCCGGGCCCTCCTGGAGGACCTGGCCGGCTTCGAGGGGGCCGCGGCCGCGGGCGGCGGCGGGCAGAAACGTCAAGGTAGCGGGGACGCGCCCACGCCCGGGTGACACGGCGGGCCGGGCCCGGGACTCCGAAGGCCCCGCAGGCCCGGCCGGAAGCGGCCGGAGGGGGTTCCGGAGGCCTTGCACGGGCGGTCTCATCGCATGCGCGGCGCACTAGCATGCGTCCTCACCGCGCGCGGCCGGTCGGGACACCGCGACCGCGCGGGAGCCGCCGTCGACGGAAGCGAGAGAACCTTGACTTTCCTCACCATCGGTCACCGCGGGGTCATGGGTGTCGAACCGGAGAACACCTTGCGGTCGTTCGCGCGAGCGGAACGTTCCGGCATGGACGTCATCGCCCTGGACCTGCGGCTCAGCAAGGACGGCGCCCTCGTCGTCCTGCACGACGCCGAGGTGGACCGGACCACCGACGGCTCGGGAGCCGTCGCCGACCTGACCCTGGCCGCACTGCGCGAGCTGGACGCGGGAGACGGCCAGCACGTGCCGGTCCTGGAGGAGGTCCTGGACACGGTCCGGGCGCCGCTCCAGGTCCAGGTCCAGGACGTGGGCGTCGCCGCCGTGCTGGCGGAGCTGCTGCGCGGCCGCGATCTGACCGGCCGGGTGGAGGTGGCCTCCTTCCACGACGAGGTGCTCGGCGAGACGATCCGGCTGGTGCCGGGCGTACGCACCGTGCTCTACGGGGACCCCCGCGAAGCGACCCGCAGGAACCTCGTGGACCGGGCGCTCGCCGTCCGCGCCGAAACCCTCGCCCTGGACATCTCGCGGCTCGACCTGGACACGGTGGAGTGGATCCACGAAGCCGGGCTCCGGGTGATCGGCTGGACCGTCAACTCCCTGGAGCGGCTGCGCCTGGCGCGCGCCCTCGAACTCGACGGCGTGGTCACCGACTTCCCGGAGATCCGCTCCACGGGCCGCTTCACCGCCTGAGCCGCGCGCAACGGCCTTCGAGCGGCACCGACCGGCCCGGAGCGGCCCCGGGCGGCCCGGGCTGCCTCCGGCTACAGCGGCTTGACCAGCAGCTCGAAGGTCAGGTCGGGACGGAGCGGGACGCCGAAGCGCTCGTCCCCGTACGGGAAGGGGCTCAGCTCGCCGGTGCGCTCGTATCCACGGCGCACGTAGTAGGCGATGAGCTCCTCCCGCACGTTGATCACGGTCATCCGCATCTCCTTGGCCGCCCACTGCTCGCGGGCGCGGCGCTCCGCCTCGGCCATGACCTCCTTGCCGAGGCCGCCGCCCTGCAGGCCGGGGCGGACCGCGAACATCCCGAAATAGACGTGGTCCCCGCGGTGTTCGAGGTGGCAGCAGGAGACGAGCTCGCCCGCGCGCTCCACGACGAGGAGCATGCCCTCGGGGTGCGCGACGATCCGGGCGACGTCCTGCGCGTCCGTGCGCTGCCCGTCCAGGAAGTCCGCCTCGGTGGTCCAGCCTGCCCGGCTCGACTCCCCGCGGTAGGCCGACTCGACCAGTTCCACCAGCGCCGGGACGTCCGCCTCCACGGCACTGCGGAAGGTCAAGGCCTGGGAGTCGGCGCTCGGCATCGGGGCTCCGTTCTGCGGGACGGCACGTCCGGGGTGACGTACGCGGTGGCGCGTACGGCCGTCCACGGAGGCCGGGTACGGCACACAGAGACTATCTCCGGGCGGCGTGCGGGCCGTGCGACGGGGGCATCTCTTCCGGTGAAGCCGACGAACCGGGAGGTTCCGCCGTGCACGGTCCCGCCATGTCCCTCTCCCCCTCCGCCGTGGTCTGCGCTTGGCTCCTGGTACTGCTCTGCGCGGTGAGCGGCGCGTACTGCCTGCTGCGGTCCGGCAGATCCAGCGGCGGTCCGGCCGCCGCCGGGGACGCGGTGATGGGCTTCGGCATGGCCCTGATGGCGGCGCCGCTGGGCGCGGGCGGCGGCTGGCAAGCACCGCTGCTCGGCGCCGTCTTCTGCGGCGCGGCCCTGCACGCCGCCTGGCTGCTGCGCGGCGGCCTGCACCACGCGCACCATCTGATCGGCTCGCTGACCATGGTCTACATGGCGCTGGCCGCCGGGAGCGGGGCCGGCCACGGTCAGGGGCACGACCACGGCCAGGGCTCCGGGCTCCCGCTGCTGACCGGGCTGCTGCTCGTCTACTACGCCGGCTACGCGGTGCTGGGCGGCGCCCGGCTGGTCACGGCCGACGGAGCCGCAAGCGCCGCGCGTCCGGCCGGGGTCGCCGCCCACCGGGCGGTGGCGGCCGGCCCCGCGGAGGTGATCCGGGCCTGCCGACTGACCATGGCCATGGGGATGTTGGCGATGCTGCTGATGATGTGAGGCCCGCGCGCGGCACAAACGTGTGCTCCGTCACCCTTCACCCGGACCGTACCCGCAGGTAGCGCCGCGCTCATAGGCTGGGGCCATGATGGTCCCCGCCGTTCTCCTGCTGCTCGGCGCCCTGACCGCGATCCTCGCACCCCGTCTGCTGGGCCGCGCCCAGTGGACCGAGCGAGAACCCGTCGTGGCCCTGTGGGCGTGGCAATGCGTGGTGGGCTCGGTGCTCCTGTGCTTCGCGCTGTCGATGCTGCTGAGCGCGGCCGGCGCCTGGGATGCGGTCCGGGGACGGCTGTTCGCCGCCGCCCCGCACCGGGTGGTCGACGCCTACGCGCTCGGGGCCTCGGGCGGCGCCTGGGCCACCGCCACCACCCTCGTGCTGGCGGGCGGCGGCCTGTGGACCGGCGCGATGCTGGTCCGGGAGATCCTGCGGGCCCGTTCCCGCCGGCGCGCACAGGACGCCGAACTGCTGCTCCGGGCCCCGCTGCTGCCCGGAGAGGAAGCCACCGGGGCACGGCTCGTCGTACTGGAGGGGCAGCGTCCCGACAGCTGGTGGCTGCCGGGGCCGACCCCGCAGCTGGTGGTCACGACGGCGGCGCTGGACCGGCTCAAGGGAAGCCAGCTGGACGCGGTCCTGGCGCACGAGGAGAGCCACGCCGCGGCCCGGCACGACTGGCTGCTGCACTGCTCGCGGGCCCTGGCCGGCGGGTTCCCGCAGGTCCCCGTCTTCGCCGCGTTCGAGACGGAGATGCACCGGCTGGTGGAGCTGGCCGCCGACGACGTGGCCTCGCGCCGCTACGGCCGCCTCACCATCGCCCTGGCCCTGGTCGGTCTGAACGAGGACCGCGGGGTCTTCGGCCAGTACACCGACCCGGAGGCACATGTTCCGCAGCGGGTGCGGCGCCTGCTGGCGGCCGCCCCGCGGCTGACGGCCGGCCGCAGGATGCGGCTGACGGCACTGGCGACGCTGGCGCCGGCGGTCCCGCTGCTGGTGGCGTTCGGCCCGGGGCTGAGCGCCCTCGCCCAGATCACGTGAATCACACCCGCCGGGTGCGAGGATCTCCGCATGCGGAGTGATCAGCTGCGGCGGAACCGGTCCGGCCGTGCGCGGCCACCGCGGCGCCGCGCGCTGCCCGGCGCCGCGCTCGGCGCCGCGGTGGCCGTCGCCGCCTTGACGGCCCTGGTGGTGGCCCGCTGGGGGCCGCTCATGTCCTATGACGGCCGGGTCGCGCGGGCTCTGCACGCCCACGCCGTCACCCACCCCGGGTTCACCCACGTGATGCGGGTGCTCACCGACTGGTTCTGGGACCCCTGGACCATGCGGGCCCTGGCCGCGGCGGCCTGCTTCTGGCTGTGGTGGCGGGGCGAGCGCCGGTGCGCGCTGCGGATCGCGCTGGTCACCCTCGGGGCCTCCGCGCTCCAGCAGGGGCTGAAGGCGCTGGTGGGCCGGGACCGTCCGGTGTGGCCGGATCCCATCGTTTCGGCGGACTATTCCGCCTATCCGTCCGGCCACGCCCTGACGGCGACGGTGGTCTGCGGCCTGCTGCTGTGGCTGGTTCCGCGCGGAGCCCCGCGCCGGTTCGCGTGGACCGCCGCGGCGCTCGCCGCGCTCTCGGTCCTCGGGGTCGGCTTCACCCGGATCTACCTCGGCGTCCACTGGTTCTCGGACGTCGTGGCGGGCTGGCTGCTGGGCGGGGTCCTGGTGGCCCTCGCCGTGCTCACGGCGCCCGGTGGGGCCGGTGGTGCTGGTGGGGCCTGCTCTGGGCGATCCCCCGCGTCGCCCAGAGCAGACTGTCCCGCGCGCTGAGTATATTGGCTCAGAGCCAGTCAACGCAGGAGCAAGCATGTCCCCGCGCAGCGCATCGGTCAATGAAGAATTGCGGAGACGTTCCCGGGAACGGTTGTTGCAGGCCACGGTCGAGCTCGTAGCCGACCGGGGCTACGAGGCCACCAAGCTCGGGGACATCGCCGACCGGGCGGGTACCGCCCGGGGCCTGGTCTCGTACTACTTCCCGGGCAAACGCCAGTTGCTTCAGTCCGCCGTGCACCGGCTGATGCACCTCACGCTGGAAGCGGCACTGGAGCGGGAGCCCCGCACCGAGGACGGGCGCGAGCGGCTCGCGCGCGCCATCGATGCGATCCTCGGGCTGGCCCGGGACCAGCCGCGGCTGATGCGCACCCACATGGCGGGCATCCTGCAGGCGGAGGGCTTCGTCCAGTGCGCCGAGCAGCAGCGGCTCGCGGAGCTGCTGCGGGACACCGTCGACCGGTACGGCTCGGCGGAGGTGGACACCGACTACCCGCTGCTGCGGGCGCTGCTGATGGGCGCCGTGGTCGCGGTGCTGCTGCCGGGTGCGCCGATGCCGGTGGCGCGGCTGCGGGCGGAGCTGTTCCAGCGGTACGGGCTGGACTGGGAGCTCGGGTTCCCGCCGGACCCGCACGGGGGCTGACGGTCCTCGGCGCCCGGTGTCATGCTGGGAGCACCTGCGTGAGGAGCTCCACCGTGCTTCGTATCGCCGTCGTCGGTTCGGGCCCCAGCGGGGTCTACGCCGCACAGACACTCGTCCAGCAGCGTGAGGTCCCGGGCGTGCGCGTCGACGTGCTCGATCGGCTGCCGGCTCCGTACGGGCTCGTGCGGTACGGCGTGGCCCCCGACCACGAGAAGATCAAATCCCTGCAGGGCAGCCTGCGGACCGTGCTGGAGGACGAGCGGATCCGCTTCCTCGGGAACGTCGAGGTCGGCGGCCCCGAGCTGCCCACCGCCCGGCTGCTGGAGCTGTACCACGCGGTGGTCTACTGCGTCGGCGCGGCCCGGGACCGGCTGCTCGGCATCCCCGGCGAGGATCTCGCGGGCGTGCACTCGGCGACGGCCTTCGTGGCCTGGTACAGCGGGCACCCGGACGCGGCCGCGGAGGCCTTCGGCCTGCCGGGGGTGGATGCGGCGATCGTGGTCGGGGCGGGCAACGTCGCGGTGGACGTGACCCGGATCCTGGCCCGGGGCGTACCGGAGCTGAGCCCCACCGACATGCCGCACCCGGCGCTGGGCGCACTCGGCGAAAGCGCGGTGCGCGAGGTCCTGATGGTGGCCCGGCGCGGGCCCTCGCAGGGCAAGTTCACCACCAAGGAGCTGCGCGAACTGGGCACGCTCCCGGGGGTGGACGTGGTGGCGGACCCGGCGGAACTGGCCATCGACCCGGCGTACGCGGACCCGGGCGCGGTGCTGCCCGCGGTGAACCGCCGCAACGTGGAGGTGCTGCGCGGCTGGGCGGGCGCTCCGGCGGCCGGCGGTGGGCGGCGGATCGCGCTGCGGTTCTTCCTGCGTCCCGTGGAGGTGCTCGGCGAGGGCGGCCGGGTCACCGGGATGCGGTTCGAGCGGACGGCCCCCGACGGCCGGGGCGGGGTCACGGGCACGGGCGTCTACGAGGACGTCCCGGCGCAGCTGGTGCTGCGCTCGGTGGGCTACCAGGGCGTCCCGCTGCCCGGCCTGCCCTTCGACGAGCGCAAGGGCACGGTCCCGCACGCGGCGGGCCGGGTGGTACGGGCGGGCCGCGCGTCGGTCGGCGAGTACGTGGCGGGATGGATCAAGCGCGGCCCGACCGGGGTGATCGGCACCAACCGGCCGTGCGCGAAGGAGACGGTCTCCTCCCTGCTCCAGGACGCGGGGGTGCTGGCCGGGCGCGAGCGCGAGCGGGACCCGCTGGAGGCGCTGCGGGCGGCGGGGCTGCGGCCGGTGGAATGGCCGGGGTGGCTGGCCATCGAGACGGCGGAGGCGGAGCTCGGGCTGTCCCTGGGCCGGCGCTCCGTCAAGATCCCGGACTGGGCGGGGCTGCTGGCCGCGGCGGACCGGACCGGCTGAGCCGTCGCCGCCTCGGCTTCGACTTCGGTCTGGGCTTCGACTTCGACTTCGGCTTCGGCCTCGGCTTCGGCTTCGGCTTCGGCTTCGGCTTCGGCCCGATCAGCGGGCGAGTCGTCCCTCTTCGGCGGCGGCCGCCGCCAGGACGCTGTCGAGGAGTCCGGGGAACAGTTGCGCCAGCTCGGTGCGGCGCAGTCCGTTCAGCTTGGTGGTGCCGCGGTAGCACTGGCGCACGACACCGCTCTCGCGCAGGACCCGGAAGTGGTGCGTCGTCGTCGACTTGGTGACGGGGAGCTCGAAGTGCGAGCAGGCCAGCTCGGATTCCGTGGCCGCGAGATCGCGCACGATGGAGAGCCGGACCGGGTCGGCGAGGGCGTGCAGGACGCCTTCGAGCCGGATCTCCGCCGCCTCGGGGTGGGCGAGGACACGGGCCGCGTCACGTTCCGTCATGTCCGCACTCCACTCGTTCGGATCGTCCGGGGGTCAAGCCCATCGTACGAGAAACATCGTAGTACCGGTGCCGATCCGGCGGAATGCGGCGCGGGGACCGGGGCCCCGCGCCGCACCGGTTTCACCAGGAGCGCAGGTACTGGTCGGGCGTACGGATCTCCGCGCCGAGCTCGGCGGCCGCACGGCGGGCCCAGAAGGGGTCGCGCAGCAGTTCCCGGCCCAGCAGGACGGCATCGGCCTCGCCGTTGGCCAGGATCTTCTCGGCCTGCTCCGGTTCGGTGATCAGGCCCACGGCGGCGACCGGGAGGGCGGTCTCGGCCTTGACCCGGGCGGCGAAGGGCACCTGGTAGCCGGGACCGACCGGGATCCGCGCGCCGGGGGCGAGGCCCCCGGTGGAGACGTCGAGCAGGTCCACACCGTGCTCCTGGAGCAGCGCGGCCAGCCGGACGGTCTCGGCGGCGGTCCAGCCGTCCTCCTCCAGCCAGTCGGTGGCGGAGATCCGGAAGAACAGCGGGAGCTCCTCGGGCCACACCGCCCGTATGGCGTCGACGACTTCGAGGGCGAGGCGGGTGCGGTTCTCGAAGGAGCCGCCGTACGCGTCGGTGCGCCTGTTGCTGTGCGGGGAGAGGAACTGGCCGATGAGGTATCCGTGGGCGCCGTGGATCTCGATGACCTGATAGCCGGCGGCGAGCGAACGCCGGGCCGCGGCCGCGAACTGCTCCACCACTTCCCGGATCTCTCCGACCGTCAGCTCGTGCGGGACCGGGTCCCCTTCGGAGAACGGCACGGGGCTCGGGGCGCTGGGCCGCCAGCCGTCCGCGTCGGGACCGACGGGGCGCCCGCCCTCCCAGGGGCGGCCGGTGGAAGCCTTGCGGCCGGCGTTGGCGAGCTGGATGCCGGCCACCGAGCCCTGGGCCCTGACGAAGGAGGTGATCCGACGCAGCGCCTCGACCTGGGTGTCGTTCCAGATGCCGAGGTCGTACGGCGAGATCCGGCCCTCCGGGGAGACGGCCGTGGCCTCCTGGACGATCAGGCCGGTACCGCCGGTGGCGCGGGCCGCGTAGTGGGTGAAGTGCCAGTCGTTGGCCACTCCGGCGTCCGGACCGGAGGCTTCGGCGCTGTACTGGCACATCGCGGCCATCCACACCCGGTTCGGAACGGTGACCGAGCGGATGGTCCAGGGCCGGAACAGGGCGGCGGAGGCAGCAGGGGCGGCGGTGGCAGCGGGGGCAGCGAGGGCAGTACTCATGAGGGCTCTCCAGAGGGGACCGGACGTGCGCCGGGACCGGCGACTAAGTACGAGAGTCACCGTACTACGAAAACTCTCGTAGTACGAGACCTCACGTACAAGGCGGCCCGCAGCGCGCCGATCGGCCGCTATCAGTGGCCGGGTGCAGACTGGCGGAAAAGCTGCCGTGAAGGACAACGACGTCCGGAGGTGTCGGCCATGGCCGACGTGCTACTGCTCGCGGGAACCCGCAAAGGACTGTTCATCGGCCGCCGGAGCACGGGCGGCGGTACCTGGGAGTTCGACGGGCCCCATTTCAACGCCCAGGCGATCTCCGCCGTCGCCATCGACCGGCGCGGGCCCGCGCCCCGGCTGCTGGTCGGCGGGGACAGCTCGCACTGGGGGCCGTCCGTCTTCAGCTCCGACGACCTGGGCGCGACCTGGCACGAGCCCGCCGCGGCCGCCGTGAAGTTCCCCCAGGACACCGGGGCCTCCCTGGAGCGGGTCTGGCAGCTGCACCCGGCCGGCCCCGAGGCCCCCGGCGTGGTCTACGCGGGGACCGAGCCGGCCGCGCTGTTCCGCTCGACCGACCGCGGCGAGTCCTTCGAGCTGGTCCGGCCGCTCTGGGAGCACCCGACCCGGGACAAGTGGGTCCCGGGCGGCGGCGGCGAGGGCCTGCACACGGTGATCACCGACCCGCGCGACCCGGACCTGGTCACGGTGGCGGTCTCCACCGCCGGGGTGTTCCGCACCAGGGACGGAGGGGCGAGCTGGGACCCCTCCAACACCGGGGTCTCGGCGGTGTTCCTGCCGGATCCGCAGCCCGAATTCGGCCAGTGCGTGCACAAGATCGCCCAGGACCCGCAGGACGCGGACCGGCTCTACCTGCAGAACCACTGGGGCGTCTACCGCAGCGACGACGCGGGGGCCCGGTGGACCGACATCGGCGCCGGACTCCCCTCGGACTTCGGCTTCGCGGTGGCCGCCCACCCCCACCGGCCGGACACCGCCTACGTCTTCCCGCTCAACGCCGACGCCGACCGGGTCCCGGCGGAGCACCGCTGCCGGGTCTTCCGCACCCGGGACGCGGGCGCGAGCTGGGAGCCCCTGACGAAGGGCCTGCCGACCGCGGACCACTACGGGACGGTACTGCGGGACGCGCTCTGCACCGACGACGCGGACCCGGCCGGCATCTACTTCGGGAACCGCAACGGCGAGCTGTACGCGAGCCACGACGACGGGGAAAGCTGGCAGCTCCTGGCCGAGCACCTCCCCGACGTCCTGTGCGTACGGGCCGCCGTGCTGAACTCGTAGTCCCCGCCCGCTCGGCGTCGTTGGCCGGCCGGGGCCGTGCCGTGCGGTCGTGACACCGGGCGCGGGCGGCGGCACCGGGCGGCCGACTGGGCCAGTAGAGTGATCGCCGTGGCAGCACGACCGTTGAACGAGATCGTCGAGCCGGGCTGGGCCCGCGCTCTGGAGCCGGTGGCGGCGCAGATCGCCGCGATGGGCGACTTCCTGCGCGCCGAGATCGCGGCGGGCAGGACCTACGTCCCGGCGGGGGCGAACGTCCTGCGCGCGTTCCAGCAGCCCTTCGACGAGGTGAAGGTACTGATCGTCGGGCAGGACCCGTACCCCACACCGGGGCACGCGATGGGCCTGTCCTTCTCGGTGGCGCCCGAGGTCAGCCCCTGGCCGCCGAGCCTCGACAACGTCTTCCGCGAACTGCACGCGGACCTCGGCACGGGCCGCCCGGCCAACGGGGACCTGACCCCGTGGACCCGTCAGGGCGTCCTGCTGCTCAACCGCTCGCTCACCACCGCCCCGCGCAAGCCCAACGCCCATCGCGGCAAGGGCTGGGAGGCCGTCACCGAGCAGGCCATCCGCGCGCTGGCGGCGCGCGGGAAGCCGCTGGTGTCGGTGCTGTGGGGGCGCGAGGCCCGCAATCTGCGGCCGCTGCTCGGCGAACTGCCGGCCGTGGAGTCGGTGCACCCCTCCCCCATGTCCGCAGACAACGGGTTCTTCGGCTCCAGGCCGTTCAGCAGGACGAACGACCTGCTGGTCCGCCAGGGAGCGCAGCCCGTGGACTGGCGACTGCCGTCCGCCGGTTGATCCGTACGGACGCCCGGCGCACACGCGGAGCCGATCGGCACGGACGGCCGGAGCCGGTCCGTACGGACGCCCGGCGCACGCCCGGTCGCCGGCGGCCGGCCCTCAGCCGGCGACCGGGTACATGGAGCCCCGCCGCCCCTCCAGCGAGGTCAGCCAGTCCAGCTTCTCCGCCGTGCCGGTGGCCGGCACCGGGGTGTGCATCACGATGAGCAGATCGGGGCGGGCCGGGACGCGCAGCTGCGTCGCCTCCAGAAACAGGGTGCCCACGGCCGGGTGTTCGATCTCCTTCTGGATCTGACCGGCGGGCTGGACGTCCCTGCGGTCCCACAGCGCGGCGAACTCCGGGCTGATCTCCCGGGCCTCCTCGATGACCGCCTGGAACCCCTCGTCGTCGGGCAGTTCCGAGCACTGCGCCCGGTACTGGGCGACCAGGTCTCCGGCGATCTCCTCCCAGCGCGTGGAACGGCCCCGGTAGACGGGGTCGGTGAAGAAGGCGATCAGGCAGTTCTGCACGATCTCCGGGCGCATGCCGAGCACCTGCGCGGACGCGTCGTTGTACACCACCGTGTTCCAGTACGCGTCCATGATGTGCGCGGGGAACGGCATCCAGGCGTCGATCAGCCGCTTGAGGCCCTGGCACATGTCCTTGTCCTCGGGCGCGACGGCGAGGGCGGGCGGGTTGAGGCCCGCCAGGACGTACAGGTGCCGGCGCTCGGCGCTGGACAGCTTGAGGACCCGGCCCACCGCGTCGAGGACTTGCGGGGACACGGTGATGGCGCGGCCCTGCTCCAGCCACTGGTACCAGGAGGCCCCGACCCCGGCGAGCACGGCGACCTCTTCCCTGCGCAGGCCCGGGGTGCGCCGGCGCGCCCCGCCGTCCGGCAGCCCGGCCTCGGCCGGAGTGACCCTGGCCCGCCTGCTCATCAGGAACTCCCGCAGTTCGGAACGGCGGTGCCGGTCGATCGGTGTGGCCACGGACTCCCCTTGTCGGCTGCCTGGTGGTGCGACCAACAGGATAAGTTCACACTCCCCACGGAGATTCCCCGACCGTGAGTGTGTGGGCATGACGATCGACACACAGACCACGGTCACCCCGTCCGGTCCGGCGGCCCCCGCGGGCGACCGGCTCACCGGCCGGGCCGCACTGGTCCTCTTCGTGCTCTGCGCCGCCCAGTTCATGGTGGCGCTCGACTTCTCCGTACTGAACGTGGCCCTGCCGGTGCTCGGCGAGGACCTGGGCCTCGGCCGGTCCGCACTCCAGTGGGCGATCACCGCCTTCGCACTGCCCTCCGGCGGCTTCCTGCTCCTCTTCGGCCGGATCGCCGACCTGTACGGACGCAAGAGGCTGTTCCTGACCGGCCTGGCCCTCTTCGGCTCCGCCTCGCTGCTGGCCACCCTCGCCTGGGACCCGGCGTCCTTCCTGACCGGGCGCGCCCTGCAGGGCCTGGGCGCGGCGGTCATCGTGCCGACCGGCATGTCCCTGCTGACCACGACCTTCCCCGAGGGCCCGCTGCGCGACAAGGCGCTCGGCATCTCCGGAACCCTGCTGTCCCTAGGCTTCACGGTCGGCATGGTCCTCGGCGGTGTCATGACCGACACCCTGGGCTGGCGTTCCACGATGGGGCTCCTCGCCGTCGCCGCCGTCGTCGTGCTCGCCCTGGCGCCCGGGCTGATTCCCGAGTCGCGCACCGCCGGGCGGCCCCGCCTGGACGTGCCGGGGGCGGTGACCGTCACCGGCGGGCTGCTCGCGCTGATCTACTCCCTGTCCACGGCCGCCCAGCGCGGCTTCGGCGGGTGGGACGTCCTGGGCGCGCTGGCCGCCGGACTGGCCCTGCTCGTCGCGTTCGCCGTCGTGGAGTCGAGGTCCGCGTCGCCCCTGGTTTCGCTGCCCATGCTCAAGCGGTCCACGGTGGCCTGGGGCAACATCGGCGGACTGGTCACCTTCTCGATGATGTCGACGGTCGTCTTCGTACTGACCCTGCACCTCCAGGAGACCCTGCACCTGTCCTCCTTCCGGACCGGCCTGGTCTTCGGCGTGCAGGGCATCGCGTCGGTGGTCGCCGGCTCGTGCGCCCCGCGGGCCATCGGCCGCTTCGGCGCCCGCCGGACGCTGGTCGGATCGCTGCTGGGCCAGGGCGTGTTGACCGCGATGCTGGTCACCGTCGGCTCCGGGTCGGGCGCGCTGGTGGCGACCGTCGCCGTATCGCTGGCCAGCATGTGCCACCTCGGCGCGATCATCTCGTACGGCCTGACCGTGACGAGCGGTGTGCCCGATGAGGAGCAGGGCCTGGCGACGGGCCTGGTGACCACCACCCAGCAGGTCGGCATCACGGTCGGGATCCCGCTGCTCGGCGTCCTGGCCACCACCCGGGCATCGTTGTCCGACGGCGTGCGTACGGTTCTGGTGATCGACGCGGTGATCCTCGTCTCGGCCGCGGTCCTGGTCGGCTTCGGGCTGCGCGGCCGCGGGGCGAAGGCCTGAGGGCGCGCGCGGGGGCCTTGGGGCACGCGACGGGCCGGGCCGACCGATCGGTTGAACCGTGTATGACATTCCGTGGATAAATACGGACAGATGCCGCCCGGAAAGGCCCTGCCCGAACACCCGGTTCCGATGAGCCAGTAGCATGCGGCGCCATGAGCTCCCCCACTGGGCCCGCAAATGGCCTGCCCGTACGAATGCCGCGACCCCGCCAGACCGGACGGCACCGCCGGCCCGAGCCCGCGGTGGCGCCCGAGGGCGCGCCCGCGCTGGTACTCGCCGTGCCCGGTGCCCCCTCGGCCGCCTCGCGGGGGCTCGCGGAAGAAATCCTCAGCATCGGCCGCTCCGAGCTGCCCGGCCTGGACGCGCGCGTCGGATTCCTCGACGGTGACGACGCCACCGAGTTCCCGTCCCTGTCGGGCGTGCTGACCGCCGTCGCGCAGGACCGCGCCGCGCGCGCGGAGTTCGCCCGCGCCGCCGGGCACGAGGCGCCCGCGCCGACCGGCCCCGACGCCGTGGTGGTGCCCCTGCTGGCCGGCCCCGACGGGGACCTGCTGCGCCGCGTGCGCCAGGCCCTGATGGACTCCTCCGCCGCCGCCGAGCTGGCCGACGCGCTCGGCCCGCACCCGCTGCTCGCCGAAGGCCTGCACGTCCGGCTGTCCGAGGCCGGGCTCGCCCGCGCCGACCGGGCCAGGCTGTTCAGCGTGACCACGGCCGCCGACGGCATCGTCCTGGCCACCACCGGTGGCGAGGAGGCCGTCAAGGCCGCCGGGATCACCGGCATGCTGCTGGCCGCCCGCCTCGCGGTGCCGGTCATGGCCGCCGCGCTGGACGAGGAGGGCTCGGTGGCCGCGACCGCCGACCAGCTGCGCCGCGAGGGCTCGACCCAGCTCGCGCTGGCGCCTTACCTGATCGGCCCGGAGGCCGCCGAGGGCCTGCTCGACACCGCCTGCAAGGAGGCCGGGTGCAGCGCCGCCGACGTGCTCGGCGCCTACCCCGCGCTCGGCAAGCTCGCCGTCGCGCAGTACTCCGCGGCCCTCGGGCTCGCCCAGGGCGCCGCCGCCCACTGACGCCTCCCGCTCATGCCGTACGTACGAGAGCCCGCGCCCGCTGTCCCGGGGCGCGGGCTCTCGTACGTACGGGGTCCGGCGCGGCCCATGAGCACCCGTAGCGGACCGGCCGTCAGT